>JBAVQC010000389.1:0-33760 GCA_049693715.1 Acidobacteriaceae bacterium | reverse complement strand
GCGACGCTCACCAGGGTTTTGCTGGCATCCGCAGGAAGCTGATATCCGTAGAGATTGTAGGTTGCTGTCCCTGGCGTTTTGCCGCCGGTTTGGTTGTTGGCAAAAGTGTTCGTTGCAATCACGGTTTCGCCGGGATTCGCTGGAGACGCCTGCGCCGTCCATGCGCTCATATTCACGGGCACGGTTGTCTTACTGCCATCGGAATAGGTAAGGATGAAGGGTGCGTTGGGATAGGCTGTAATCGCGGCGCCGATCAGGTAGACATTCTCGTAGTTCCCTTGACCCGCGCCAAGGCTATAAACAGCTCCGCTGCTGAGGGCGTCCGGAATGTTCGGCTGGCCAAGCGTATAGGTCACGCCCAGGTAATTGACCTGGCCGTTATTCAGCGAATTGTACGAGTACGTGAGTCCGTTGCCGTCAAAACCGGGCTGGTTATAGTCACTCCCATTGGTAGACGTGGCGATGACACTCACCTGGCTGACGGGAACCACGGGCGTGGGCCTCGCCAATCCCATGGCGGTGGCGTCGAGCTGCGTCGCACTTAGAGGCGTGCCAAAGACGACGGGCGCCGGAGTCGGCCAGAAGATGCTCGTGGTCACGATGGGCGTAGGCGGTGTGTCGACAACTAACTTCACGGTAGCCGTCGCAGACTGGAAGTGCGTGGTGTCGGTCGGCGTGAAGACGACCGACAAGGTATCCGTTCCTACCGGCTCGATGGTACCGGCCGGGGGTGTATAAGTGTATGTTCCAGGGATCGACGGCGTGGTGAGATCCATGGATAACATCACAATATTCCTGGTGCCCGGCAGTTGCACGCTGACCACTGTCTTGGTCGGGTCGAGAGGAATCTGATAGCCGAAGACACAAGCCGAGTCCGGCTGGATGGAGTGGTTGGTGCCGTCGCTGAAGTTTCGATCTTCGCTGCAGTTGATCACTGACTCGCCGGGCCAACCCATGGTGTTGAACCAGTCGCTCATATTCTGAGTAAACGTAAGGGTTGAGCCATCGCTGTAGGTCACGATAAATTGCTGGGTAGGAGCAATGTTATTGACCATGGCGCCGAGCATATACAAGTTGCTGTAATTGCCGGTGGGCAATGGGATCACCAACGCGGGCCCGGGGGCGCAGCCGCCTCCCCTACATGAGGGGTCCGCAGTTGGGGTAGCCACCGCATCCGGTGCATTGGGCGGGCCTATGGCGAATGTCAGACCGTTCCAAACGACAGTGCTGCCGAGGCTGGTCGTGGAGTAGGAGAATCCATCGTTGTCGAACCCACCCGTGCTGTAGACGGAATTGGGACTATAGATGCCGGAAACGTTGTAAAGCTTGGAGAGCGGCACTTGAACGACACCGGTCGATGCCGTCGCATCCAGTTGGAAACCGCTCAGTGGCGTTCCGAAGGTGATAGGAGTGGGTGTCGGCCAGATGAGGGTGGTTCCGGGCTGCACAACGAGCTGAACCGTGGCCGTCTCTACACCGAATGCGTGGTTGTTTGGAGTAAAGGTTACGGAAAGAGTTTGGGTGCCCGCGGGCAGAACGGTGTTGAGGCCTGGAGAATAGACGAAGGTTCCCAGTTGGGCATCGGTCGCATCGAGTTGCGTGGTGCTCAGCGCGGTGCCGACGGGAATAGGA
Source organism: Acidobacteriaceae bacterium (assembly GCA_049693715.1). GTDB lineage: Bacteria > Acidobacteriota > Terriglobia > Terriglobales > Acidobacteriaceae > PALSA-350. The sequence goes on along the minus strand of JBAVQC010000389.1, from coordinate 32,128 downwards.
GCTGGAGTTGCCCAGCTAAGCGTGGATGCCTGGAGTGCGGTTCCACTCAGAGTAGTGCTGCTGCTCTTCACAAAGCTGCAGTCGCCGGGAAAGGTTGCGTGGAAGCTGTAGGCTCCACTCGGAAGAATGTAATTGAAGACGGCAACGCCGCCGGAGAGCGTCGCGGTGCCGATGGGCGTGGTGCTGGTCCCATTGAAGAAGGAGATCACTTCTCCATTGGTGGTGGTCGAGCCCTGGCTGGAGGGAGCGAGCGTGGCTGTCAACGAAATCTGCTGACCTACGGCAGCATTCGTCGGCGTTATGGCGATCCCCAGGGTCGTACCGATTGTCCCGTTGGTAACGTTCACAGACGGCGAAGTGCTGGTGGCGTAGTTGGTGTCGCCCGGGTAGGTGGCGACCAGCGATTGTACCGCACATCCAACCACAGTTACGCCAGTGAGAGTTGCGGTCTCCGCCTGGCCTGAGAGCAGAACGCTTAGACCGGTGTTGGTGACCGCGGTCAAATCTACGCGATCATCGCCGTTGATGTCGCCCACATTGGCGAAAATGGAACCGGCGCCCACTCCGTAGGGGACCGCAGCCTGGAATGTGCCATCGCCATTACCGATCAGAACGCCGACGTTATTGCTGCCGTTATTGGCAGAGATGATGTCGGGTCTGCCGTTGCGATCAAAGTCAGCGATGGTGAGATAGTAGGGCCCACCAGCCATGGCGTTCGGCTTTGGCGCCTGAAAGCTGAGTACCTTGTTCGCGGTGTTGTTGAGCAGGATATAAATAGTGTTATCCGGAGCGCTGGTCGTAGCCAGGTCAAGCTTGCCGTCATGGTTAAAGTCGGCCACGGCTACCGAACCCACTTGTTGAGCGCCGGTTGCTACGTAGGTGACTGCCTTAAATGTGCCGTCGCCGTTGCCGAGAAGGACACTGACAGAACCTGCGTTGTCGGAGGCCACGGCAAGGTCAAGGTTTCCATCCCCGTCGAGATCTCCCACCACAACATTCCACGGCGCCTGGCCCCGGTTGTCGTTGACGTTGCCGAGAGCGTAAGCAACTGCGGGATTGAATGTGCCATCACCCTTGCCCAGGAGAACAGCAACATTGTTCTGGGTGGTATTGGTCGCGACCAGATCCTGGATGCCGTCGCGGTTAAAGTCGCCGACGGCGAGCAGCCGCGAACCTGAGGTTGCTGTGGCGACTGCGATGTTAGTCGGCGTCCCGAAAGTTCCGTCTCCATTGCCGAGATAGATATTTACCGAACCGATGCCGTTGGCGCTGAGAACCGCCAGATCCTGCTTGCCGTCGCCGTTGAAATCACCTACGACTACAGAGGTTGGCTCAAAGGGAGAGGCGGTGGCAATCGTGGTGCCGTTGGTGAAGGTTCCGTCGCCCTTGCCCAGCAGGATGAACACCGAGCCGCTGTTGGCGGGAACGGCATAGTCGGGACGGCCATCACCATTGAAGTCGCCAATCGCCGGTCCATTGGTACCGCCGGTATTGCCGTCATTGAGATTGGCCAGAGGATAGGACGTGAACGGGGTAAACTGACTCGCCGCCGTGGTGGTGAGGTTTGCGGCGCCCAGGTTTGCACCCGAGGTTGAATCGGTAAAAGTGACACTGCCGGTCGGTATCTTCGGACCAAAGGCGGATACGGTTCCGGTGAGCGTGTAGGGCACAGCCGTACCGGTAACCGCTAGTGAAGTTGCGGACGAATACGGTCCGGAAAAGTTTACTCCTACCGTGGCGGATGTACTGGCGGCGAGGCCGGGCGCGGGCGTGGTGGTGCCATTATAGATAGCAATAAAATTATGGTTCCCAACACCGCCGATTTCCGTCGCAAGAATCGCCGTTCCCTGAGTTCCGCTCGCGGATTGAACCTGGACCGTTCCCAACACTTCTGTGATGGCGCCGCTGCCATTGCCGCTGTCATACATATCCGTGAATGTGACATTACCACCGGCAGGGGTCCCACCTGCGGTGATGGTCACCTTGGCCGTCAGGGTGACGACCTGCCCGCTGGTCGCGGGCGACGGGTTTGTGGTTGCCGTCAGCGCTGTGTTTGTAGCTGTGGGATTTGCGGCCCATGCGGCCGGCCCAGTAGCCCCCAACGCAAGAGCGCCCAACAGCACTGGCATCAGCCGGCCAACGATTAACTGTCTGGAGGTCATATAGCGCTTAAAGGCAACGATTGGGGATTGCGTCATGGGTTTCAAGGCTCCGGAAATTGGTACGGTTCGTTCGTAAGCGTGACTCTTAGAAAACAAGCGCCGGCGAAATAGTGAGTCATTCATCGCAGTCGTTCTGTTGGCGCACCGCTGGTAACGGATTGCACAGGCTAGCGTCAACTGCTGGAGAATACCTTCCGTTTTGGCACATTGTTATTACCCTTATGGGGGATTTAACGATCGTGTTCGTTATTTCCCAACGCGTGTATTTCTTACTTGCTCGTTGCCGCAAGAAGCTGCAAGGTGGTTAGCTCGGCAGATTGGTAATACTGATCCAGTAACTGTTCCGTTATGACCGGTTCAGGCACCCGGTACTGCGGTATCCTTCCCAAAGCAGGAGCGCGAAACGGACGTGGCTATGGACAAGAGAGAATTCTTAAAGACATCCGGTATCTTTCTTGCCGGCACAGTTTTGTCACCGTTAGGGTCGGGCGAACAGTCGCCGGGCAAGCGAACCAATTGGTCGGGAAACTACACTTTTAGTACCGACCGCCTGCACCAGCCGAAGACGGTCGAGGAAGTGCAGCAGGTTGTGAAGGGCTGCAACAAACTGCGGGCGCTGGGTGCTCGCCACTCCTTTAACGGAATCGCCGACAGCACCCAGGATCAAATTTCACTGGCCCATCTGAACCAGATTGTGCTCCATCGCGAGTCCCGCACGGTCACCGTGGGCGGGGGTGTCACCTATAGTCAACTGGCTCCCTATCTGGATGGCCACGGTTATGCGCTGCACAATCTGGCCTCGTTGCCGCAGATTACCGTCGCCGGCGCGATGGCTACGGCGACCCACGGATCAGGTAACAAGAACGGAAACCTGGCTACGGCTGTGTCTGCTATGGAGTTGGTGACTGCTGACGGTGAGGTGCTGGTTCTCTCCCGGGAGCGGGATGGCGATGGTTTTGCCGGGTCAGCCGTTCACCTGGGTGCGGTCGGAGTCGTGACCAAGGTCACACTCGATGTCCAGCCGACCTATCAGGTGGCCCAGATGGTCTATGAGAACCTGGGCATGGATCAGCTGGAGCAGCACCTGGAGGAAATTTTTACCAGCGGCTACAGCGTTAGTCTCTTCACCGACTGGCAGAATCACCGCATAGGCCAGGTATGGGTGAAACGTAGGGTTCAGCCCGGGAGTGCACCTCAATTTGCCTCGGATTTCTTCGGGGCCAAGCCGGCAACGAAAAAGCTTCACCCGCTTGCGGACCATTCGGCGGAGAGTTGCACCGAACAATTGGGTATTCCCGGTCCCTGGTATGACCGGCTGCCTCACTTCCGCATCGGCTTTACGCCGAGCAGCGGGGCCGAGCTTCAATCCGAGTACCTGATCCCCCGTGACCGGGGTTACGAAGCTATCCTGGCGGTCGAACAACTTCGCGACCACGTGACTCCTCATCTATTTATCTCCGAAGTGCGGACGGTCGTGGCGGATAACCTTTGGATGAGCACCGCCTACAAGCGGGACTCCATGGGCATTCACTTCACCTGGAAGCCGGAATGGCCGGCAGTGAAAAATGTGCTGCCGATGATCGAGGCGAAGCTGGCGCCCTTTGGGGCCCGGCCCCACTGGGGAAAGCTGTTCACGATGCCGGGCTCACGTGTCGAGCCTCTGTACCCGGAACTGGCTAAATATAAAGGGCTTGTGGCAAAGCACGATGCAAATGGCAAGTTCCGCAATCGCTTCCTGGAGAGCACGATCTACGCCTGATGCCGGGAGCTGGACGGCCGCGGATTCCTCTTTAGCAGGATGCTGAAAAATTCAGAGACCGACGCAAAAAGCGTACTTCAGGACTTCAGGGGCGAAAGAGCATGTGCGAGAACCGAATAAACATATCCACGAAAGGTCCGTGGAACTGCAGATCCCTCGCTTCGGCTCGGGATGACAAACAGGGGAGGGTCGTTGTAAGGAGAGGGCGGTTGCTAAGGGAGAGGGCGGTTGCTAAAGGAGAGGACACACCCTCTTTAGCCTGTACCTATCCCCGCACACCGGACGAGCTACACCCGTCGGACCGTTTTTGGCCCGGGTATTCGATGAGGGGAGGACGCGCGCTACCTGATGTCTTCTTCTTCCGGCTCCCGCAGCACTTCTTCCTCGATTTCCATGTCTCGGAATTCGTTAGAGTCGAATACCTGGCCACAATCCAGGCATTCGACGTATTCGACGTCCTCTTCACGCGCTACGACGCGCACTTTGGGGTGTTTGCAGGCGGTGTCCATCTGGGAGGTCTGAGTGCTTCTCGGCAAGATTGTACCCGCCGGATTCCGGCTGTCAAACCTGTTTCTGTGCTTTCCGTGCCAAGAAGCGAGATTTCATTAAATTTGACGGCTTTCACTCTTAGGGATGCGGCTGATCCGTCCCAGGTTGACACACCTTAGTTGGAAAGCTCACTCACGGCACGCACGTGCTCCGGCTTGGGGGCGCCATCCTCAAGCTTGCCGAAGATCATCTTGCCCGACGCGGTCTGCAGAACGCTGGTTACCGTGATTTCGACCGCGCGGCCAATCATGCGGCGCGCGTGATCCACGACCACCATGGTTCCATCATCCAGGTAACCGACCCCCTGGTTGTATTCCTTGCCTTCCTTCAAGACCACGATGTTCATCTTTTCCCCGGGTAGCACGAGCGGCTTCAAAGAGTTGGCCAAGTCATTCAGATTGAGCACCTGCACATGATGCAGCTGGGCTACTTTGCTTAGGTTGAAATCGTTGGTCACGATCGGAGAACCCTTCTTCTTGGCCAGCTCGATCAGCTTCAAGTCAACCTCTCGCAGTTGGGGGAAATCATCCTCGATGATCTGTACGCTGAGCAAAGGATGGGCTTGCATCTTCTGCAGAATATCCAGGCCGCGCCGGCCGCGCTGGCGGCGGGAACTGTCAGAAGAATCGGCCACGATCTGCAGTTCACGCAAGACGAAGTCGGGCACCAACAGTGTTCCTTCCAGAAAACCGGTTTCGACCACGTCGGCAATGCGCCCGTCAATAATGGCGCTGGTGTCAAGGATCTTGAGTTGGCGCTTGCCCCCTGCTGCCCGCTCACCGGCAAAGAGTTCGGCCAAGCCCCCGGTAAAGTTCAGCAGGTCGCCCTTGCTGGCGCCTACCATCAACCCCACATAGGTCATGAGCATGAGCACGAAGAGCTGCAACAGAGCACGGGTTCCACCGGGCGGCAGGCTTCCACTCAGCACCATGCCGAACAACGCCGCTCCCGCGATTCCCATCAGGCTGCCCAGCACCGCACCGAGCAGCCGTTTGATGCTCAATGCCCGTACGCGCAACTCAAAAACGATGACCGCGGCAGCGGCAATCGCCCCAATCACTGCCGCGGCCCAGGGCCCAAGCCCAAAAGGGGGGAGAAAGTAACAGGCGGCGGTTAGAACGAGGATGAACAGAGTGCGGATAACTACAAGGTCCATGGAACTCCCGGCGCAGCGCGGCAGAAACAACCCCCCGGAGTATACCGATGGCACATTGCGAGGAGCAAAAAGAAATCCCGAAGCCGCATGCAGAGCGGCTTCGGGATTGGGTGACGGATGAACGAACTAGTACTTGGGCACTTTGGGATCGACTTGGTCGCTCCACGCCAGGATGCCGCCGGCCAGGTTCTTTACCTTGAAACCAGCCTGCTGCAGGAACTCCGCCGCTTTCTGGCTGCGGCCGCCGCTCTTGCACTGCACTACGATCTCGCGGCTCTTATCCAGTTCGCCTACACGCTTTTGCAGGTCGCCTAAGGGAAGCAGGTATCCACCGATCTCGGCAATTTTGAACTCGTGGGGCTCGCGCACATCAAGCAGGAAGTAGTCCTTGCCTGCGTCACGCTGTTGCTTAAAGGTAGTCACGTCGATCTGCTCGATGCCGTTGATCAGCTTCGCATCGGGCGCCGGCGCCGGCTGAATACCGCAGAACTGCTCGTAGTCGATCAGCGCGGTTACGGTCGGGTGAGTGCCGCATACCGGGCAGTCTGGATTCTTGCGCAGCTTCAACTCGCGGAAACGCATGCCCAACGAATCCACCAGCAGGAGGCGCCCGATCAGTGGATCACCCTGGCCCAGGATCAGCTTGATGACCTCGGTGGCCTGGATGACGCCGACGAGGCCGGGGAGAATGCCAAGCACTCCGCCTTCGGCACAGGAAGGAACCAAACCCGGGGGTGGCGGTTCAGGATACAAGCAGCGGTAGCACGGCCCCTGCTCGGTGGCGAAGACACTGGCCTGCCCCTCGAAGCGGAAGATGGAGCCGTAGACGTTTGGCTTGCCGCTCAACACACAGGCATCGTTTACCAGATAGCGGGTGGGAAAATTATCCGTGCCGTCGGCCACGATGTCGAAGTCCTTGAAGATCTCCATGGCGTTGTTGCTCAACAACATGGTGTTGTACTTCACGATCTTCATGTGGGGATTCAGGGCCTTCAGCTTCTCTTCTGCCGAGTCCAGCTTCAAGCGGCCTACATCTTTCGTGCTGTGAATGATCTGCCGCTGCAGGTTGCTCGAGTCCACGACGTCGAAGTCGACCAACCCGAGTGTGCCGACGCCGGCCGCGGCGAGGTAGAACGCCAGGGGTGAACCGAGGCCGCCCGTGCCCACGCAGAGCACCTTGGCTGCTTTGAGTTTCTGCTGACCTTCCATGCCTACTTCGGGCAAGATCAGGTGGCGGGAATAGCGGGCGATCTCGTCATTGCTGAGCGACGGCATCGTCTGCAAGGGTACTTCAGTCAGTGTTGCCATGTTCAATCTCCTAATTGCTTGAGAACGACGCATCCGCCGGCAATCGAAGGGATAATGGACAGGCTGTCACTGTCCTTGACCGCCGTGTTCTCCTTGTCGCTCAGGTAACGAATATCTTCGTCGTTCAGGTAAACGTTCACGAAGGCGCGCAACTTGCCTTCCTCTGAATACAGATGCTTTTTCAGTTCCGGATGAGTGAGGGTAAGTTCATCCAGCGCCTCACCTACGGTCGCAGCCTCGACCGTCACCATGGCCTGCTTGGAGGCGAACTGACGGAGGGGGGTAGGAATGTGAATCTTCATTCGTCGAACTCTCTCTCTTTCTGATCTGGTTGCGTAGCGCGGGGGTCACGGGGCCGGCGGTCAACAGCGTTCGGGCCTCACGTGAATCTCCTCGTCTTGAAACCGCTTGTCGTCTTCGCCGGTTCCGGCCAGAAAGAAGGAGTTGGTTTGCCTGGCTACGCCCTGTTCGACACTAGTAATCATATAGGAGCAACCCAGCCAGTGTGCTTCATTGAAATCGGTCGCCGACCAGCGCGCGGGATGGTCGGGATGGGAGTGATAAAAACCCACGATGTCCAGGTTCTGTTCCCTCGCCTGACGTTGAATGCTGACCAGTTCCTGGGGCGCAATGTGGTAGCGGTTGTGGGCGGAATCGGTCCGTGTGTTGCCTGCGCGTACGGCTACCTCTACCTCATTGATACCGTCGAGCGCCTTACCGAGCAGCACTCCGCAACACTCATGGGGGTAGGTCTCTTCACCATGCTTGCGCAGCAGGGCGTAAACCGCGTCACCGATCTCCAGCTTCTGCCCCACGCTGGTAGTGGCCATCATTGCTCCCAAAACCGCTCGCTGAGATACTTGTCCGCCGAGTCACACAGGATGGTGACGATGACGGCGCTTCTGCCCGCGCCAGCTTCCTCTTCGCCGATCTTCAAACTTGCCGCCACCGCGGCGGCGGCCGAGATACCCAGCAACAGCCCTTCGTTCCGGCCCAGATGCTTGGCCATCTCGTAAGCTCCTTCAGTCGATTGCTCCACGTGACGGTCGGCCACGCCGGCATCATAGATAGGAGGCACAATCGCCGTCGCCATGTACTTCAAGCCTTCCAGCCCATGGAACGGTGAATCGGGCTGCATGGCAATACATTCAATGTCCGGGTTCAGCTCTTTCAGCCGACGGGTCACACCCATGAAGGTTCCACTGGTGCCCAGCCCGGCTACGAAGTGCGTAACCTGTCCCTTAGTCTGCTGCCAAATCTCGTTCGCCGTACCTTTATAATGCGCCTTCCAGTTCGCCGGGTTCCCATACTGGTCAGCGTAATAAAACCGGTCCTTATCCTTCGCCAGCTCCCGAGCCTTCAGAATCGCCCCATCGGAGCCGTCTGCTGGATCCGTCCAGACAATGTTTGCTCCGTAGGCGGAAAGAATGCGTTTCCGCTCAGAGGACACGTTGGACGGCATGCACAGCGTAACCGGAAAACCCTTAGCCGCGCCCAACATGGCATACGCGATGCCGGTGTTCCCGCTGGTCGCGTCCAGCAAGTGCCTTCCCGCAAGCAGTCCCTGAGCCTCGGCCGCGGCCACGATTGAGGCCGCCGCGCGATCCTTAACCGAGCCCCCCGGGTTGGCCCATTCGGCCTTGCCCAGCAAGGTGATCCCTGGGAGGTGGGCGGTCAAGCGGTCGAGGCGCAGGAGTGGCGTGTTCCCAATCCGTTCCAAGATGCTACTGCCCAGCGTCGAGCTCACTTCCATCTGCACTTCAGTTTGCATGCAAAGTCCCTGATTCAATTGGTCTACTCACGTTGCGGTGACCCGCATCAATGTGCGAAAGTAGGGTGAAGCAATCCTTAGTGTAGCTGCCATCTGAAAATCGAGGCAATCCACAGTCAGTCGCAACCATGCGGACAAAAGTACACTTCCTGACCTTCGATGAAGTTTTCAGCACTCTCCGCACCTCTGGGTTTGATGTACAAGGGGTGCCCGGGGTCGCAAACCAGTTCCTGGTGAGCAAATACGGGGCTGGCGCGGTTCTGGCCAAAGCGGGGGAGCCGACCGAGGCAGAGAAGAAGCTGCCGCACACGGCCGTCCGATGGAGGCACCGCCCCGGCTTCATGGTGGCCGGTGAAGTCGCCACCCTACTTGATCGCGGATACCAAAAATTCTGGAAGACCAATCGCCTTGAGGTCCCGGCGATAGCGGAGTCCCTGCAAGGGGTCCATCGTTTTGCCGAGGAATTGCGCGAGGTGATTGGGGAACCGAGCTTGTATAACGAGTCGCTGGGAACAACCAGCGACAGTTACTTATACGACCGGGTCAAAGGGCGCGAATTGCCGCTTGCGGAGCGGCCGGTTCCGGCTTGGAAATTGCCTAAGACGACTTAGGTAATTCGCTACTCTCCCCGAAAAAAAACATTTCCAGGAGAGGTCCGCGGAACCGCAGGTCCCTCGGCTTCGCTCGGGATGACAAGGTGGGGAGTGCGCCTTCCATCCGCCATCGGTTGCTGGTGCAGTGAAACCGCAGATCCCTCGGCAGTTCACTTTTTCGAGCGTTGCCGCTGTAGTTCCCGATAAACCTCGCTCTTAGAAACACCGCGGTCACGCGCCACACGCTTCAGCGCGTCTTTTTCGTCCAGACCCTCGGCTTCCATCAGCTGCGATACTTGCTGCATCACGCTACCGGCTAAGTTCGCCGGCTGGACCGGCGACGTTGCCTCGATCAACAACACCATCTCGCCCCGTATGCGGTCGCGGGCCGACAGCGCAAGCCGGACTTCCACCACTGTTCCGCGCAGAAATTCCTCGTGAAGTTTGGTCAGCTCACGAGCTACCACCACCCGCGCTTGCTCTCCCCATACCGCTTCCACATCGACCAAGGTTTCCAGGATGCGATGCGGCGCTTCGTAGAGCACCAAGGTGAGACCGTCTGCCTTGGCGGCCAAGGCCTCGAGCTCGGTTCGCCGAGCGCCCGGCTTCGCCGCTGGAAAACCTGCATAGAGGAAGCGATCAGTGTCCATGCCGGAGGCGACCAGGGCATTGAGTGCGGCGTTGGCCCCAGGGATTGGAATCACGGGCACACCCGCAGCCAGCGCTGCTTTCACGAGTTCAAGGCCAGGATCAGAGAACGCCGGAGTGCCGGCATCGCTGACCACGGCAACGCGGCCACCCTGCTGCAGCAGGGCAATCAGCTCCGCGGTCCGCGATTGCTCATTGTGTTCGTGATAACTGATCGTGGGCGTGGAAATGGCAAAGTGGTTCAGCAGCTTTTGCGTTTGCCGCGTGTCTTCGCATGCTATGCGGTCCACGCTCTTCAGGACGCGCAGCGCGCGGAGCGTAATGTCTTCAAGATTGCCGATCGGCGTCGCGACCAGGTAGAGCCCGGGCTCCAACGATTATTCCTGGCTCTGGCGACGCAATTTTCGGCTTTCGGCCAGCAGGCTCATGGAGTGCATCAGGTTCTGCAAGGTCACAATGCCGACAATGCGCTCGCCTTCGGTCACCGGCACCAACGACAGTCCCCGCCCAGCAAAGCGGCTAATCGTCGTGCCTAAAGAATCCTCGGGCTGGGCCACATGAAAGCTGCGCGACATCACCGCCTGCACGTAGCCGTTGCCTTCGCTGCGCAGCGCCGAAAGAATGCTTTGGCGGGAAATAATGCCGACCAGGTTGTCTCCACGGACCACGGGGAAATCGTCCTGCAGGCTATGAATCGACTTGTGCAAGGCGTCTTCCAGCGTGTCTGAGGGAGCGAGCATGGAAAACTCCGTCAACATAATGTCCTGCATGTTGACCGTATCCACGACGCTTTGGAACAGCACGCCCTGATCTTCCAACTGAGCGCCGATGAGGATGAAAAATCCGGCCAGCAGCAGCCACGCATTCATCAGCACTAATCCGGCGATGATGGCAGCCATGGCCAGGATCTGGCCCAGCCCAGTGGCCACGCGCGTCCCCTGCGCCCTACCCTGAGCGCGGGCAACTCCGCCACGCACCACCCTGCCGCCATCCAGGGGATAGGCGGGGAGCAAGTTCAAAACGCCGAGAAACACATTGACCCAGATGATGCTGCGAATCAGGTGCGCGGGGGTAATCCAGGGCCGCTCCAGCAGATTGAGCGTCGGCGACATGCCAAGGACGAGCATGGCGACCACCACGGCAAAGGTGAGATTGGACAACGGCCCGGTCAGGGCCATGCGCCATTGCACCTTGCTGGCGCCGGCGTGCTCCGCGCTCTCCGCATTGGCGTAGGCCAACAAGCCACCAATCGGCAGCAGCAGGATATTGCGCAGCTGCAGCCCGTGATAGGCGGCCACGATCATGCGCGCCACTTCGCGGACAGCCACCGCACCCAGCAGCACCAGCCACAAGCCCACCCCACGAAACACGGTGAGATGAACGCTCTCGGTGTAGGCCATACAGATGCCGAGCAGCAGAATGAAAAAAGTGTGAATGCGCAACTCCACACCCATCCATCGCCCTAAGGGGAACGACCATCCACGCATTGCATCCGTCCTTGCACTTCATTGTAGAGCTTGCCTATTCATTGGCCAGCAAAGGATTGATTTAACATCAAATCCGATGCGGGTGATCGGCGGCACATACCGTTCGCGGCGGCTGGCCGCGCCCCGCGGGCTGGCCACCCGGCCCACCAGCGACCGCTTACGTGAAACGCTTTTTAATGTTCTGGGCCCGCGTATCGAAGGCGCTGTGTTCGCCGATCTCTATGCCGGCTCCGGCGCCGTGGGCATCGAAGCGATCAGCCGCGGTGCAAGCCTGGTCTACTTCGTCGATAACGCTCCCTCCGCAGTCGCCGCGATTCAAAGTAACCTCGCTGCCCTCAAGATCACATCCGGCTTTCAGATTCTATCCAGCACGGTACCGGCCGCATTGCGCCGTGTCACCGAATGCTCGATTGTCTTTCTTGACCCACCGTACGCGGACGACGACGACTATGCCGGCACTCTTAGCAGCATCGGCCACAGTGCAGATTCATTGCTCACTCCCGACGGCATCGTAATCGCCGAACACAGCCGCAAAATGCTCCAGCCTTTGGCCGAGTGCTACGGCCCGCTGAAACGCTATCGCGTCCTCGAGCAGGGCGATGCGGGCTTGAGCTTCTATACCAGGTAGCCGCCGCCGCGATGCTCGCCGGTCTTCAGGTTGACGTTGAACTCGAGCTCGCGATCGGTGGTCATGTCCCATCCCAGCCCCAGCAGGGTCTCTCCGTGAATAGCGGTAATGCGCAGGCCATCCCAACTGAGCCGGCCAGTTTCCCAGACTTTGCCTGAGCGCCCCCAGGCCAGCAGCGATTGAAAGCCGGCAAACACTAATAGTGCGTGCTCAGCGACAACCGTTACGCTGGTCACGGGCCGATACGCCACCTGCTCCCATCGTGCGGGGTCAGAGGTATCGATCAGGTAGGCGTACCCGCCCGCAACCGCGCAGATCCATGCCGGATCAGGACAGGACCAAATACCGCTGGGCACGTTGTCCCCGGCAAAACCCAACGCGCAGGTGGCCAGGAACGGAGCCGCTCCCAGTGAAGTACGGATCATGATCTCCAGTGCTCCTCGTTCAACTTCCTCAACGCGTGCCGGGTAAACGAACTGGCGCGCAGGCAAAATCATGGGGCGGGCAGTGAGAACCTCTGCCTTCCAGTGATGAGGAAAAGTGGGGTCAAGCACCAGCGGCAAACGCTTCTACCCGCTCTCGCACGCTCATCACATGGGCCGGCAAATCGAGCCGGCTGCCGTCTTCCAACAAGGGAATCAGTTTGTCGAACTCCGGACCCGAGTGGGCTCCAGTAAGGATGATGCGTACAGGATGGAAGAGTTCCTTGCCCTTGACTCCACTCTCCGCCTTCACCTCGTTCATCAGTTCCTTAAACCGCGGGGGCGTGATTGCGCCCGCTTCTGCTCTGATCTTTTCTGTAAACACTCGCACCACCCGCTCGCCTGCTTCCGTGGTGAGCATGGCAGCATCTTCCTCTGCCACTTGAGCCATCCGCCAAAGGGCCGCTGCCTTTTCGGGCAGCTGCTGCAGCTGATCCACTGCGGGAAGATAAAGCTCTAACACGCGATCGAACCAATCGACGACAGCGTCACTGGCTGAGGGCTGCGGCGGCAGCCAACCGACTACCGTGAAATATCGCCACGCCAACGCCCCCAACTCAGGCCGCGGCGAATGCTTGATGGCCTGGCGGTTCAGCCAATGCAGCTTGTCCCAATCAAACACGGCGGGCGAAGAAGTCACGCGCTCCAGCTTGAACTCCTTGACCAGCTCTTCGCGAGTAAAGATCTCCCGCGTTCCTCCCTCCGCGCCCCAGCCGAGCAGGGCGAGATAATTCGCCAGCGCCTCGGGCAGTATGCCCATTTCGCGGAAGGTCGCCACCGAAGTAGCTCCATGGCGTTTGGACAGGCGCTCACGATCGCTGCCCAGGATCGTTGAGAGGTGCGCAAACAGGGGCAACGCCCAGCCGAACGCCTGATAAATGGCCACTTGCCGGGGAGTGTTGGATATGTGATCGTCGCCTCGAATCACGTGGGTGATGTGCATGAGCGCGTCGTCGATGGTGACCACGTAGTTGTAGACAGGAATGCCTGAAGATCGAACCAGGATAAAGTCGCCCACCGCTTCACTGGCAAACTCCACCTCGCCACGCACGATGTCGAGGAAGCGTAGGGGCACATCCGGCACAGCGAGACGCACGGCGAAAGGCTCGCCCGCAGCGGCCCGCGCGATTGCATCCTTCGGCGTGAGAGCTCTGCATTTGCCGGAATACACTTGCGTGCGATGCTCGCGGAGCGCCACCTGCCGTTCCGCTTCCAGTTCCTCCGTGGTACAGAAGCAGCGGTAAGCTTTGCCCTGGTCGAGCAACTGCCTGGTGTGCTGCTCATAGATATCCAGGCGCGCGCTTTGCCGGTAGGGGGCGTAGGGGCCGCCAATCTCCGGCCCCTCGGACCAGTCCAAACCCAGCCAGCGCAGATCCTCTATCAGTTGCGCTTCATAGCGCAACTCGCTGCGCTCCACGTCAGTGTCTTCGATGCGAAGCAGGAACGTTCCGCCGGTGTGGCGGGCAAAGAGCCAGTTATAGAGCGCGGTGCGGGCATTGCCCACGTGCAACATACCGGTAGGAGAGGGAGCAAAGCGCACCCGAGGGGAAGGGTCTGTCATAGGTCTGTTCTGATGCTATCAAGGGGACTAGCGGAAGTGCTCCCATCCGCCTGCGGCTAGCGCGATCCGCTTGCCACCGCTGTCGAGTTGTACCTGGGGCCCCTTGCCTGGCTTTTTCATCCGGCCAATGGCATGGACCAATACTCCGCCCAGTTGACTGGGCACTGTGGTCTTCGCAGAGGCGGTAAACAATAGTTCGTAATCTTCTCCGCCGTGCAGCGCCTGCTCCAGGGTTGCGCGGGCGTCGACGGGCAGTGCGTCCGCATCGATCTCGGCGGTGAGGCCGCTCTCCTGGCACAGATGCGCCAAATCGGTTGATAGGCCATCGCTCAGGTCGATGGCCGCGGTTGCCAAACTTGTCAGCTTGCGGCCGGCAGCCAGCCTGGGCTCTGGGTACAAATGCGGGTGCCTAAGTTTGTCTTGGCCAACAAAGCCGCGTGGCTTCCGTTGGAGAGCCTTCAACTCCGCTGCAGACCCGCCCAGGGCGCCCGTCACATAGATCAAATCCCCAGCCCGAGCTCGCGAGCGCAGGAGAGCTTTTCCCCGCGTGACACTTCCCAGCAAAACGATATCGGCCACCACGGTCGGCGATTTGGCCATATCTCCGCCAGCCAAGGGCACCCGGTAGCGCTTCGCCAGAGCCATGAATCCGTCGAAGAAGCCATCCATCCACACGCCGGTAAGCGCCGAAGGCAGGGCCAGCGATAAGAAGGCTGCCTCGGGACGAGCTCCCATAGCCGCCAAGTCGCTCAACCCGCGTGCCAGGCAACGATGGCCCACGCTTTGCGGCGGATGCCAATCCCGCCGGAAGTGCACATTTTCGAGTGAAAGATCGGTGGTAACCACAATCTCTTTGGTGCGACGGGGCCGCAAGACAGCGCAATCGTCGCCGATGCCCAGAGTCAGGATTCCAGTCTTACACCGGCCCGTCAGCAACTGATCCGCCCGTCTGCGAATGCCGGCGATCAGCTCCCTCTCTGCTGTTGCGGCCCTTGGCCGACTGCTTTTTTGCTCACCCGTCATGCGGCCAGCATACCCTGCCTGACCAAAGTACCTCTCCAACGGGTCATGCGGATCACACTTTCCGGGTTTGACCCACTAGATTCCCTCTGTTAGCTTCAAGACTCGGCTGTTGTGCAAAAGCTGTTGCTGAGTACATGGCCTATCCCCTTTGCGAGTGTGTATATTGCGCAAGCGCTACTACATTATTTTTGTAGCCCGCCAAGAAGACGGCGATTTGCGCAAGATACCAATTCCGCTGCACTACGCTTATGTCTTTGTCGCCGCCGCGGTGATCGGCCTGTTCACCATCACCGGGATGGCCGGGTCCTACAGCCGCATGCTGCTCAAGACGGCTCGCTTCAACCAGATTCGTACCGAGCGCGAGACCATACGCCATGACTATCTGCAGATGGAGCAGGTGGCGCATGAGAAGGATGTTCAGGCGGCTTCTTTAGGCTCCCTGGCGAGCGAAGTGAGTGCTCTCTACGGTCTGCGGCAAAATCGGGTCACGAAACCGGCGCTGCGGTCATCGGCAACGGCTGGTCCTGCCACCTCGGACGACACCAGCGATCAGCAGTACAGCCAATCACTTGATCAGCTGCTGGCGTTGCGCTCCTCCGCGATGTCGGGGGAGATTATGCACGGTCTCTTCGCCAATCGCTTCCCCGCGGGCCTGGGCAGCATCGTAAATGTGGCGTATGCACCATCATTGTGGCCGGTGCAAGGAATCGTCACCAGTTCCTTTGGCTCCCGGCTTGATCCGTTTAAGGGCGAGGGCGCCTTCCATACGGGGATTGATATTGCAACCAACGAGGGCGATGCCGTGCGGGCACCCGCGGACGGGATCGTCCTCAAGGCCGGCCTGGGCACCGGATACGGCCGGGAAGTGGTTGTCGATCATGGCCACGGTGTCGAAACGTTGTATGCCCATCTTTCCGGATTCGCCGTTATCACGGGACAGGATGTTCACCGTGGAGACATCCTGGGCTACGTTGGCTCTTCGGGACACAGCACCGGCCCTCACCTGCATTACGAGGTCCGCATTCACGATACGCCGGTGAATCCTTCAAAATACCTGCCTGGCGCCCCTGCGCGCCAGTTAGCGAGCACCCCATCGACGCCGCCTACCAACCCCAACGCCGGCGGAGCAGAGTAAAGCTCCCTCTTTCCCCGCTTTGGATCTGCCTGGTCGCCCTATGCTGTGCGCCTCTCGCTTTAGGGCAGGGTCACTACCCGGGTTTCGACAAGAACGACTATCCCGGGGATAAGCTCCTTCCGGCCCTCCACCGCAGTTTTTCCTACACTGGTTATTGGCTGAACAATCCTCCTGGCGCTAACAGTAATAGCTGGCTGGGTAAGCGCGCTGTCCTCAAGGCCAACGGTTTCGGCTTCATGATCCTATACAACGGTCGCCTGGATAACGAACTCAAAGGCAAGAACGCTGCGGCGCGGGGAAGAGCCGACGCCGCAGCGGCTGTCTCCGCGGCAAAACGGGAAGGCTTCGGCCCGGGCGCAATTCTGTTTCTCGATCAGGAAGAGGGCGGACGGTTGTTGCCGGAGCAAAGCGCGTATCTGTTTGCATGGACAGATGCGGTGCGCAGCTCTCAGTACAAGCCGGGGGTGTATTGCTCCGGCATCCCGGTTGCCGAAGGTTCAGGCAGGATCACTACTGCGGACCAGATCGCGAGTCACGAGGGAAATAAGGGTGTTGCCTTGTGGGTGGTGAATGACCTGTGCCCGCCAGCACCCGGGTGCGCGATGCCGGGGAAATCGCTGGGTCCGGGTTCGAGTGGGATCAGCGAAGCGCTGGTTTGGCAGTATGCGCGGTCACCGCGCACAGAGTTTGCCCGTCAATGCGGCTCGACCTACGCTGCCGATGGCAACTGTTACGCACCGAATTTGCCCCATAGTGCGCAGACTTTTTTGGATCTGGATTTGTCTTCGTCTGCGGACCCTTCGGGAGGACGGTGAGGTTCCCGCTTCGTATCAGGGCCAAACAAGGATTCGGGCTTTACCGGGTGCGAAAACCGTACCTCAGGCCCATCTAAAGGCCACAAGGATCCATAACGTTGATGCCGGGGATAAATCCCCGGCATACCCAACGCTTAGCCCTCTTGCAGCATGCTGGGTTCTTCGGGAGCGCGCAGGCGGACCAGGCGATCAATGGCATAGGGGGCCCGATGCGATGAGGTGTGATAGTGCCGCACCTGCAATTCGCCCAGCAGACCGATAGCGAGCATCTGAATGCCGGCCAAAATCAAGACGCCGGCCACGACAAAGAGCGGTCCATGCGAGTCCATCACTGCCTGGTGGGTGAATACCTTCAGGCCGGCCAACATCAACGAGATCGCGCTGCCCAGCAAGATGCCTAGTGCGCCAAACGTGCCGAAAAAGTGTAGCGGCCGGGTCATGTACTTAAGCAGAAAGCGAATGGTCAGCAGGTCGAAGAAAACACGGATGGTGCGGGAAATGCCGTAGTGAGACTTACCACGCTCCCGGTTCACGTTCTTGATCGGAATCTCACAGATGCTGGCGCCATACCAGGAAGCGAGCGCGGGGATAAAACGATGCATCTCGCCATAAAGAGGGATGTTGTGAATCACCTCACGCCGGTACGCCTTGAAGGTGGTGCCAAAATCGTGAATGTCAACCCCGGAAAGCTTAGCCATCAGCCAGTTGGCACAACGCGAGGGAATCCGGCGCATGACGAAACTGTCGATACGCTCTTTACGCCATCCGCTGACTACGTCGTAACCCTCTTCCAGCTTGGCGACAAACTCGGGAATCTCCGAAGGATCATGCTGCAAATCGCCATCCATGGCCAGGATGTAGTCACCCTGGGAGTGATCAAAGCCGGCGGCCAGCGCAGAGGTCTGGCCGAAGTTGCGCCGCAACTTGACCACCAATACCCGGCTATCTACGGCTGCAATCTCCTCCAGCAGCTTGTAGGTGCGGTCACTCGATCCGTCGTCCACAAGCACCAGTTCGAAACTGTCGCCAATCTGCTCCATCACCGCTTTCAGGCGGTCATACAGGGCAGTTACGTTCTCTTCCTCGTTATGGAAGGGCACGACGATCGAATACTTTGGCATCTAGACAGTATAAATCCCAAGAAAGCCCTCTTCGGGCGGGATTTCTGTCTTTTTCCGGGCCCCTTATTGACGTTCCCACTTCCGGATCTCTTCCGCCAAAATTGAACTGGCTCGCTCGCACGCGGAGCGATCCACATCGTGGTGCGTCACCAGGCGTATGGAGTGGGCGCCCACGGTCCCAGCAAGGACATTCCGGCTGGCGAGAGCGCTCAGCAGGGCCTGTGCATCTGCCCCACCGCGCAGGCTAAAGATCACGATGTTGGTCTGGACCAGGGCCGGATCCAGCTCCACTTGAGGAAGTTCGCTCAGGACGCCGGCCAGGAATTTGGCATTGTCATGATCGTCCTGTAGCCGGCTCGTCATATCGTTGAGGGCGATGAGGCCGGCAGCCGCCAAAATACCCGCCTGGCGCATCCCTCCGCCCAGCGCTTTGCGAAAATTACGCGCCCGCTCGATATTCCGGCGGCTGCTCACCAACATCGAGCCCACCGGAGCACACAAACCCTTGGAGAGGCAGAACATGACCGAGCTGAAAGCGCGGGTCAGCTGGTCAACCGGAACCGCTAACGCGGTCGCAGCATTGAAGATGCGCGCGCCATCGAGATGGACCGGCAGCCCCTCATCGGCGGCCCGGTTGCAGATTTCTTCCGCGATCTCCGGCGGCATCACCGTGCCTCCGGCCATGTTGTGCGTATTTTCGAGAGAGATCAGGCCGGTGCGGGAGCGGAAATGAAGCCCGCGTGAAATCACTTTCTGAATCAGCGGCCAGGTAAGAATCCCTCGATCCGCATACACCGAGCGCACCTGGCATCCGGAGAAGGCCGAAACCATGGCCATTTCCCAGTCGACCAAGTGGCCGCGGGATTCGCAGATAACCTCCTGGCCATGCTCGGTGTGCATGCGGATCGCGATCTGGTTGCCCATGGTCCCGGTAGGAACAAACAACGCGGCCTCGCGGCCAAAAATCTCTGCCGCGCGTGCTTCCAGCTGGTTCACGGTAGGGTCTTCCCCATAAACATCGTCCCCTACCTCGGCTGCAGCCATGGCGGCCCGCATGGCAGGCGTGGGACGAGTGACCGTATCACTGCGCAGGTCGATTGAGGCAGTCGATTGCCGGGTGGCCGTTTCGGGCCAAGGCAAAGTCCCGGTAGACACTGTTTCCTCCACACTCATTGCGTCTGAAGCTCCTCTACTTCAAGAAAGCGGGCAAAGACCTCGTTGGAAAAGAGCAGACCTCGCCGGGTCAGCCGCACTACGCCATCGTCCTCGGTGAGCAGTTCCAACTGGCACAGCTCGAGGACCACGGGGCGAAAGTGGGCCACCCGATCGCTGCCGAACTCGGCAGCCAAGTCGTGCCAGGCGACCCCCGCGCGCAGGCGCAGGCCCAGAAACCAGGCTTCTTCCAACTCCTCGCTTGACCTAAGCTCGCGCACATCCTGAACCTGGCCACCGTGCAGATATTCGGCCAGGACCGCGGTGGTGCAGAAGCGCAATGCGCTGCCGCTGGCGGTACGAACCATGGAGTGCGCATCCAGGCCAAAACCGAGGTAGGGCTGGCGGCGCCAGTACTTCAAGTTATGCCGGGACTCGCCGCCAACCCGGGCGAAGTTTGAAATCTCATATTGGCGCAGGCCTTTGGCTCCAAGAGCGGCAATCGCGCTCTCATAAAGATCAGCCGTCACCTCTTCGCTGGGCACCGTCTGCGCGGCGTAACGCGAGCCGCCGGCCAGCAATTCCCTGCCCAGGCGGGAATCCTCGTCGATCTCCAGCATGTAAATGCTGGCGTGGTCCACCCCGGTCGCAGCCAGCACTTCGAGTGACTCTTGCCAACTCGCCGCAGTTTGATGGGGCATACCGGCGATCAGGTCGATGCTGAGCTTGCGCAACCCAGCGGACCGCACCCTTTCCAGGTCACGCAGCACGACTTCCCGGGTATGGAAACGTCCCGTGGCGGCTGCCTCGCGATCCACCAGGGATTGCACCCCGAAACTGATACGGTTGACGCCAAAAGCCAGCATGGCCTCCAGGGAGAAGTCGTCCAGCTGACCCGGAGCACACTCCAGGGTGATCTCTGCATCCGGGGAAACGGCGAACTCCTGGCGCAGGGTGCGGGCAAGCTCCCCCACCAGGGCCGGGGACAGGACGCTGGGGGTACCACCGCCAAGGTAGACGCTGTCCACCAGTTCAGGGATGGCGGCGGCGCCCGCCCGCCGGCGCAGGTTGCGAATATCCTCACAAACCCGGGTCACATATTGTTCGTGAGCTTTCACCGACGACACACCGGAGGCAAAGTTGCAGTAGGTGCATTTGGCGCGGCAAAACGGAACCGAAATGTAAATGCCAAGAGAATTCATCCGCCGCCCTGATCCTGCTATCTATTCTGACATCCTCGGTTCGCCGGAACCCCACGTAAAATAAGAGTTGGCGCCCATGACAGAACAAACCACGGAGAAAGATCGGAAACCCCAGCAGCACGAAGACGATGTCGTCGGGAAGGCTTATGACAGCCGGCTGATGGGCCGGTTGTTGACCTACCTTCGGCCCTACAAGCTGCAGGCGGCTATTTCCCTGGTTGCCATCCTGCTCAAGGCCGGATTCGACGTGCTCGGTCCCTACCTAACCAAGGTTGCCATCGATCGGTACATGACCGCCAAGCCGGCTCTCCATCCGCCGGCGTGGACCCATTGGCTGAACCCCAATGCCCGGGCCGGGATCACGCAGATTGCCGGCATCTATGTCGCTGCCCTGGTGTTCAGCTACCTGCTCGAGTTTGTGCAGACTTACCTGATGCAGTGGACCGGACAGAAAGTCATGTTCGACATGCGCAGCCAGATCTTCCGCCACATCCAGAGCATGCATGTCAGCTTTTTCGACCGCAATCCCGTAGGGCGCCTGGTCACCCGGCTCACCAGCGACGTAGACGCATTGAACGAGATGTTCACCTCCGGGGTCTTTGCCATCTTTGAGGACGTGTTCGTTCTCCTCCTCATTGTGGTCATCATGCTGCGTATGAACTGGTGGCTGGCCCTGATCGCTTTCTCGGTGCTGCCTCTTATCCTCGGGGTCACCCGGATCTTTCGCAAGCATGTGCGCGACTCCTACCGGCGCATCCGCTCGGCGATAGCCCGTATCAACGCCTCCACCCAGGAGCACGTCAGCGGGATGAGCGTGGTGCAGCTGTTCAACCGCGAGCAGCGCTCCTACGAGGAGTTCGAAGACGTCAACCGGCAGCACATGGTGGCCTTCAAAGACGCCATCCTGGCGTACGCCCTCTACTACCCGGCGATCGAGTTGCTGAGCTCCGTGGCGATCGCATTGGTGATCTGGCTGGGCGGATTTGGAGTGCTGCGCAACGCGGTCACAATCGGCGTACTGGTCGCCTTCATCCAATATTCCCAGCGCTTCTTCCGCCCTATCCAGGACCTGAGCGAGAAATACAACATCCTGCAAGCAGCGATGGCCGCCAGCGAGCGGGTCTTCAAGCTGCTGGACACCCCGGCGGATCTGCAAAGTCCGCCCGCTCCCCGGGCCTGCGACGGTTCAGGCCGCATCGAGTTCCAACATGTCTGGTTCACCTACCAAAAGCTGGACCCACAGCAAGCAGCCCGCATCCAGCAGGCCGAGGGAGTGGAGCAGATTCTGGCCGTCTCGCCCGAGGTGGAGTGGATTCTCAAAGACGTGTCGTTCGCGATCGAGCCCGACCAGACTGCAGCCATCGTAGGCCACACCGGGGCCGGCAAAACCACCATCATCGGGCTGATGATGCGCTTCTACGAGGTGCAGTGTGGAAGTGTTCTGATCAACGGCGTCGATGTGCGCGAACAGGACGTGACGGAATTACGCCGCCACTTCGGGGTGGTGCTACAGGATCCCTTCCTGTTCACCGGGACCATCGCCGAAAACATTCGCCTGGGGTCAGACTGGATCACCGACGAGCGGATGAAAGCCGCGGCTGACGAGGTGAACGTCGGTGACTTTATCCGTGACCTGCCCTTCGGGTTCGATGAGCCTTTGCGCGAGCGCGGCAACAGCCTTTCCACCGGGCAAAAGCAGCTGATCAACTTCGCCCGGGCCCTGGCCCACGATCCGCGCATCCTGGTACTGGATGAAGCGACCTCGAGCGTGGACACGGACACCGAGATGCGGGTACGGTCGGCGCTCGAACGGATGGTCCGGGGGCGCACTTCGGTCATCGTGGCCCATCGGCTATCGACAGTACAGCAGGCGGACAGGATCCTGGTTATGCACAAGGGTGTGTTGCGAGAGATCGGCTCCCACCAGGAACTACTGGCGCAGCGGGGTATTTATTGGAAGCTTTACCAGCTGCAATACAAGGACCAGGAAGTGTCGAACGGCTTTTTGGACGCAAGCCTGGCCGTAGGCACAGACTAGAATGCCGAAGATCTTTCTCTCTGCGGGGGAGGCCAGCGGCGAGCACTACGGCGCACTGCTGATGGCGGAACTACGCCGCCTGGAGCCGCAGGCTGACTTTTTCGGACTGGGCGGGACCCGCATGGCAAGCCTGGGACTGCGCCGGATAGTGCGCGCCGAAGACGTGGCGGTCATGGGCATTACCGAAGTGATTCTGCACATGCCTCACATCTACCGCCAGTACAGGAAACTGAAATCGAGCCTGCGCGCGGAACGGCCCGACCTGGCCATCCTGATCGACTTTCCTGATGTAAACCTGAGTCTTGCGGCTGAGCTCCGCCGTCTGAAAATACCGGTCGTTTACTTCGTAAGCCCCCAATTGTGGGCCTGGAAAAAATGGCGGGTTCGAGGCGTGAAACGCAACGTCAGCCGGATGCTGGTGATTTTCCCTTTCGAAGAAGCCTTTTACCGCGCCCATGGTGTTGCCGCCGACTTCGTCGGTCACCCGCTGGCGGATCTTGACCCGCCCGCAATGACCCGAGAGGAGTTTGCTAGCCAAAATGGTCTGGACGCGTCAAAATTCTGGGTTGGCTTGCTGCCCGGAAGCCGCACCAGGGAGCTCGAAGCCAACTTGCCGCCAATGTTCGAAACCGCTCGATTGCTGGGTCCGGGTTATGAATATCTCTTACCCGTGGCCCCTACGCTGAAAGATTCGCAGGTGCAGGCATTTGCCGCCCAGGCCAAAGGGGTCTCGGTGCGGGTGGTTCATGATGCCCGTGCAGTGTTGCAGCACGCCCGGGCTAGTGTTGTCGCCAGCGGCACCGCGACCGTGGAGGCAGCGCTGATCGGCAACCCTTTCCTGGTGGTCTACCGGGTCTCGCGCATCACCTATGCCGTGGCGCAAAGGGTGGTTCGTGTGGCCCATGTCGGCATGGTGAACCTCATCGCCGGACGCCGAATTGTGCCGGAGCTCATCCAGGATGACTTCACGGCATCCCAAGTCGTGGAGCGGCTGCGGCCCCTGCTCGAAAACCAGGAGGCTCGTGCAACAATGCAGTCAGACTTGCGCACCGTGGGAGCGACTCTGCGGGTAAACAGCGAGGGAGCCATTCAGCATGCGGCGCGTATTGCCCTCGAATTGATCCCCGCGGCGCAATTGCAGTCCGCTTTGGTTACATCATGGCCCGTTGAATGATTTCGATGACGCGCAGTCCCCGTAAGGCAACCTGGGTAATGTTGCTGCTGACCGCCATGCTGGCGGTGACGGCCCCCCATCTCCTCGCCGCCGAGCGCTCCGACATCAACATCACTGGATACGTGATCGACGCCCAGATCGATCCTGCGGAACATACCCTCAAAGCCACCGCACGGGTGACGTTCACCGCGACCGACACTGTGAGTGCGGCGATCTTCGAGTTGCACAACGCACTCAAGGTGGACAGCGTTACCGACGGGCAGCATCACCAGCTAAGCGGAGAGCGCGGCCCGAATGCCACCATTAGCGTCGCCCTGCCGAGCCCCATGAGCAAGGGGGCGACTGCGACCTTGACCTTCGTTTATGGAGGAACGCTCAGCGGCAGCGAAGAGAGCCCGGTCGAAGGACTCAAGGTGGCCTCGATTGGGGACCCCATCAGTTATTTGCTTTATGCCGGCCGTTGGTTCCCCATGGTTAGCTACCTGACGGACCGGTTCACGGCGGAAATCCATGTGACCATCCCTGCCGGCTACCGCGTGGTGGGCAGCGGGAACACCGGGAGTCCCCGATCCGTCTCGGGAGGTCAGCAATACACGTTCAACTGGACCAAGCCCAGCTTTCCCGGCACCATCATCGCAGGCAAATTCAATGAGCCAGTCGCGGTCGCCGGATCGCCTAATGTGCGCGTTTACCTCACCGATGCCCACAAGCAGAGCGGCGCCGAGTACGCACAAACGGCAGTGAAGGAATTCGACTTCTTCGGCGAGTCCTTCGGCGAAGGCGCTTCGCACTTGCTGTATGTCGTGGAACTGCCGGATGACACGTTGCCCGCCTATTGGGCGCCTGAGATTGCCGCCATTGCCGGCGCCCGCATCGGCGACCGCAACAACTACCGCCTCCTGGCCAACACCATGGCTCACCAGTGGTGGGGGAGCACGGTGACCCCGGCAACGCTCGGCGACGCCTGGATCACCAATGGCATGTCCCGTTATGGAGAGCTGATGTACGTGGAACACGTCGCTGGCCAAACGGCACTGCAGGCCGCGGTGATCGATATCTCTGCCGGCGCGCTGGCTTATGACACCACCCCGCTCACTTCGGCAGGGCGCCTGGATCCCTTCTCCCCACAATTCCAATCCATGACATTAGAGAAGGGCGCCATGGTCTTCCACATGCTTCGTTGGGAGATCGGCGAAGACAATTTCAGCAAGACCCTGCGAGCGTTGGTTACGCAATACAGCAGCAAACCAATCCGCACCCGCGACGTGGAAAAGGTGGCCGAGCAGGAATCGCAACAGCAGCTCACAGCCTTTTTTGCGCAGTGGCTGGATGGCACCGGGGCGCCGCAGTTCGTCAACAAGTACACCGTCTACCGGTTGGGCAACAACAAGGGGTTCCGCACCATTGGCGAGGTTGGCCAGGATCTCGACCTCTTCAATATGCCGGTCGAATTGCGCGTCGAGACCGAGGGCAAGACGGAAATGAAGCGAGTGGACGTGGTTGGCACCAGCTCGCAATACGTGGTCGACACCTTTGGCCGCCCGCGTCACATTGCCATCGACCCGGACAACTGGGTACTGAAGAATACTTCGGAAATGCAAGTGCGGATTTCCATTTTACGCGGCCAGCAACTAGTCGCGGAGGGAGATACCCCCGGGGCATTGGCGGAGTACCAGAAGGCTCTCACAGCGAACCCGAATAGCTCGCTCGCCAGCTATCGCATCGGTGAAGTTCTCTTTAACCAGCGCAACTACCAGGCGGCCGCAAATGCCTATCGCGACGCGCTTCGTGGCGACGATGAACCCAAGTGGACGGAGGTCTGGAGCCACATCGCGCTGGGGAAGATATTCGACGTCACCGGGCAGCGTGACCGTGCAGTCAATGAATACCGGCAGGCGGCGCAGACCAACGACAATACCCAGGGCGCGGTCAACGAAGCTCGCAAGTATTTGCAACAGCCATATAAGCGGCCGGATACGGAATAGCGGTGAATTACGTGCTCCCTGTAAAGAGCATTTCCAGGAGAGGTCCGTAGAACTGCAGATCCCTCGCCTTCGCTCCCTATGACAAAGATGCGAGCTGGCCAAGGTTGAGTGCCGCGCCTACGGCGCTCAGATCAGCTTGCGATTTGTATCCCAGCCCTTCCGGGCTGGGCTGAAGTTTGGACGGCCGGCCCTCCGGGCCTCGCTTCGATGGCGACTTGCGCTGTCATTCCTCTCTTAACTTGCCGCAGGTAAGTCGCTTCGACGGGATGACAAAAAGGAGAGGGATCTGCAGTTTCCGCGGACCTTACTCGTAGCGAAGCGCTTCCACGGGATCGAGACTGGCGGCCCGGATCGCAGGCACCATTCCGCTCACCAGGCCAACAACGACCAGAATCAGCGTAGCCACCAGCACCGTGCTGGGCGAAATCAGCAAGTGGATATCCGCAGCCTCACCATTCTTCGCAACCGCGCTGTACAAGGTAATACTACCCACCACCAGCGAAACGAAATAAGCGAGCGCAATGCCGCAAATCCCGCCCACCCCGGTAATCACCAACGCCTCGCTGAGGAACTGGACCAGAATATGCCGCCGGCACGCCCCCAGCGCCTTCTCAATGCCGATCTCGCGCGTTCGCTGCTGCACCGCAACCAGCATGATGTTCATCAGACCAATCCCGGCAATACCCAGCGTCAGCGTTCCAATAAACGCCATCAACACCTGTAACGCCGTGGTGATGATGTGGAACTGCGAGAGTTGCGCCATCAGGTTGGCGACATAGATCGCGTTGCGGTCAGAAGCAGGAAATCCGTGTGCGACACCGAGCGCACCCCGCAGCGCCGATTCCGTGGTCAGATAATTGCCGTGGTAGTTGAACCAGATCCCGTCCAGGTACTTGGTATCTTTCACGTCGCTCATGGTGCTGAACGGTATGTAGATGACCCGGTTGATATTGTCATCCCCTTCCTGCATCTTGGGGCGCAAGACGCCGATCACCGTAAAGCTCACACCCTTGATGCGAATGCGCTGGCCGATGGGATACAGGCCCGAATAAAGTTTGCTCTTGGCTTCGGAACCGATCACGGCAACGTGATTACGCTGTTCCAGGTCCTTGTCGCTGTAGAATCGCCCATAATCCACATCGAGCTTCTGGATCTCGGCGACCACTGGATACGACCCGTTCACCGACCATGTGTAGCTGTGCGTGTCATTCTGCACCGACACGTCCTTGGAGACTTCGGGGACTACATGGAGGACATCGGGAACGCTGTTCGCAATCAGCCCCAGGTCGGCCAGCTGAAGTTTTACCTGGACGCCGGCCTTCTTGCCCCCGGCCTGCTCGCTGGTCGTTCCGGGAAATACACCGATGATGTTGGTGCCGAACTGGGCAAAAATCGTTTCGATGGCTCTGCCAAAGCCGGCCCCATAGGCCATCAGCAGCACCACCGTAGCAATGCCCCAGGCCATGCCAATCATGGTGATGAGGGTTCGCCGGCGGTTGTAGAGCATGGCTTCGTATGCCTGGGTGAGCAGGTCGCGCAACATGGAGTTTCTCCCTATTCCCGGCGCAGGGCTTCAACCGGATCAAGCCTGGCTGCCTGCCCCGCAGGATAAACGCCGGCGACGACTCCGCTGAGGCAGAGCGCGCCGAAAGCCAACGCCGCAGACCACGGCACCAGGCGCGGCGCATCAAAGCCCGGCACACTGTCGCCCATCATACGATTCAGCACAAACATGAGCAGGCTCGCGGCCGCAATGCCCACCCCGCCGCTGATGCCGGTCAAAAACATTCCTTCCACCAGGAACTGCGCCATAATGTTCCGCCGGGTCGCCCCCAAGGCCTTGCGCAGTCCAATTTCCCGCGTCCTTTCGGCCACCGAAACCAACATGATGTTCACTACCCCGACGGCGCCAAGGGCCAGGGTCACAATACCGACTCCGCCTAAGAACAAGTCCATGGCATCAAAAATCTTGCCCACCATGCGTTGGGAATTGATCGAGTCCCATTCCTCAAAAGCCTCCTGCGCGTTGGGGTCAAAACCATGCTGCTTGGCCACAATGGCGTGCACTTCCACCATCGCCGGCAGGTCATCCTCCCGGGCGACGGGCTGATATTGCAACGAGCTCACCGCGTCTCGAGGGATGTTCTCCCCGGTTAACGGAAACAGCTCGAGCATGGTGGTCAGCGGGATGTAGACTCGCTGATTGTCACTGTCATTGTTGCCGCGCGCGATGCTGCCCGCGACTCCAATCACCTGGAATCGCGTGCCGTTGAGGAGTATCCATTCCCCGAGCGACGGCCGGCCGGGAAAAAGCAGCGCGGCGGTCTTCTTGCCCATCACTACCACCCGGCGCCGCTGCTCCAGATCGTCGGAGCGGATAAAGCGACCTTCCGCGACCGGAACAAAGCGGATCTCGCTATAGTTCGGTTCGACCCCGGTCACTTCCCCGCTGCTGCTGGACTCATCGCTCACTTCCTTGATGGTCGTGTTTTGCAGCATGGCGGTGATATTCCGCACTCTCGGTGCGGCGGCGCGGACAGCTTCTTCGTCGGCCATGGTCAGTTTGTAAGGCCGCATGCCGGTGTGTTGACTGAGGACGGCGGGGATGTTGCCGCCCCACATCATGATGACGTTGTTGCCCAGCGAAGCCATTTGACGGCGCTGCCCGGAACGGAAGCCCTCGCCAAAGCCGATCAGCAGCAGCATGGAGCCGACTCCCCAGGCAATGCCGAACATGGTCAGGAAAGCGCGCAGCTTGTGCGCCCAGATGGCCCGAAAGACCTCGCCGAAGATGTCGCCCGGAGATTGCATCGCGGTCACCCTCTTATACGGGTTTCGCAGCCTGCTTGTTCCCAAAAAGGGTTTATTTGAGGTTCAGCGCTGCCATCGCTTCATCGGCGCTAGGTGAGCTGACCTTAAGGTATTCTCCCACCCGCTTGCGCTCATCGGCGGAGAGAGTGGGGGCAAGGGCGAGAATACGCCGTAGTGTGGTCGAAATGTCATCGATATAGTTCATCATCCGGATTGCTTCGCCAGAAAGTGGCATGGGGTTCTTCCTCGTTACAATGGGGTATACCCATTTTCTGTGCTGGGCGCGAATTCGTAAAGCGACCGGGTCAATTTGGGTGGACCAATTGCTGATCCCGACCTTTGGGGAACGCATCCAATGCACAATGTCCGTTGCCGACCAGATTTCTCCTTCGAGCATCCCCGTGCCTGAGCCGGCCCCGGTAAAAGCCAACCCGCGCCAGGAAGCCTCCAACGAAATGAGGGAGTGCGTCGAGCGAGTCCTGCACACGGATGCCCGGGTCCCGGTCTCGACCTACCGGGTGCAAATGCACAAAGGGTTCTCGTTCGCTGAAGCGCGAAACATTGTGGGTTATCTCAAGCAGCTCGGCGCCGGCGACTTCTACTCTTCGCCCATCTTCGAGGCGAGGCCGGGCAGCATGCACGGGTATGACCTGACTCGGCACGACCGGCTCAACCCGGAGCTCGGCGGTGAGGAAGGCTTTGCCAGTTTCTCGGCCGAGTTGCAGCGCCAGGGTATCGGACTTTTGCTGGATATCGTGCCCAACCACATGGGGGTTGGGAACGACTCCATCTGGTGGCAGGATGTGCTGGAGAACGGCCACGCCTCGCGATATGCCGAATATTTCGACATTGACTGGAAGCCACTCAAGCCGGCCCTGCGCAACAAGCTTCTTCTGCCCATTCTGGGCGATCAATATGGCGCCGAACTCGAGCGCAAGCACATCCAGACATCCATAGAAGACGGGCGCTTGCGGATTCACTACTACGATCACACCATGCCGGTCGCGCCGCGTACGGTGCACCTGATCTTTGACCAGGCAGGCACTGGGGCCCACCCGCTACCGCAGTTTTTTTTCGAGTTGCTGCAGCAGATTGATAAGCTTCCACCCCATGAAACCAGCAGTGATGAGCTACGAGCCAAGCGGCAGAAGCGATTAGGTGAGCTGCTCCCGGCGTTGGGGGAGGCGCTTCGCGCAGAGGAAATGCAACCCGTTATCAAGCATGCGCTCGAGACCATCAACGGGATCGAAGGAGATCCCCACAGCTTCGACCGTCTCCATCGTCTGCTGGACGCACAGCCGTATCGCCTGGCCTCCTGGCGCACCTCGGCCGAAGAAATCAATTATCGCCGTTTCTTCGATGTGAACGACCTGGTGGGCCTCCGCATGGAAAATCCCGAGGTCTTTGCGGCGACGCACTGCCTGATTCGGAGACTGATTGCTTCGCACGCAGTGACCGGGCTCCGCATCGACCACTGTGATGGTATGTTTAATCCCCGCCAGTACCTGATCCGGTTGCAGCTCTTATACCTTGCCAGCCAGTGCGCCGGCGGGGAGCCGCATCAGGAGACCGCCGCCAACGGAATCGAGCGCAGCGTACTCGATACGGTGCGCGGATACGACTGGTCGCAAAGCCAGGGGCCGCTGTATACCGTGGTCGAGAAGATATTGGAGCCGCGCGAATACCTGCCCCCGGAATGGCCGGTGCGCGGCACTTCCGGCTACGACTTCGTCTACCTCGCCAACGGCATATTTATCCAGAACGCCAACGAGAAGCGCTTCAACGCTCTCTATGCCCACGTTCTCGGCCACCCGGTTGACCCGGACGAAATTATTTACCGGTGCAAACTGCAGGTTATGCAGACGGCTTTGGCCAGCGAGGTGTATGCGCTCACCAATCTGCTCAGCCAGATTGCTGCTTCCAACCGAAAGGCGCGCGACTTCACCGACAACATTCTGGAGACGGTCTTGCGCCACGCCATCGCCGCCTTCCCGGTCTACCGAACCTACATTGACGATCGGGGTGAGTACGGGGCTCGTGACGTGGCCTTTCTGCGCTTTGCGATCGCCAGGGCCAAGCGGCTCAATCCGGATATCGATGCCTCGGCCTTTGACTTTCTGCGCGAGACGCTGCTGTTGCAGAACACCTCTCCGGCAGCCAGGCAGAAGCCTGACGCGCAAATACTTTACTTTGCGCTTAAATTTCAGCAACTCACCGGCCCGGTGATGGCAAAGGGAGTCGAGGACACGGCGTTCTACGTATACACTCGCTTCCTGTCTTCCAACGAGGTGGGCGGCTCAGCAAAGTCCTTTGGCATATCGCTGGACACGCTGCACCTGAGCAACCAGGAGCGCCTGAGGCACTCCCCCGACACCATGCTCACCACCTCGACCCACGACACCAAGCGAAGCGAAGACGTGCGCAATCGTCTCAACGTGCTCTCCGAGCTTCCTCAGCTCTGGTCGGCATCTGTGCATCGCTGGCAACGGATGAACGCCAAGTTCAAGCAGAAGATGGAAGACGGGCGTATCGCCCCGGATAACAACGAAGAGTATCTGCTCTATCAAACCATCCTGGGGGCGTGGCCATGGCAAATGGAGAGCGAGCAGGACCGTGAAGAGTATGTGGAGCGGCTTAAGCAGTATGCGTTCAAAGCTTTGAGTGAAGCGAAGGTCAATCTTAGCTGGATCAATCCCGACGCTGAATACATGAAGGCGGTGCACGCGTTCCTCACGGCGATCATGATGCCTGGTCCGCGGGGAAAAGAAAGCCCTTTCATTGATTCGCTTCGTTCGCTCTTGCCACAGTTACAGATATTCGGGGCAGTGAATTCCCTGGCACAGGTGGTGCTGAAGAGTGCGGTCCCGGGAATTCCTGACTTTTATCAAGGCAACGAGCTCTGGGAACTCAGCCTGGTCGATCCGGACAACCGGCGGCCCGTCGACTTCGATCAGCGCGCCGGCTACCTCAATGCGCTGCTTGCGTTGTCGGAGCGAGAGGGTCCTGGTGCGGTATGCGGCGAGGTGCTGGGCAACCTCGCCGACGGCCGAGCCAAGCTTTGGGCCACGCACCGCGCGCTGCAGCTACGGCAGCAGGAGCATGGGATCTTTCGCCGGGGGGAGTACGTCCCGCTCGAAGCCGCAGGGGACCGCCAGCAAAACGTGATCGCGTTTTTGCGCCGGGATCCTGCCAGTGACCGGAGCGTGCTCGCGGTGATCCCGCGCTTCGCTTGCACACTCATGCGCGGCAAGCCGGACCTGCCGCTCGGGGAGGCCTGGGGTAAAGATCAGTTGAAGATTCCTGTCCCGTCCGGGACGCGCTTTATGAATTTCTTCTCGGGAGAATCTGTCACGGTGACAGAGGAGCAAACGCTGTCGCTGAGCGCCCTCCTCAGTATTTTCCCCGTGGGCTTGCTGGTCAGCGCAGATTAGGGCTTCGGAGGGGGTGAGAAAACTGTCATTCCCAGGCTGCTCTTCCCTTTTTGTCATCCCGAGCCGATGACCTCGCCTGCGGCGAGGTCATGAAACCAATGAACAAAACGCGGCCCAAATCTGCTGTTGATTCTATG
>JBAVQC010000388.1:0-3945 GCA_049693715.1 Acidobacteriaceae bacterium | reverse complement strand
TGGACACGGCTGCGTGTGCGCCTTTCTTTTAAGGAAAGGCGCATGAGGTTCGCCAACGCCACCAACATCAACAGGAAATCCGGGGGAGCGTAGCCGAGGGATCTGCAGTTCACCTTCGGTCGCTACGACCGCCGGCGTACGATCTCTTCGTAAAGCTGAACGTATTCTTTGGCTGGTTTAGTCCATGAATAATCGCGGGCCATGCCGTTGCGCATCAGCTTCTGCCACTGTTTCTTATCGGGGAATGACGCAAAGGCACGGCCTAGCGCGCCCAGGAATTCCTCGGGGCGGTATTCGTTAAAGCGAAAACCGGTTCCCGTCTCTGTCGCTGCCGACCATTCCTGCACCGTGTCATCGAGGCCGCCGGTGGCGCGGACCACAGGGACGGTGCCGTACTTCATGCCGTAGATCTGGTTTAATCCGCAAGGCTCAGAACGCGAGGGCATCAGAATCATGTCCGAACCAGCCTCGACTTTGTGGGCCAGGGTTTCGTCATAGGTAATCGACACTGCGACTTTATGGCGAAGACGCTCCTGCCAGCTGCGCAGCAAATTCTCGTAATACGGCTCACCCGTGCCCAACATCACCAGGAACATGTTCTCCCGCACCAGCTGTTCGAAGATCTCAGCCAGCAGGTCGAGTCCCTTCTGCGTCGCCAGGCGTGAAACCATGCCCAGCACCGGGGTGTCTTCGGCCACATTGGAAACTCCGAACGCATGCAACAGGTCCTTGCGGCAGGCCAACTTCCCTTCCAGCCGTTCCGGGGTGTAGTGGGCGGCAATCTTGCTGTCTGTCGCCGGATTCCACACCTGGTAATCGACCCCATTCAGGATGCCGCGCAGATCCTGCGCTCGCGCGCGCAACACGCCGTCCAGGCCATTGCCGTACTCGGGGGTTTGAATCTCCTGGGCATACTTGCGGCTCACGGTGTTGATGGCGTCGGAGTAGACAATGCCGCCTTTGAGAAAATCGAAGGTCCCGTAATACTCGGCTCGCTCAGGCGTGTACACATCCCACGGGAGCAGCAGCTTTTCCACGGTTTCCCGAGGAAACCATCCCTGGCGATCGGAGTTATGGATGGTCAACAGGCAGGCAACGTTCTTGAGTTCAGGATCGAAGTAGTAGACGGTGCGGAGAAGAATCGCCAGCACGCCGGCCGGCCAACCATGAATGTGAAAGACGTCGGGAACCCCAAGGATCTTGGCGCTGTCCAGCACTGCGCGGCTGAACAATCCGAAGCGCTCGGCATTATCCGCATAATCGCCGGACGGGGTCTCATAAAGAAACTCGCGATCGAAGAGCTCAGGACAGTCGATGAAGTAGAACTGCACTCCATCCGGTGTGCCTCCGTTGACCACAGTGACAAACCGGTTGTAATAGGAGAAAGGAATGGTGAGACTACGGATCGCGCTCTTGCGATCCTTTAAATGTTTCTGCACTTGCCGGTACAGCGGCACATAGACCGTGACCTGGTGGCCCTGGCGCACCAGTTCTTTGGGTAACGCGCCGACTACTTCTGCAACTCCGCCCGTCTTGGCGTAAGGAACGCACTCCGACGCGGCAAAAACGATATGCATCGCCAAACCCCTGTTCTTAGTAACGGTCTCACGATTACTATGCCCCATCCGGCTTCGGCGAGGTGGGGCTTTTCCTGGCAAAAAGCCCCGTCGGGAGCCTTTCCCCTTCTAGAACTATCGTGAACCGTTCGACGCCGATCCGCTTCCGTATGATGCAGAGGAGGAACGGCCGCAAATGCGTAGTCTATCCCATGCAGCGTAAGCCCAAGCTGGGTCAGAATTTTCTCGTCAGCCCTACGGCGCCACGCGCGATCGTCGACGCTTTGGGCGATCTCAGTCTGGCTACCGTGCTCGAGATTGGGCCGGGCAGGGGGGCGCTTACCAGTCTGCTGGCGCCACGGGCAAAAAACGTCATCGCGGTCGAACTTGACGCTACGCTGGCGGCGTCGCTCAAGGGAAGCTCAGTGGAAGTGCTGTGCGAGGACATTCTCGAGGTGGACCTGACGGAACTTGCCACCGAACGCGGCGTTCGGCTGCAGGTGATCGGGAACCTGCCGTATTACATCTCCTCGCCTATCATGATGCATCTGTTCGCGCACAGTGCGGTGATTGATCGTGCTGTGCTCATGGCGCAGCGCGAGGTCGCGGAACGCATCGTGGCGCCTCCTGGGTCGCGCACCTATGGTTTCCTCTCGGCGACTACCCAGATGTATGCCAGGGTCGAGCATTTGTTTACTTTGCCGCCTGAGGCTTTTGCTCCGCCTCCGGAGGTTTACTCCACGGTCATTCGCCTGACCATGCATCCCCGGTTTGAGGAGTTGGCGGTGGAAGCAGAAGGATTTCTTCGGTTTTTGCGGCAGATCTTCGCCCTAAAGCGCAAGACGCTGGCTAATAATTTGCGCGCGTCAGGATATGAGGCAGCGGTGGTGGAACGAGCCTTCAGCGGGTGTGCTATCGATGCTCAAGTGCGGGCAGAGGCCGTTTCACTCGAAGCAATGGCTTGTCTGTTCACGGCTTTAGTCGTGCCGCAACTGCTTGAAACTAGGATGGGCGAAGAGCGTGCGTGAGAACGCGGAAACAAATCGCAGAACTGAAACAGGCCCGTAGGGCCGGGGCCAAACGCCAGCCCAGCCCGGAAGGGCTGGGACAGATTTCCCAATGTCCTCCGAGCGCCGGAGGCGCGGCACTGGCGGATGAATGGAGTAACGCGCCTCCGGCGCTCCGTAATCTTTGGATCTGTCTCCCAGCCCTTCCGGGCTGGGCTGACGTTTGGCCCCGGCCCTACGGGCCTGTTTCAATTCTGCGATTTGTTTCCGCGTTCTCACGCACGCTCTCTAGCCCCTGAGGTACGCTTTTCGCAGCCGTCTTCGACACCAATCGATTGGAAAAACGTACCTCAGGATTGCCCCAGGGTCTCAAACGCGAGACCTGGGGCACCCTTTCCGCTGCTCAGCGCCGCTGGGCCTGCGGCGGAGCGGAGTAGTGTTGCTGTTGCGGAGGCGCCGAGTAATGAGGCGGCGGCGCCGAATAATGCGCTGTCGGCGTCGGACGAGCCTCGTAGAGCGAGCGCTGGTTATACGACTGCGAGGGCGGATAGGCCACGTTCGGCCTGGGGTTCAACCCTTGTGCCGGCCGTTGGAACGCACCCTGAGGCAGGGTCTGCGCCGGGCCCACATTCTGTGTCCCCACTGGGCGCGACGAATTCGCACCCGACAGGTAAGTGTTCCCAGGACCCGAGCGCTGAGCCGGCCCAGGGAAAGTGCCGCTCAAAACCGCGCGCGATCCCGGCGCTGTGCCCCGGGCAGCGGTAAATGCCTGCGGACGAACGTCGGTCCGGCCAATCGGCGTGATGGTGCGTCCACTCCAATTCAGCGCTTGCTGATGATCTGGTCTGGGCACTGTTCCGTGATTGAACGCCCACGGACCCTGGGCTACCGGTCCACGATCCACAACCACCAGCCGTCCCGCCAATGGCCGGCCACCGACCGGCGGAGCAAGAGGCATCGTCCAACCTGGTGGATGGTTGCGCACCACACTCACCGGAGCCCACGTGCTGCCCGGGTGGCCGCCAGGCGACCATCCCCAACCGAAAGGGTAGTAATTCCAGGAACCGGAGTGATAAGGGAGCCAGCCCCACGGATAGCTCGAAATCCAGGTGTACCCGAAGGTTGGGTAGTAGGCCCAATAACCGGCCCCATAGGGATCCCAACCCGGTCCAACCCCGGCGGGAACCCAGACGTTGCCCTGACCCTCTACGGGATACCAATTTCCGTCGGCATCCAGATCGTTCCAGTTTTCGCTCTGCGGATTGGCCGCGTCATCGCGCACTGGTGTTTGCTCAGACGCTTCCTGGGCAATCGCCTGATCCCGATCCTGGTTCCAGTTATCCCAGGAGTCACCGTTGATTCCCTGAGCCACAGTGTAGGGA
>JBAVQC010000387.1:0-2855 GCA_049693715.1 Acidobacteriaceae bacterium | reverse complement strand
CGCATGGGCTGCCGGCAATCTTGGCATGGATCTTCTCAAGCAGGCACGCTCTTTTGCGGTTGATTTTGGGGCCATGACCTTGCGTCTAGAATGACCGTTATTGTGCCCGCCACGTTCCGCTGCTACTCGCCTGGTAGGCCCAGCATTCGGCTAAGCCTCCGAGAAGTAGTCTTCCTGCGTACTGTCCCATTGGAGACTGGCATCCACGAAAGCCTGTAGCCTGATCGATCCTCAACTGGAACCCCGTAAAACGGGGATGTCGGTAACTTCAGTTAAGCCCGCCAGCACGTACGCAGGGTCCCTTTCAGCGCGTGTCACTGTTTGAGCAGAATCTGCCGAAAGGTATTTGGTGTGGCGCCCCAATCCCGGCCCGGCACGTCGTTTACATATAAACAACCTCCAGGGCCGCATGAAGACAATGAAAAGTCTGGCCAACTATAGATAACTCGACAACTCGGTGCTTTGAGCGGTACGGCCTTAGGCCGTACATAACTGGTGTGTAACGGACTCGGCTTTAGCCGCTAACTGACTGGGACCTTATTCTCAGCAACTTCCGGTTCTGGTTCGAGCAACCCTCGCGAGGATGGGCCCACCGGCAGGCGGATCTCTGCTCCGCAACCCGTGCCGTCCAGCCGATTTGCGACCTGAAGAACCCCGCCGTGCGCTTCGCATATCTGCCGTGCGAGCGCGAGGCCGATGCCACTTCCTCCCGGCTTCGTGGTGTAGAACGGCACAAACAAGTTCGACGGATTGGTGAGCCCGATTCCGTTATCCTCTATCAAGATAACTACGCCGGGGGGAGCCGTCTTCCAGGTGATCGTCACCTCGCCATTAGCAGGCCCGTCGGGAAAGCGCGCCAAAGCCGCCTCCGCTGCGTTGCGCAACAGATTAATAATCAGCTGTTCAATCTGGTCGGAGTCGAGTTGCAGGACGACATCGGGTCCGGGCTTGAGTTGGACCGCTACCCGGGTTTCCAGCAGAACCGCCCGCTCGACCAGCGGGTGCAAGGAAACCGGCTGCAGTGCAGGCGGCGGCAGCTGGGCAAGTTGCCGGTAAGCCTGGATAAAACGATTCAACGACTCCGCCCGGTTCTCGATAATTTTCAGACCACGGTCCAGGTTAAACAGGTGATCATCCCCGGCAGATGCATCCATGGTCTGTACTTTCTGCGGATTGATATGGACCCACGAGCGAAGGCTGCCGGCAATGGACTTGATGGGCGTAAGCGAATTGTTGATTTCATGCCCAATGACCCGGATCAGGCGCTGCCAGGCATCCCGCTCCTGCTCCCGCAGGGCGATACTTACATCCGAGAGCACCAGCAGCGTATGCGGTATCCCGTGCTGGCGAAAGCTCGACCGCCTTACCATCCAATGCACGGGATAGCCCTTGCCTGCCAGAATCATGATTCCCCGGTCGGGCTGATCGAGCAGGCCGGCAAGACGCACGTCATCCGCGCTGGTGCCCAGGGCCCGGTCTGCGCTGAGATGAAAGATACGCTCCGCGGCAGAATTGATCAGGCGCAGGCGATGCTCAGGATCAAAAGCAAGCACCGGTGCGTCCATGGACGAGATAACGCAACGCAGCAGGGCGCTGGCCTCGAGCTCATCCAGACGCTGGCTCTGCAGCAAGTCGGCGAATTCGTTGATCTCCAGAGCCAGTTCCCCCAGCGCATCGAGCCGGCGGCTGCCACGGGCACGAAAAGAATAATCAGACTCGCGTAGCGCGGAGACAACGTTCGCCAGGGTCTGCAGCGGACGAATGATCGCTTCCATGAGTAGGCTTGCCGCAATGAGCGAAAAAAAAGCAGCGCCCCCAAGAAGTGTGGTCGCCATGGTCCCAGACACTTTGGCCTGCCAAAGCAGAATCGCCGAGAGCACGAAGGCAGGCGCTGCAACCAACAGGCAGAGAAGCCGGATGCGGCGCTCAAATGGAGCGCTGCGGCCAACGTGTTTGGGGGGGCGCAGGTGGGGGTGGGGGGCTGAATCACTTCCGCTATGCGAAGTGGGATCAGATTCCATACTTCTCCATCCGGCGATAGAGCGCTCCACGGCTCAATCCCAGGGCCTCTGCCGCATGGCTGACGTTGCCGCCCGCACGCGCCAGAGCCTTGCGAATGAGGATACTTTCCACCGCTTCGAGACTCAACTCGTCGAGACTTTGCGTGGAGGAGCGGACCTGGCTCAAGCCGAGGTCGGCGGTTTGCACACGCGGACCGCGAGCCATGAGCACGGCGCGTTCAATGGCGTGATCAAGTTCCCTCACGTTGCCCGGCCAGCTGTGTTGGAACATGGCTTCCAGGGCACTTGGCTCAAAGCCGCACGTGGGCTTGCGATAGCGCGAGGTATAGCGGGCGAGAAAGTGCCCGGCAAGCACGGGGATATCTTCGCGGCGGTCACGCAGTGGGGGGAGATGAATCTCGACGGTATTGAGGCGGAACAGGAGATCTTCGCGGAAGCGGCCCTGGGTGCACTCTTCCTGCAGGTCGGCGTTGGTCGCGGAGAGCAAACGCACATTCACTCGCCTGGTTTGCGAAGAGCCGACCCGTTCCAGGTCCCCGGTCTCGAGCACTCGCAGCAGTTTGGCCTGCTGGCGCATGGGGACATTGGCAATCTCATCCAGGAAGAGAGTCCCCCGATCGGCGAGTTCGAAGCGGCCAATGCGATCGGTGCGTGCATCGGTAAACGCTCCTTTTACGTGGCCGAAGAGCTCGCTCTCAAAAGTACCCTCTGCCAGCGCCCCGGTGTTCACGGCCACCAGGGAACGCGCCGCGCGGGAGGAAAGCGCATGCAGCGTTTGCGCCACGATTTCTTTACCCGTTCCGTGTTCGCCGGTAATGAGCACGTTGGCATCCG
>JBAVQC010000386.1:0-2125 GCA_049693715.1 Acidobacteriaceae bacterium | reverse complement strand
ATCGCAGCCTGTCCGTTCACCGTGACGCAGATCATCGCCGCCTGCCCCGGCCTTCGATACTTCCCGGATTCCGAACGGACGAAGTTTCCCGTAACCTCTCCCGCACGCCACTTCGAATACAGCTCCTCGACTCCAGGATCACTGAGTCGCTCTTGTGCCTGGTTCAGGAACTCGATATCGCCGTTGCTCAGCTTGCCGTATTGTTTGTCATCCCAAAGCCGCCGCGTGTGGAAATATTGGAGCAGACCAACCGGAGAATCCGGGTTCCACAACCGTTGAAACGTCTCACGGAAAAGTCCGTTGGCTCGCTCGAAGTTGGTATCGCGGGTAGCGATGTAATAGAAATGGAGTTGTAGGAGCTTGGTAAAGAGCGTTAGGTAGGCGTCCAAGTGGGTCCTAAAACTGTCCATGCTCTCAAACCCCGGATCGATGAAACTGAACATGACCACGGGCGAGGCGGACACGCTTGGGTTGTAAAACATCGGAAACTTATCCACGAAATGGCGCTCCGTGAAGTCGCCCTTGATAGCCCCGGAATACCGCTTGCGGGGAAGGACTTTCTTATTGATCTGCATCTGCTCACAGAAAAAGGTGAGCTTCTGCTCCTCGGTTTCGAGATACGTGAAGTTCTGATTTCTGAGAATGAAGTCTAGGGCAACAAGCCGCGTTCGGATGTATTCGGTGGAATGGACGCGCCGGAAGCGAATGTTCTCTCTGCCGATGGCTTCGTAGAGATTGCGGGAGAAGAGGTGAAAGACGCGACCATGCCGGAGGTATTCCTTGGCGCTGGCGTGATTCTTGTCGAGAACCTTTTGAGCGAAGGCCACGCTGCGCTTGCCAGGTTTCGTCTCGATGAACTGCAAGAACTGCTGACAGGTGAAGTACCCGGAATGCGTCGCCACAAGGTAGAGGAAACGTGCTTCTTCCTCGGAATAGCCAAAGCTGTGGAGAGCGTCCGTATGTATGGGGAGGAATTTCATAGTGCAAAAATCCTCGCGGTGATTTCCTGCGAATCGAGTACGCGGCGCAGTCTGTTATGGTCTTGCTGCCGAGCAAAAACATGGAATCCAGCTTTGGCCTTTTCGCCGAGACCCTGAGGTCGATAGTCGCGAGTGGCTACCTCTAAGTCGAGCCGGTGCACGTCTCGGCACTCATCTTCATATTCGATTCGTAGGTCGGGAATCGGAATCTTGTCATTCACAACCTTCAGATCAAACCGGCTGGCGATGGCGATGCGCTCATAGGCTGGGTCCTTGTCAGGCCGCATCCTTGAGACGGCTTGGTAGAGGTCTTTCTTGAGTTCTAGGTCGAGAATCACGCGCCGGACCTTGCCTCCCGACCGTTCGATCTCTTTGGCGACCTTCTGATAGAGCCGGTAGAGTTCGGCGTCGTGGCGGGCTTCCTTGGGTTTCGCAAGGCCGTGGTACGTCGCCTGCTGATTGGAGATAAGCTGCGCACGTTTGAGCAACCGTTGGCCCCCTTTCGTTAGCGTGAGCACCTTCGTCGAATATGAGGAATGACCTTCAATCGTTCGCTGTTCGACTAGCCCGTGCTTCCGCAGATTTCTGATGTCGGCTTCCATTCGACCCTGATCGCCCTGGTAGCCGAATCGTGCCAAGTCTTCGGTCGGCACGACGCGAAACTTGCCCACGTCGGTGAGTGTTCGTACTTCTGAGGCACGCAGAGAATACTCGCGGTCGCGCCCGCGATAGATTGCCTTGGATCGGTCGAAGTCTCGGGGCGCGCCAGAATCGGAATGTTTCTCGCGATCTTCTTGAGTACGGGTTCTGTCGTCGTTTCGGGACTTGCCAGCCCGCTCGATTACACTGGGGCGTGAGTCTGAATCCCAACGAGACGGCAAAGCGAAATCGGCGATGCTGTAGGGTCGGTCCATAGGAACCTCTTCACTTAGCACCAGAACTCAGGTGCGCGACGCGTGGTCCTGGTCCTCGGCGTACAGAAACACCTCTTCGAAATTCTTCCCGAACGCCCGCGCGATCTTGAATGCCAGCGGCAAGCTCGGATCATACTTGCCAGTTTCAATGGCATTGATGGTGCCGCGAGCTACCCCGACACGCGCCGCGAGCTCGGCCTGCGACCATTCCACTTCTGCACGCAATACGCG
>JBAVQC010000385.1:0-12721 GCA_049693715.1 Acidobacteriaceae bacterium | reverse complement strand
GCCGCTCATTATCCGGCCGTTTTCACCTCCCGCCACCCCTCCGCGATCCCGTGGTACATCTGGCTTGGCGTGGTGGCGATTACGTCCTCTTCGATCGGGGGCGCCTGGGATGTCTCCTGGCACCGGTCGATTGGCCGGGACACTTTCTGGACGCCGGCTCACATGGCGATCTACGCGTGCGGTGTGCTGGCGGGCATCATTTGCAGCTGGCTGATCGTAAAGGTGACATTTTTGCGAGATCCGGAGCTCTCGGCTGCTTCGGTGAACGTTTTCGGGCTACGCGCGCCGCTGGGTATTTTTCTGGCCGGCTGGGGGTGTGTTGCGGTGCTCACCTCGGCCCCCTTCGATAACTGGTGGCATAACGCCTACGGGCTGGACGTCAAGATCGTCAGCCCGCCTCACGCTTTGCTCATTCTGGGTCTTCGCGGTATTTCGACGGGGGTGATGCTCCTCATCCTGGCCGCCATGAACCGTGCCGCCGAAAACGATGAGACTACGTTCCAATGGCTGCAAATGCTCCTGGTTTACGTGGGGGGCCTGGCGATCGTGGGCCAGATGTTCTTTGTGCAGGAGTTCACCTGGGACGTAAAACTGCATCAAGCGGCTCCTTACATTGCGATGGCGATCGCGTTGCCGGTGATCTTCGCCGCGCTCTCCTGGGCGTCGCGGTCGCGCTGGGCTGCGACTTCGATGGCTGCGGTGTATACCGTGTTTCTGATTGGAGAAATCCTTATTCTTCCACTGTTCCCCGCGCAGCCGAAGCTGGGCCCGGTTTTCAATCCCGTCACGCACATGAT
Source organism: Acidobacteriaceae bacterium (assembly GCA_049693715.1). Classification (GTDB taxonomy): domain Bacteria; phylum Acidobacteriota; class Terriglobia; order Terriglobales; family Acidobacteriaceae; genus PALSA-350. Next base: position 11,924 of record JBAVQC010000385.1, on the reverse strand, counting down.
CCCGGCGAAGTTTCCGATTCTCATTCTGCTTCCGGCGCTGGCTCTTGATTTGCTTTGGCAGCGAGTGAAGAATTGGAAACCATGGCAGATTGCGTTGGTTTCCGGGGTTGTTTTTGTGGTTGTGCTTACTGCGGTCGAATGGCCTTTTGCCAGCTTCCTGATGACTGACGCCAGCAAGAACCGGTTTTTTGGCACGATTTATTTCGATTACAGCTCACGGCCGATGGGTTTGGATCGGCTGCGGCAATGGCTCGATCCGGACCACGGGGCGGCGCTTTTTGCGGGTTTGGTGAGGGCCGCAGTTTACGCGTCTATCTCCACCTGGATCGGGCTGCGATTCGGCCGCTGGATGCGCGGTGTGCAGCGATGAAGTGGGTACCACGCCTGAGGTTGTTGGCGTTTTTTCTATCCTTGTCGCTGGCCGTGCCCGCTTATGCCCACATCGGCAGCAAGGATGTTTACGAAGAGGTGAGTGCGGGACCGTACAAACTCTTCGTGACCATCCGCACGCCCAACGTCATTCCCGGCGTGGCGACGATTGAAGTCCGAAGTTCCGGAGCGAAGGTAAGCTCTCTACGGATCACGCCCACGCCTTTGACGGGGGAAGCCTCGAAGCACCCGCCCACGTCTGACGCGATGGAGCCTTCCGCCGCGGACCCAGCTTTCTTTACCGGGTCACTCTGGATAATGGCTTCGGGCTCGTGGCAGGTGCACTTCGATATCGACGGCTCGGCAGGCAAGGCGAGCACCAGCGTGCCGGTTTCTGCCGTGCCTCTTTCGATCCTGCCCATGGAGCGACCCCTGGGTATTCTACTCGCGCTGTTGGGGATTCTGTTGGTTGGCGGCATCGCAGGAATTGTGGCTGCCGCGGTGGGACAGTCGCGGATGAATCCTGGTATAGATCCCAGCCCAACCGCGCGGCGCCGGGCGTGGGTGGCGGGTCTGGTTACCCTGGCCATCAGTTCGGTGCTGGTCTACGGCGGTTACAAATGGTGGAACCTTGAAGCCACGTCGTACGCGGCGGATATTTACCATCCGTTGAGCCTGAGGCCGGAGCTTTCCGGCAACACGCTTGATCTGAAGATTGGGCGCCACGACACGGACGCGATCCACGCATCGCGGGCGCGCACCAATGACGACCTGCTGCCCGATCATGGGCACGTGATGCACCTTTACGCGATTCGAGAGCCGGGCATGGATGCAGCCTTCCACCTGCATCCTGCGATTGTTTCGCCTGGCCTTCTGCAAATGACTCTCCCCTCGATGCCACCGGGCACGTATCGGCTTTATGCGGATATCGTTCACGCGAATGGGTTCCCTGAGACGCTTACCGCGGAAATGGCCGTTCCCGCGGATTTGCCGCCTGCACCCCTCGCGGCGGAAGACGCGTCTGCCGCGCCCCCTGCGTTGGCTCAAGGTGAACTTGGAGCGGCGTACAAGCTCCCCGACGGGTACAGCATGATTTGGGATCGGCCCCAGGATTTGCGTGCGAACACGGCGTATGCGTTTCGTTTCCGTCTGGTCGATGCTGCCGGCCAGCCAGCGGGCGATGTGCATCCGTACCTGGGGATGGCGGGACATGCTGCCTTCGTGAAGACCGATGGGACGGTGTTTGCGCACACTCATCCTGAGGGGTCCGCGGCTATGCAGGCGATGATGCTCGCCAATAGCGGTTCGGGGGAGATGGCTGATGCGGGCTCCATGGACGGCATGGACATGGGCGGTGCTGCAGAACACATTCCACCTAGCGTTGATTTTCCTTATGGGTTTCCCTCGGCTGGGCGTTATCGCATTTTTATTCAGATGAAGCATGGAAGCACGGTGGAGACAGGAGTCTTCGATGCTGAGGTTCATTGAAGTGCGAGGGTGGTGGAACCGCAGGTCCCTCCGCTCCGCTACGCTGCGGTCGGGATGACAAAGGGGAGAGTACACCTTCCATTTGCGTTTAGTTGCTGGTGCGGTGAAACGGACCTTTCCTGGAAATGTTTTTGTAGAGCTGGGCCGGATTAGCGCTTCATGGAGATCTCGGCACCGTAGAGCGCGAGCAGCGGATGGCGAATGACGGCGCGAAACTCGTAAGTACCCTTGGGGGAAAGGCCGTCGATGTGAGCAGTGAATGCGCCGGGCCTGGCGATGTTTTGAGTGGGCGTCGCAGTCCAGGGGGTGGTTCGTGAGTTGGCGTCTTCGCCGAGGATTGGACGATATTCAAAGCCGACCTGGAGGGTTGGGCTGTCACCCATGTCAATCACTTCACCCTCCAGCGTCTCCTGCTGCCCGGAGGGTTCGGCGATAGAGCCGGTGGTCTGCACGTGCGGCGGAGTGAAGGCCGGCTCGGCGTTGGTGATTTTTATTACCGCAGGGTTTGGCCAGTGGAAATTGTCCTGCAGACGTTGGGTCTGCATCACGCGGACGTGAAGGCCATCCTTTTCCTGATGCCAGGTGGACGTGGGTTTGATTTCGGGATGGTACTCGACTACCAGATCGCTCTGGCCAAGTACGCTGACTTCGGTCTTTGATGTCGCGTGGACCGAGTGCAGAACGAATTCCTTCCAGCTGGCGCGCGGCCATGGTTTGTCGGACTCGGCTATGGCGTAGAGGGTCTGACTGTCTTTCTTTTTCGTGAACCAGATGTCGCCTTCGTTGGTGATGACCCACGGCCTTACGGAATAGATGGCGTCGGAGTTCACGAACATCCACAGTGCTATTTCGCGCAGGCGCTCTTCTTCTTCGATGGGGAGTTCGCCGTTTGGCTTGGGACCTACGTTGAGGAGGAAGTTGCCGCCCTTGGCGCGAGTCTGGATCAAGAGGCGGATCAGCTCCCCTCCTGATTTGTAGTGCTCGTTCTGAGGCTGGTATTGCCACGCCGTGCCCATGGTCATGCAGGTTTCCCATGCGCCCGGCAACGGCATTCCTGGAACAGTAAGCTCGGGGGTTTTGATGGCTCCGCGGGTGACGATGATGTCGGGATCGAGCTTCCAGGCGAGATCGCGCAGGCCGACGGCTTCTCCGTCGAGGAAGAGCGCGTCGATTTTTCCGTAGTGCGTGAGCAGCTCGCGGAGCTGGGTCTGGTCGTATTCCATCAGGCCAGGGTTGTTGCGCGGCTGGACGCCAGGGACGGATCGCTCGATGGTTTTCCCGTTCTGGTGCAGCCACCAGAAATCGTCGGGCGAATAATAAACGCCCGCGGCGATGCCCTGGGAGCGGAAGGCGTCGAAGACTTCCTTGGTGATGTCGCGATGAAAGGGCGTGTTCATGATGCCGAAGGGGGTGGTGGCCGTGTCGAACATGGCGAAGCCGGAATGATGCTTGGTGGTGAACATGACGTAGCGGATGCCGGTCAGGTGCGCCAGCCGCGCCCAGTCCGTTGGATGGAAGTTGTCGGGGTCGAAGGTCCTGGGCAGTTCCCCGAAGAAACGATCGGTGTATTCAGGGGATGCACCGACCAGGGAGTGGCTGATGACCACGCCGAGTTGACTGTCCACACTCCAGTGGATGAAGAGGCCGAAGCCCTGATCGCGGAACCAGTCGAGGCGATCCTGCTTGTTCAGAGAGCCTACTTCGGGGTCGTCTGCGGCGGCGCATGTCTGCAGGAGGAGACTGCCCGCGACGAGGATGAACAGCAGCAGACGGATGGTTCGCGTACAGCTTGTTTTGGACATGGGAATGAAGATCCTCGTGTGAGGTCATCACCACCATATATGAAATTGGAGCCGGTCCAGAAGGCGGCTAGCGGGTGATGGGGGCTTGACAGGTTCAAGTTGATATCAACATATTAAAGCATGTCAAGAGTGGCGATTGTTCCTTTTGAAACTACGCTGCGGGTTCGCGACTATTGCCTGTGTCTCCACGTGCAGCGGGCTGCCCGTGCGCTGGCCCGGCGGTTCGACGAGGCACTGCGGCCACTCGACCTGACCAACGGCCAGTTCTCGCTGATGATGTCGCTGAATCGTCCCGAGCCTCCGGGCATGGGGCCGGTGGCGTCCCTGCTCGGCATGGACCGGACAACGTTAACCGCTGCCCTGAAACCGCTGCAGCGGCGCGGGCTTATCAAGTTGACCATCGATCCTTCTGACCAGCGTGGCCGACGGGCGAGCCTGACGCGGAAGGGTGAGACGCTGCTGGCCAAGGCGGTGCCGGTTTGGGAACGCACCAGTGTGGAAATTGAGGCTCTCCTGGAAGATGGCGATTCGGATCGGTTACGAAGGAGTCTGCTCGCGCTCTCCCCGGGTGTTTCCATCCGGGGATCGAGACCGCCTTCGGACAAACCAATGTGCGTTGACTAGGAGGGCACGATAAGGTGGCGGAAGAGCCCGGGTTTCAGGTGCATCGCAAGGCACTGGGATCCTAGCGTCTTCAGGCTACACTGGGTCAACGAGCTTCGTTACGCACATTGAATCTACAGACGCTCCCGCGAATTCGCCTACGACTGTTGGCTCCCGCAATCGCCCTGATTGTCGCTGCCACCATGATTCCGGCCAATCTAAGACATCCTTCGCTTGCTTATATTCAGAACACCTACGACAGCACCGACTTTTTTAACAATCTGATCCTCTATGCGCCGCTGGGGATCGCCCTGGGTGGTACGTCTCTTGTCCGGGCCTTCCTCTTCGGCCTTTGCTTCTCGACGTGCGCCGAAGTGTTACAGCTTGGTTACGTAGACCGGATCCCGTCGTTCATGGACATTGCGAGTAACACCTGCGGAGCTGTCGTCGGCTACATAATCGCGAGACCGCTACTTCGGAGAGCCCATGATCCGCGGTCGCTGCGGCTTTACCGGCCGGTCACGGTCGCGGCGATTCCGATCGCGATTCTCGGCACCTTGATGCTCCTCCACCGCAGGCCCGTGTCGGACTTCTCCAACTGGAGCCCGGCGTTTCACCTGGCAGTGGGGAATGAATTAACGGGGGATCGTCCCTGGTCAGGAACTATCTCAGAACTTGCCATCTATCCGTTTGCAATGCTTCCAACCCAAGTGAGCGATCTCGCAGGTCAAACCACGAGCACCGATAGCGTGCGAAAGACGGCGATGCAAGGATCGTCTGGGGCGGCCATCGTTGGGCCGATGCAGTCCACGGCCTTGACGTTTTTTGGGCGTCCGCTCCTTTCCAGGCAGGAGGAGCTTTCGTTGTACAAAGAGCTGGTGAGCCGGAATCAGCTTACCCTGGTGGTTCGGATGCGGACAAACAACCTCGAACAGGTCGGGCCGGCGCGCATTGTCACCTATTCTCTCGATCCAGTTAGCCGTAACTTTACGTTGGGTCAGATCGGAAACACGCTCACCTTCCGATTGCGGACGCCCGGCTCGGGGGTGAATGGAGCAGATCCTGCTCTCTACTCCGGACCTGTTCTCTCGTTAGGTCACACCTTCCTGGTGGTGGCGGTTTACGATGGGCGTATTTCGAGACTGTACGTGGACGGCAGGCCGGCGGGAGAAGCGGATCTTGGCGCACAAAGACCCCGGTTACCGAGACGCGGGTTACGTTGGCTTCCGGGCGAGCTACCGATTCGTGAAATAGAACTGGGCGGCGCCGAGATTTTACTCAGCGGCTTGTTTACGATTGGGATTTTTGCCTTGCGCGGAGTTCCTGGCCGGCCGCTGAGCCGTTTTTTGCTCGGCGGGGTGGCGGGCGGTGCAATTGGTGCGGTGGTGTGGGTCTTTGGGGTATCCGACCCCAGATTGGGAACACGCATCCTGCTGGAGTGCATTGCGGCGGGGTTGTTGATCTCGGCATCCGTGGAAAGCGAGACCTCTGCTCCGCGAATGCCGGTTCCGGTGCAAGCACGCAGTCTTTAAAGCTTTTTGCTGCTGTTGCGTGTGTGATGTTGATTGGTGCTGTCTGAGGGGCAACGGCTGAAGCCCGTACCCTTCAAAGAGCTCAAGCGGCCTGCGAGACCGAGGAGGTCGCGGGTGAGGGATCGTTTTGCGGAAGGGGTGGATATACGTCACTGTGCTCAACACCCATGACGCGGAAATGCGGGTTGTCGTCAGCAGCAGCAAGAATGGCACCCTCCGCCGTGGGCGCTCCAACGTAGTAGCGCTTGGTGCGCGGATACGCAGGGTTGACAAAGGGCTGGCGGCAAAGGATGACACAATAGGCATTCATAAAATCTCTCCCACTGGCTTAAGATGCGTACTTGCGGGAACCCAATGGTTACAAAAGTACCCTCTATGACCCAATAGTAATGGAAATTTTATATGGGTTCAACCCGAAATCGTGTATCTATTCCGCGGGCGGGCGGTGGACGAGGGTGTGGGCTTGCCGTCGATGGTGTGGAGTTCCATGACCTTTCCTCAAGACATCGGCTGGCCCGGCAGCCATCGCTTGTCCTACGGTTGCTTAGGCTTGAGGGTGAAGAGCTTCAGGTCGATCGCATCGCCCATGGCTTTGTAGCCAGCGTCGTTGGGGTGCAGGTGGTCGCCAGGATCAACGGAGGGCAGGAATGTGTCCGGATGGTTGGGATCTCTGACTGCTGCTTCGAAGTCAACAAAGCCGTCGAGAACGCCGCCGGTGCGGATCCATTGGTTTACGGCTTTGCGGATGGCTTCACCGTTTTCGGTGTAGTAGCCTGCGCCGTGATACGGGGTGAGGGTGCAGCCGATGACGGCGATGCCATGGGAATGCGCGCGCACGACCATCTGGTTGAGGGCGGAGATCAGGTCGGCTGCGGTGAGGCCGGCATCCGGGGCGCCATGCAAACGGCCGATGTCGTTGATGCCTTCGAGAATGAGAAGATACTTCGCTCCGCTCTGGGCGAGCACATCGCGATCAAAGCGCGCCAATGCACTGGGGCCGGCTCCATCGAGCAAAATTTTGTTTCCGCTGATGCCTTCATTCAGTACCGCCAGGTTGCGATACTTTCGGTCGGCCTGAAGACGCCGTGCCAGCTCATCCGGCCAGCGCTGGTTGGTGTCGATGGTTGACTTGGCGCCGTCGGTGATGGAGTCACCTATGGTGATGACGGCTGCCGCATCGGCAGGGGCGAGGGTATCGACGCCGTTGAGGTAGTACCAGCTGGTGGCAGTGGTGGGCGATTCCAGACTAGCGCTGGAAAGTACATTGCCGGTCACATGGTAGCTGGTGGCGTTGCCCAATTGATGCTCGGTCACCGCACCGGATGGGTGGGGCAGGAAGAAGCTGACGGTCAGGTCAGAGAGAGGAGCGAGGTTAAAGGACGTGGGGTCACTGACCACGAGCGCGCCTGGGGGAATGGAGACCGAAGGTTGTCCGTCAAAAGTGACTGCCTTATTGGTGCCGGGAACAATCGCTACTCCCTTAAGGGTCTGTGCAATCTCCACTGCGCCGATAACCAGCGGATCGGTTCCGTATAGATTGGAGAAACGTACCCGAACGGTGTCGCCACCCATGCTCACGTGGATGACTTCTCGCAGGGTGGCGCCGGATTGTGTACCTGCGGTGAGCAGTTCCTCAGCGTTCTTAGCCTTAGCATCCAGGAGAGGCGACGACGCCCAGGTGCCGACCCACTTCTTTGCCCCTGGCGTGGCCAGCAACGAGGGCACGGACAAGGCGACGGTCAAGATCACGATCAGGCTTCGCAGGCGGGTGTTGCTCATCGTTGTTCTCCTAGAAGCGTAGATAGGCGCCGAGGCTCAGTTCGGAGGTTTGCCGCTTGGCGTTGGTGGTCAACTCTGGTGCGTTGAAATCGGGCGCTTTGTAAACCAGGCCCCGGTATTGGAAGCGCAGTCCCAGGTGCGAGGTAATCACCGGGTAGTTGACGCCGACCTCATATAACAGCGGCACACGCGTCTGCTGGGTGTACTTTTGGCCGCCGACGGTGGTTGGCAGGAAGATGAGGGCTCCTGCGCCGACGGTGCCAAAAGGCTGCAAGCCGAGAATCGGGAGGGTCGGCGCTTGCAGCAAGTAGGCAACGGAAACTTCGTGCACGTTGTTCTGCACGCCGAAAGGGATGGTGGAGTACCTCTCGCTGAAACGTGTGTAGGAGTAGTTGACCTCGTAGCCCAACCAGGGATGAAACGACTGCCGGACGGTCGCGAGGGCGCCGATGGACTCGGTTGGGTGATTGCGAAGGTCATCGGCACTGGTGGTTCCGGTAGTTTGGCCAAAAACACTGACCGCGCCATCAAGGTTCTTCAAGGTCTGGGCCGTCGCGGTGCGCCACGCAGATGAGGTCGAAAGAAGAATAAAGAGGAGGAAAGAAAAGGACCTGCGAACAGAGGAAATGCACATCAGTTTGCCCACGCTCCTGCGCCTGAAAGAAATAGAAAAGGGTAAGACATCATCTTTCAACCCAAAGAGATAGCATACGCCAGCGAGGGTTGCGGTCACTGCGTTCCGGCGGCCACAGCGGCGTGGTGCTCGCCGATGTACTCCTCGATGCACTGATCGAGGATGCCGTGAGCCTGGAGGATGAAATCGATGGCGTCGCGCCCGGCGCCTTCGCCACCTGCATGGGGAGTGACGTAGTGGGCGGCGGCTTTCACCTGGTCACGGGCGTTGGCGACGGCGATGGCCAGCCCACACACGCGCATCACGGGCAAGTCGATCACATCGTCTCCCACGTAGGCGATCTGGTCGAGGGTGAGTGAGCCGCGCTCCATGATATCGCTGACGGCACGTATTTTGTAGTCCTGCCCCATGTAGACGTATTCCATGCGCAGGGCGCGCGCGCGTTGGGCGACGGTTTCAGAAGTCCGCTTGGTGACCACGCCAGTGTGGATGCCGCCGATGCGGGCGAGGGAAATGCCTATCCCGTCGTGGGCGTGGAATCCCTTGGGCTCGAATGTCTTATCAGCGGGGACTTCGATGGTCGTGGGCACGGACCAGATCTTGCCGTCGGTGAGAACTCCGTCTACGTCGAAGAGTACGAGGCGAATGCGGCGGGCACGCTCAGCGGCAGAAAAATTCATAGCTTCATTTTAAGGACGAGCATGACGCGGCGGCTGTTTTGGATACAACTTTCGTTTTCTCACTGCATCTTGCCTTCAACTCAGGCTTAGCGCAATGATGGGAACGCTATGAGAACTACCAAACATTTTCCTCTGCGTTTAGCCAGCGCCATTGTAGTTTTGGCGCTGGTCACGGGTCCTGTTTTCGGCAGTCCCTTCTCACACTATGCCGGCAGCTACAGTTCGGAAGCACCGGATACGACGGACCCGGCCGGTCCTGCCGGCCCTGCGTTCAGCGTGAGCCTGGGTCCGGACGGTACGGCTACGGTAACTCAGGATATGGGCAAAGGCGCGATCACTACCTTTGGCCACTGGTCCGATGCCGGAAGCCAGATCACGATCAAGTTCGACGCCGTGGGTGACAAACCTGCGGACGCGCCGATGGTGTTTCAACCCAGCCACGATGGACTTCAGGCCGTGACCTGGAACCATACGCTTTGGGGGAAAGAAACACCTCCGGCGTTGAAGAAGGAAGACTCAAACTGGCACACGAATAAGAAGCACGGCTTCCTGTGAGTTGACGAGTTTGGTGCGCGTGAGGGCGATTTGCCCCCTGCGCACCTTATTGGTAACTACCATCCCGCAGGAACGGCTGAAGGGTGTCCAGGATTGTGTCGCGGCCTATTTTCAGTCGTCCCTCCGGGACTATGTCGTCATTTCAAAGCCAACCCAGGACTAGCGTCCTGGGCTAAGTTCAGCCGTCCCTACGGGACTGAATTGGAAATCCTGGTTCTCACACGCCCCAAAGCCCATAGTAGTTTCCAACAGTTGCGGCACGGCTGAAGCCGTGCCCCTTCGTTTGAGTCTTCCTTTCAATGTTGGTTGCGCTGGCAGGTTTGGTGCCGCGCCGGGGCAGCGGAGTGGTCTCAAAAGCGAGACCTGGCGCACCCTTCGCGTTTCCAAGGCTGATTCGGTTTGGGCCGCAGGTGCGCTTCGTCCTGAGTTTGGCTACGAGTCTCGGCGCAACCATAAAGGCTCTAAAATGGGGAGATGGCCCTCCAACTTTGCATTCCGGAAGCCGAAAGTGTCGGCTCGTTGGCTTGGGCGCACCCGGTGGTGCGGGAGTGGTTTGTTGGCAAATTTGGTACCCCTACTTCTCCGCAGGAACTGGGCTGGCCGCCGATTCTTGCGAACCGGCCGACGCTGATTTCCGCCCCGACGGGTTCGGGCAAGACGCTGGCCGCGTTTCTGATTTGCATCGACAAGCTGATTCGGCAGGCTATCGATGGCTCACTCCCGGCGACGACCGCAGTGGTTTACGTTTCCCCGCTAAAAGCACTCAGCAATGACGTGCAGAAGAACCTGGAGATTCCGCTGCGGGAGATTCAGGAACTGGCGCTGACGCGCGGCTACTTGTGCCCTCCGATACGCACCGCGGTGCGGACGGGGGATACGCTGCCGGCGGAACGGCGGGCCATGCTCAAGCGGCCACCGCATATTCTTGTCACCACGCCTGAATCGCTCTACATCCTGCTGACGGCAGAGAAGAGCCGGCAAAATCTGTGCTCGGTGGAGACGGTGATTGTGGACGAGATCCACGCGGTCGCCGACGACAAGCGCGGCTCTCACCTCACACTCACCCTGGAACGACTCGACGCGCTGGTGTGCGGCGAAAACCGGCTGAGCCCGGGCGCCATGATTCGAGGAAGGTCGCAGGCGCCGCTACGCATCGGGCTTTCCGCGACCCAGAACCCGATCGAACTGGTCGCGCGTTTCTTAGGCGGACAGCGCGGACCGGACGTGGCCATCGTGCAGGTGGGTCAACACCGTGCACTCGATCTGGCGATCGAGGTGCCGGGTGAGGAATTGGGATCGGTCGGGACCCACTCGATCTGGGACGACGTCTACGAACGGCTGGCGGCATTGGCGCTGGAACACCGGTCGACGCTGGTGTTCGTCAACACGCGAGCCATGGTGGAACGGTTGGCGTTCTGCCTGGGTGAGCGACTGGGCGCGGAAAATGTGGCCGCACACCACGGCAGTCTGTCGCGAAAACTCCGCTTTGAGGCGGAGCGAAAGCTGAAGAACGGTGAGATCCGGCTGCTGGTGGCGACAGCTTCGCTGGAGCTGGGTATCGATATCGGCAGCATCGACCTGGTGTGCCAGGTGAATTCTCCGCGCGCGATTGCCGCGGCCGTGCAGCGAGTAGGCCGCGCCGGCCACTGGCGCGGGGCCATTCCCAAGGGTCGCTTCTTCGTGACTACGCGGGATGACCTGATGGAGTCCGCAGCGTTGATCCGGGCCATGCGCGCCGGAGTGCTGGATCAGCTGGAAATTCCTGAGTGCCCAATGGATGTGCTGATGCAACAGATTGTCGCCGCGTGCGCCGCAGAACCCTGGGAAGAAGATGCACTGTACGAGATGTTGCGCCGGGCACACCCGTACCAAGGCCTCACACGCAACCAATACGACGAGATCCTGTGCCTGTTGGCGGACGGGATCGAAGCCAGCCGTGGACGTTACGGGTCGTACCTGCTGCGCGACCGGGTGAATGGCCGGATGCAGTCGCGGCGAGGCGCGCGGACGATCGCTGTTTCAAATGGGGGCACGATTCCCGATACGGCGCTCTACGCCGTGATTGTGCAGCCGGAAGGGATACAGATCGCCACCCTGGATGAGGACTTTGCCGTCGAGTCGTCGGCTGGAGACGTGATCCTGCTGGGCAACACCAGTTGGCGCGTCCTGCGTGTGGAGAGTGCAGGACGGGTGTTGGTCGAAGATGCGCACGGCCAACCGCCGAATGTGCCTTTCTGGCGGGGGGAGGCTCCGCAACGGACGTTTGCGTTGTCGGGTTTCGTCTCCAGCCTGCGCCAGGAGATCAGCGCACGCACCGGTAATGTGATGCCGGGATACATCAGCCAATCGCATCCGGAGGTAGCGGAGACTGTGGCCTGGCTGAAGCAGGAGTGCTCCGTGGATGACGCGGGGGCGGAGCAGATGATCGGCTACATGGTGGCCGGCCGCGCGGTGCTGGGCGCGGTGCCCGCTCTGGATACCA
>JBAVQC010000384.1:0-6865 GCA_049693715.1 Acidobacteriaceae bacterium | reverse complement strand
TGGCCAAGGTTGAGTGCCGCGCCTACGGCGCTCAGATCAGCTTGCGATTGGTATCCCAGCCCTTCCGGGCTGGGCTGAAGTTTGGACGGCCGGCCCTCCGGGCCTCGCATCGATGGCGACTTGCGCTGTCGTTCCTCTCTTAATGACAAAGATTCCCGTGCCGGGCTATAGATTGTCCCGTCCCTTCAGGACTGGTTGGAAATAGGCCGCAACGCAGTCAATCCTTTACGGCCCGACTAAAGTCGTGCCCTGATACAAAGCGCTCTGATCTGGTCGATTTTTCGCTGGATGAGTTTCGCGGCGTGGTGGACTCGAGTTTGATTTCTACGTTTCTCATGTGCCGAAAAAAGAATGCACTTTGTGCGAGAAAAGAGAGATAAGTCCCCGGCCGGCGCTTCCATGCGGGAAAAAGATTGAGAGATAAGCGAGAAAAGCGAGAAAAGACCGTAGATGTGTCCGCGGTTTGAGCATTCCATACTCGCGTGTCTTGACCTGCAAAGAAAACTGCCTTCGATAGCCTCCGGTTAGAATTACAGCAGGCATGATCCTCCCCTTCGTCCGCGAGCTGCTCACGGACCTGGAACACTGTGCGCCCTTTGAGCGCGTACGAAGGCACCTGGCCTTCGCTGCGGGGCGCAAACGTGTCTCCGGACTAACCGCGACTGCGCGCGCCCTTTATCTGCCGCTCTTCGCCCGGGCTGCCCAGTCCGCGGTGGTCGTGATCGTCGCCGACAACAAGGCGGCCGATTCACTCCAGCTCACCCTGCGTGCTGCGTGTGAGTTGACCGGAGCCATTGAAGCGGAGCGTGTGCTCCGCTTACCGGCGCACGATGTCTTGCCTTTCGAAAATATCTCGCCGCACCCGGATGTGCAGGAGCAACGCGCCTCCGTCCTGTGGAAGATCGCGACCGCTGCGGCCTCGATTGTGATTGTTCCGGTGGAGGCGGCCAGTATGCGCGTCTTCCCTGCGGACTACTATGCCAACCTCGGGCGGGTCCTGCGCCGCGAGGAAGAGATCGACATGGAAGAACTCACCACCCACTTGGCGAGCGTGGGCTACAGTCCCATGGACATCGTCGAAATGCCGGGCCAGTTTACCCGCCGCGGCGGCATCTTCGATGTCTACTCTCCGGAAGCGGATCGGCCGGTCCGGATTGAGCTGTTTGGAGATGAGATTGAATCGATGCGCAAATTCGAGCCGGATTCGCAACGCTCGTCCACCGCGATCGATGAAGCCTGGCTGTTGCCGCTGACCGAAACACCCATATCCGAGGATCTGCTGGCAGCTGTGCATCGGCGCCTGACCGGAAGCCGTCTGGATGCCGGGGACGACCCGGAACTGTTGGATCGGGCGCTGACCGCGGGCGGTGTAAGCGTTTTTCCCGGGTGGGAGTTTTTCTGCCCCGTGGCGGGGGCCGACCGCACCCTGTTCGATCTGTTTCCGAAAGTGCAGGTATTTCTTGAAGAGCCGGCTATGATCCGCAACCAGTTGGACCGGTGGTGGAACAAGGTCGAGCAGCGGCATGAACGCAGCGGTATCGGGACGCTGATCACTCCCGGCGATATCTATCTTTCGCCCGATGAATTCCTGGCGAAAATCTCTGTCCTGCCTGGGCTGGAGATGGATCAGCTGGGTGCGGTCGACATTCTGGATGAGGACGTGAACCCCATGGACGAGATTGCTTTCTCGTCCCGTCCGACGCTGCGGTTCCATGGTTCGATTCCGGCGTTTCTGCAGCAGATCAAGTCGCTGGGGGAGCAGGAAACACGCATGCTGCTGGTAGCGCCGAACCACGGCGAGGTGGAACGGTTAGCCGGCCTGCTGCGCGAATACGGCCAGGCTTACCGGCTGGGCAGCCGGGCCCCGGCCCCGGGAGGCGAGCAGGCGTACGACGAATCCAGTCACCTGGCAGGCGATTTTCGCACCCCGGTCATTGTGCACAGTGCGATTTCGAGCGGGGTCAGCCTGCCGGAGTGCAACCTGGTGCTCTTCGGCGCCAATGACTTTTCTGACGAGGCCGATGTGGCGGCTCGTCCGATACCCAAAAAGGCCAAGTCAAAGACGGCCGCGTTTGTCTCGGATTTTCGCGACCTGACGGTGGGCGACTACGTGGTGCACGTGGAGCACGGCATCGCCCGCTACATGGGATTGAAGGAGATTGAGCAGGACGGCATCCGGGTGGAATTCATGGTGCTGGAGTTTGCCGAGCAGGCGAGGCTCTACGTGCCGCTTACCCGGCTCGACCTGATCCAGAAATACCGTTCCACCGATGCCGGCCCAGCGCCGGTGCTCAACCGCCTGGGCAGCCAACAATGGGCCAAAACCAAAGCGCGGGTGCGCAAAGCCATGCAGGACATGGCCGATGAGCTGCTGAAGCTCTACGCGCAGCGCAAGGCGGCCCAAGGGCACTCCTTTCCCCCTGATAACGATTTTCAGCGCGAGTTCGAAGACGCCTTCGATTACAACGAGACCGAGGACCAGATCTCGGCCATCGCCGACATTAAGCGTGACATGGAATCACCCCTTCCCATGGATCGACTGCTAGTCGGGGACGTGGGCTACGGCAAGACGGAAGTCGCCATGCGCGCCGCGTTCAAGGCCGTGCAGGATGGCCGTCAAGTGGCGGTTTTGACCCCCACGACGGTCCTGAGCTTCCAACATTTCGAGACCTTCAAGAGCCGGTTCAAACAATTTCCGATCAACGTGGAAATGATCTCGCGTTTCCGCTCTCCCAAGGAGCAGAAGTCGATCCTGGAGCGGGTGGAGGCGGGCAAAGTGGACATCCTGATCGGGACCCATCGTCTGCTGTCGAAGGACCTGCTCTTCCAGAACCTGGGGTTGCTTGTGGTGGATGAAGAACAGCGGTTCGGTGTGCGCCATAAAGAGCGCCTGAAGCAGATGCGGCGGGAGATCGATGTGCTGGCCATGTCGGCCACGCCGATTCCCCGGACGCTGCACATGTCGCTGGTGGGCTTGCGCGATATGAGCGTGATTGAAACGCCGCCCAAAGACCGCATGGCCATTCAGACGGTAGTGGCCAGGTTTGACGAGAAATTAATTCGCTCCGCAGTGGAACTTGAATTAGAACGAGGCGGCCAAGTCTATTTTGTGCACAACCGGGTAGAAACCATATACGAGATCAGCACCAAGATTCGGGAGCTGGTGCCCACGGCTCGCATTGCTGTGGGCCACGGCCAGATGAGCGAGGGCGAGCTGGAACGCGTGATGCTGGCGTTTATGCACGGGGAATACGATGTGCTGGTGGCCACCACGATCATCGAGAACGGACTTGATATTCCTCTGGCAAATACCATCCTGATCAGCCGCGCCGACCGGCATGGGCTCTCCGAGCTTTACCAGCTGCGAGGGAGAGTAGGACGGTCCAACCGTCGCGCGTATGCGTACCTGTTGATTCCACCGGAGCACGAGCTGACCGAGATTGCCCGCCGCCGGCTGGCCGCGCTGAAGGAGTTTTCCGACCTGGGGGCCGGTTTCAAGATCGCCGCGTTGGATCTTGAACTGCGCGGCGCGGGCAATATGCTGGGCGGGGAGCAGAGCGGCCACATCGAGGCCGTGGGCTTTGAAATGTACACCAGCATGCTGGAGCACGCAGTCAATGAGCTAAAAGGCGAAGAGCATCCGCAGCGGGCGACTACGCACCTCAACCTTGGGATCACCCTGCGTATCGATGAAAACTACATTGAGGAAGAGAACCAGCGGCTGCGCATCTACAAGAAGATCGCCGGCGCGCAGGATGAGGGGATGCTGGGCGAAGTGCGGGCGGAACTCGAAGACCGTTACGGCGAATTGCCGGTCAGCGTGCAGCATCTTCTGGAAGCGGCCAGCCTTCGCCTGCAATGCGAGCGGACGGGAGTGGCCCAGGTGGATCGCAAGCGTGATCAGATCCACGTGCGATTTACGGGTCAAGCCAGTATCGATCCGGGCCGGCTGATGAAGCTGGTTGCGCAGAATGCGAAGAAGGGCGCGCAGTTTACTCCCCAGGGTGTACTTCGTTTTCCGCTTAAGGCAACCGACCCGGGAGAGGTACTCCATGAAATTCGGGCACTGCTGGAAGTGCTGGCTGCCAGCGAAGAGCCCGAGGTGGCGGCCCCGCACCAGCGCAGGTAGGTCGCGGGCAAGAAGAAACCTGCAACGTTTTGCTTTGTATCAGGGCCCAATCGCAACTCGAGTTGTAGTCATCACCGGAGGAGCAGTCGCTTGCATTCGAAACCGATCGCGATCGTACTGACCGGGCTAGTGGCTATCACCGGCTGTTCCCGCAAAATACCGGCAGCGGATGCGCAGAACGGCGCAGCGGACGCGCTGCGCAAGGTGGCCGACGAGTATTTCGACCAGGTCTACTTTCACTACGCCCCGTCCACCGCGACAACGGACGGTTTCCACCAGTACGATGCGCAGCTTGAGGATTTCTCGCGCGCCGCGATCGGCCTGGAGACGAGGGATCTCGAAAAATTTGAAGGCAAATTTGCCGCAATTCCCGCGGACCAGCTCGATTTGACCAGCCGGGGCGACCGGGAGCTGCTGCTGGAGAATATTCACGGACGGTTGCTTAGACTAAATACCATTCGCTTGTGGGAGAAGGATCCCGACCAGTACTCGAGCGGGATTTCAGATGGCGCTTTTGTGCTGATGGAGCGCAACTTCGCATCGCCTGACGAGCGCTTGCGCTCGCTGGTTGCGCGGGAAAGGTTGATGCCGGCAGCGCTCGCTGCGGCGCGCCAGAATCTCCAGAACCCGCCGCGGATTTATACCGAAATTGCGCTCGAACAACTACCCGATATCATCAGTTTTTTTCAAAAGGACGTTCCCGCGGCATTCCAGAAAGCACAGGACGAGCAACTCAAAAACGAATTTTCAAAATCGAACAGCGCCGTGATCGCGGCTCTCGAGAACTACCAGGCCTGGCTCAAGAAGGACGTCCTTCCCAACTCTCATGGTGACTTCCGATTTGGCGCGGATACCTACTCGAAACTGCTGCTGTATGACGAAATGGTGGACACTCCGCTACCCAGTCTGTTGCAGATCGGCTATGCGGACCTGCGCCACAACCAGGCGGAGTTTAAGCGCATCGCCCGGGAAGTTGAGCCCAACCGGACACCGCGGGTGGTGGTGGCGGAATTGGTCCGCGATCATCCTGCACCTGACCATCTGCTGCAGAGTTTCAGCGACACCTTCCAGGGCCTGATACAGTTCATCCAGGAAAAACATATCGTCGACATTCCTTCGCCGGTGCGTCCTACGCTCGAAAACACGCCGCCGTTCATGCGCGCGACCACGACCGCCTCGATGGACACTCCGGGCCCGTTTGAGAAAGGCTCGACCCAGGCTTATTTCAATGTGACCGTGCCCGGCCCACCCGATACTCCGCAGCAGACGGAACAGCTCATGGACCAGTTTGACCGGGGAACCATTCTCAGCACGGCCATTCATGAAGCTTACCCGGGGCACTACGTACAATTCCTGTGGGTACCACAGGCGCCGAGCAAGGTACGCAAACTTTTGGGTGCGTCGTCCAATGCCGAAGGCTGGGCCCACTATTGCGAGCAGATGATGCTGGATGAGGGCTACGGCCAGCCTGGCACGGGGGCACGGGACGCTCGGGATGCCAAAATGATTCGCCTGGGGCAACTGCAGGATGCACTGCTGCGCGATGCCCGGTTTGTCGTAGGCATTCAGATGCACACCGGGCAGATGACGTTCGATCAGGCGGTAAGATTTTTTGTAGACGAGGGGTATGAGACACGCGCGAGCGGGTTAGTGGAAACCAAGCGCGGAACCACCGATGCGACCTATCTCTATTACACATTGGGTAAACTGCAGATTCTCAAGTTGCGGGAAGATTTAGAAAAACGGGAGGGAGCGCAGTTTTCACTGCGCCAATTCCACGACGATTTTCTCAAGCAGGGATTTCCACCTATTAAGATCGTCCGCCGCGCTCTCCTGGGGGACACATCACCAACACTCTAGCTTTTCCTGCATCCTAAGTACGCGAAGCAGGATGTCGCCTTTACTGTGAGACTGGACTGGAGCATCGAGAGATGAAAGACAGAGTACGCAAGGCAGTTTTCCCTGCAGCGGGACTCGGCACACGTTTTTTGCCGGCGACCAAGGCGCTCCCCAAGGAGATGTTAGCGCTGGTAGACAAGCCACTCATCCAATACGGCGTGGAAGAGGCCATTGCCGCGGGCTGCGAACAGATCATCATTGTTACCGGCCGCAACAAGGCAGAAATCGAAGATCACTTTGACATCAGCTTTGAGCTGGAACAGCTGCTGGAAAAGCGGGGAAAGACCGAATTGCTGGCCATGACCAGGCAGATATCGCACATGGCGCGGATCGCGTATGTGCGGCAGAAAGAGGCTATGGGGCTGGGGCACGCGGTGCTGATGGCGCGCGACCTGGTGGGTGACGAACCATTTGCCGTCATTTTGCCCGATGACATTATTGAAGCCAGGGTGCCGTGCCTGCAGCAGATGATCGAGGTCTTCGAGAGGACGCAGTCTTCCATATTGGCGACACAGGTGGTGGAGGGTGCTTCCATCTCGTCGTATGGCGTGCTCGACTGCACTCCTGTGGAGGGCAGTGAGCGTGTGTTCGATGTTCGGGGCCTGGTCGAGAAGCCCAAGCCGGAGGACGCTCCATCGCGGAATGCGATTATCGGGCGGTACATTTTGACTCCGAAGATTTTTGACGTGCTGGAGAAAACGCCCCTTGGGGCGGGCGGTGAACTGCAGTTAACGGACGGCATCAAAGGCCTGCTGCAGTCTGAAAAGGTTTACGGGTATAGTTTTGACGGGCTGCGCTTCGATGCCGGTGATAAGTTGGGCATGCTGAAGGCTACGG
>JBAVQC010000383.1:0-10765 GCA_049693715.1 Acidobacteriaceae bacterium | reverse complement strand
CGGCCATACCGGTTATTCCCAGCATTTCACGCCTGGTGAGGAGAGAATTCGACTCCGTAGTGCCAGTGATGTCGATTAGCTTCTCTCTCATGATGGAGATTCGATCCTGTTGATCATAGGCATATTTTCTACAACAAATAGCAGTAACGGTGTTGCCATCGTACTCCTGTCACTCCTCCGCGCGGGCCGATGAGAAGTTTGAGAACTCCATTTCCAAACTCAGTCCCGGAGGGACGACTGAAGGTTATCCAGGACGGCGTCGCGGCCTATTTCCAGCCGTCCCTGCGGGACTTGATCATGCTTCCATGACGCACCCAGGACTGGCGTCCTGGGCTAAGTTTCAGATGTCCCTCCGGGACTGAGTTTGAAATTGAAGTTCTCACAGACCCTCTAAAGCCCAATTCTCATTCGGCTATTTTGGGCCCGGGCTAGAGTCGGGCCCAATACAAAACCAACACAGCATCCATGAGAGCTTCCCTTAGTGAAGAATCATTCTCGATCGACCGAAGCCAGCATCCTGATGATCCCAAAACGCAAGCATTGCACCCGAATCCGGCCCGGGCGTATGATGGGCGGCCAATCGGCAAAGCCACCCATGGCCCCCTGTGTGCACAGATCGAACAGAAACCTTCCCCTCGGAGTCACTGCCATCGCCATCTCCACCTGGCTCGTCTTCTCCCTGGGCGCCACCCAGGCTGCGCCGCTCAGAAAAGACTACATAAGTGGAACCGTCACCAGCTCCGCAGGGCCCGAAGCAGGCGTGTGGGTCATCGCGGAAACCACTGATCTGCCCACCCACTATATAAAGGAAGTGGTGACAGACGACCACGGCCGCTACCTCATACCCGCTCTACCCAAAGCGAAGTACACGTTATGGGCTCGCGGTTACGGATTGCTCGATTCGCCCAAAGTGGAAGCCAATCCAGGGGCGCAAGTAAACCTGCAACCGGTTATTGCCCCCGATAGCAAGGCCGCCGCGCACTACTACCCGGCCAATTACTGGTACGCCTTACTCGAAGTGCCCGCGGAAAAGGAATTCGCGGCCCCCGCCGAAACTGGCATTTCTCCCAATATCAAGAGCCAGGCCCAGTGGATCCATCTCATCAAGACAGATAGCTGTGAGTCCTGCCACCAACTCGGTAACCAATACACGCGCACCATCCCTGCCATGTTCAGCAATCTGACTCCTGCGCAAGCCTGGATGCGGCGCGTCCAATCAGGCCAAGCCGGCCCAGCGATGATGGGCGGTCTGGCTCAACTCGGCCCTACCCGCGCAACCGAGTTGTTTGGCGATTGGACCACCCGCATCAAGAACGGAGAACTACCGCCCGAGCCCCCGCCGCGCCCGCAGGGAATTGAACGCAACGTGGTGATTACGCAATGGGACTGGGCTGATCCCACAGCCTACCTCCACGACGCAATCTCCACCGATAAGCGCGATCCCAAAGTAAACGCCAAGGGGCTCATCTACGGCTCGCCTGAAGAGAGTCGCGATTATCTGCCCGTGCTCGATCCGGTCCACAACACCATAGGCAGGCTTAAGGTTCTGTATCGCGATCCGGATACGCCTGGCCAGCCCAAGCCTCTGAATTCCTCGCCTGTCTGGGGCGACGAGGCCATCTGGGACAGCCACACCACCGTTCACAACCCCATGTTCGACGAGCGCGGGCGCCTATGGTTCACTGCTCGTATCCGTGGCAGTGACAATCCCGCATTCTGCAAAGCAGGTTCCAGCCTGATTTCGGCGCAGCTCACTCCGGTCAAAACCTCCGGACGCCAATTGGAAATGTACGATCCCGTGACCAGGCAGCTCACCATGATCGACACCTGTTTCGGCACCCATCACTTGCTCTTTGCCGAGGATGCCGACAACACTCTCTGGACCACCAGCGGGGGCGGAGGAGGAGTGGTGGGCTGGTTGAACACAAAAATGTTCGACCAGACACACGACGAAGAGGAGTCACAAGGCTGGACTGCCTTGGTCCTCGATACCAACGGCAACGGCAAACGCGATCCCTATGTCGAAGGAGAGCAGAAGGTCGCCACTGCGCCCAGCGGTGAGAGTCTGGGAACCTCGTCCGCGCTCAACGCAACCGCCGACCCCAATCATGACACCCGCCTCAACGCCGCCTTTTACGGCCTCGGGATTGGCACCGACGGTATGATCTGGGGTTCAGTCCTGGGTTTCCCGGGCGGGATCGTTCGCCTGAACCCGGGATCGAATCCTCCGGAAACCGCTTTAGCCGAATATTTTGAAGTGCCGTGGAAAGATCCAAGAGCGCCCGTCTGGGGTTTTTCTCCGCGCGGAATGGACATCGATCGCAACGGCGTTGTTTGGGTGGCCCTGGCCAGCGGGCACCTCGCAAGCTTTGACCGCACCAAGTGCAAAGGACCGCTCAATGGCCCGGCGGCCACTGGCCGGCATTGTCCGGAAGGATGGACGCTCTATCAAACGCCCGGGCCGAAGTTCAAGAACGTCACCAGTTCCGGCAGCGCGGACTCTCATTATTACGTCTGGGTCGATCAGTTCGATACCCTGGGCCTAGGCGAAAACACGCCCATCATTACCGGCAATTCATCGGATTCGTTAGTCGCCCTGGTCAATGGCAAGTTCACCATACTGCGCGTGCCCTATCCCCTGGGGTTCTACGCCAAAGGAATGGATGGACGCTTTGACGACCCAAAGACGGGATGGAAAGGCAAAGGGGTGTGGACCACCTGGGGCACACGCACCCCCTTCCATAGTGAAACGGGAAAAGGGACCAACCCTAAAGTAGTCCACTTCCAGATTCGACCGGACCCCCTGGCAAACTGAACGCAAGGTAAAATCAATCTGGGAGCCGAGGTCGAGTTGGATTGCGATGAAAGACGACACAACCGAAGAACCAGAAAAAGCTCCAACCAACTGGGCCGAGCTTCGCGTTGAAGCCGAAAAACTCGGCATCAGCCTGAGCCAACTTCAGCAACAGAAGCGCGAACAGGAACTGAGGCGTGCAAGAAAAAGAAGGCCCATCGAAACTCCGCAAATAAAACCAGACTGAATAACGGCGGAACACAAGGCGGGGGACGTTGTGTGGGGAACTCCGGTGTCGTTGTCAGAAAAAACCTCAGCGCCCAGCCATTTGAAGCAGTGATCGTCGAAATCAAGAAATGACTACAATATCGTAATGAGCACTACTTCTCGATACACGGATGAACACGCCTCAGCCGGCCTCGACTACAACTTCCCCAGCATTGAAACGTGGGAGAACCAATTCCCAGGCTACGAGATCCTGGTAGACGATCCTGAATTCACATCGGTCTGCCCGAAAACCAGCTTGCCCGACTTCGGCCATCTGACGATCCGTTACATGCCGCGCGGGCGCTGCCTCGAGTTGAAGTCGTTGAAGGAATATCTGTTCACCTACCGCAACCTCGGCATCTTTCAGGAGAACGTGGTCAACCGGGTATTGGAGGACGTCGTGAAGGCCTGCGATCCGGTATGGGCCGTCGTCAAGGGAGACTTCCGTCCCCGCGGTGGAATTTCGACGGTCATCGAAGCCCGCTGGCCGCGGCCTCTCCATGAGCAAGTCTAGTAGGTCGATGAATTTACCACCTATCGACTGGCCGTGTTGCTCTTCTAAAGACTGGCGGTAGCCCCGGGGCTACTCGATGATTTGTTCAATTGGCTGGCCAGGTCACGCGCAACAACGATAAGCCCATCCGTGGCAGTTGCACATCCAGCTTGATCTCTCCGTTTTCCGGCGTAATCCACCTGGGTGAGGTGAGTAGCTGTAGTTGGCCGGCAGCTTGCAGCTGAGCGCATTGCTCCGGGGTCGGATTGTGCGGCGACCCCATTTCCTTCCACACCGTGTACGCATTGCTGTGATGATCATCGATGCGGTACTGCTGCAGCAACAAGCGATGAACCGAAGGAGGAATCGACTTTATCGACACCATGACGGGAGCACCCGCCGCGGCCACGTCATCATCGTGATAGTTCCACAGCAACACAGCGGCTTCGCCATTCGAGCTGGTTGCGAGCGCGTCAATATCCGGCGCCTGGCGAACGCTGTGGGCGAGGATACTGTCGAGCGGGGTGGCTGCACTGCTTATCGCCGCAATGCGGTTACCCCTCATCAATCCAGCCATACGGAAAAAGTTCAGCACTGGCTTGTCGACCCCATTGGTCGCGAGCGTGCGATACCCGTCGAAGTAGGGTTTGTCTTCAAATTCAAAAGCCCAGGTCAGCATTCCCAGTAAATTTACCTGCTCGCGATCAGCAAGCTCCATAAGACCTTTCATGGCCGCCGCCGTGTAGCTGGGATAAAGCGGCCCGTTGCGATATGCATTCGGCGGATAGAGACGCGCGGAGCAAGCTGCACAGCCCTCCGGATCCGCTTCACTCAGGATGATGGGGAGACTTTGGAACTTTGGGAACTGGCGCACGATGGCAAAGCCATCGGCCGCGTTGTTGAGTTCGTGGTCGAGTCCCATTTGCACGTGACCGTCAACCACATTCGGACGCCCCTTTACGTGGAAGGAAATAAAGTCCAGCGGTATGGGGCCGCCGGTTGCCAGGCTTTTGTTCGTGGTGCAGTGAGCGAGAAACGCTAGCAGATACTCAGAGGCGTTTCCTTGCGGACTGGGGCCCGTAGTCGCGGGTCCGCCTACGCGCGCGTTAGGGATCGCCTGGCGTACGCCCGCCACCGCATAGTCGTACAGTTTGTTGTAGTCGTCCTCGGTTCCTTTCCAGTAATACTTGCCATCCGGCTCGTTCCAAACCTCCCAATACCACGTGGAAACCCTCTCCTTGCCATAGCGCTCGACCATGTGCGCGGCTACCTGGCGATTCAACTCCTGCCAGCGCTTGTAGTCTTTCGGAGGAAACGACCAACCTTCTTCTTCGCCTGGTTTGAGCGGCCAACCGATGTGGTAAGGATCAGGATGAGTGGAGAGTGCTTTGGGCATAAAACCCAGCTCCACCATGGGGCGCACATGCGCTGCCGCATACGCGTCAAATATCTGATCGAGAATGGTCCAACTATAGATCGGGTTCCCGTTTGCATCCTCGGTGTAGACGTTTGACGAACTCCATTTGAGGTCAGGCTTCCCGTCGCCGGTGGCGAGCAGGAAATGCGCGCGAACATAGACCGGAACCGGGCTCAAATCGTGCAATTGGGCCAGTAGGGCCTGGCCATTTTGGGTGGTGGTATATCCCGATTCGTCGTAGCCAAACCAGCTATAGATCGGCGTGAACTTACCTACGGGTTTCGCCAGGTCGACGTCGATGTGAACGGGAGTTTGTGCTCTGCAACAAAGTGCAGCAAGTAGACAACTCAACAGGAAAGATAGCAGCGCCACTCCTTTTGGGATCACTTCTTTAACTTTCCGCGGCCCGTTCCAGTTCGGCAACATCCAGCTTCTTCATTTTCAACATAGCCTGCATGGCGTTCGGCTTCCTGATCAGATCCGGCAGGCGCGCAGGTACGATCTGCCAGGATAAACCGAACTTGTCCTTGACCCAGCCACACTGGCTCTCGCTGCCGCCGGCAGACAATTTTGTCCAGTAGTCATCGACTTCCTCTTGCGAGTCGCAACGAACTACGAATGAAATCGCTTCGGTAAATTTGAACATCGGACCTCCGTTGAGTGCCGTGAATTTTTGGCCGTCGAGTTCAAAGGCAATGGTGAGCACCGTTGCCGGCGCCGGGCGATCGCCGTTGTTATGCAGCGTGTCCAGCCGCCGGGAGTTCTTGAATATAGAAAGGTAGAAGTTCACCGCATCTTCTGCCTGGTTGTCAAACCAAAGAAACGGTGTAATACGGGGAAAACTTTCGAGAGCAGCCATAAAGGCTCCTTTTCACATTGGATGATCGAAGGTGAAGATGTGTAGCTTCAAGGCAGGTTTTTGTCCAGCAAAAGCAGGGTCTCGGTGAGAACGCGCGTGCCCTTCGCGCAATCGGCAGGTTCTGCCCACTCTTCCGGAGTATGGCTTCGACCGTCTTTGCAGGGCACAAAGATCATACCCATGGGTGCGATGCGCGCGACGAACACGCCATCGTGCCCGGCGCCGCTTGGCAGGCGGGTGCTGCGAATCCCGGCGGCCGAAGACGCTTTCTCGATCGTGTCCTGCACCAGAGGGGAACAGCCAGTGGGCAGTGTCTGGCTCAGGGGAGTGATCGTCAGCCGCAACTGTCTCTGGTTCAATTCGCCTTGGGCGCGCTTCCACAGTTCCTGCTCAAAGTGAAGCAGGGCAGTCTCATCGGTGCTGCGCGCTTCGAGGATCATGGAAACCGAACCAGGCACTGCGTTGATCGCATTGGGTTGGACGGAAATCTTTCCCACCGTTGCCACCAGGTAAGGACTATCTGCGGGCCTCGATCGCGCCAGTTGGTCGACCGCACGGATAAAGTCCGCAGCTCCAACCAGGGCGTCACGGCGAAGTGACATGGGCGTCGTTCCGGCGTGATCGGCGCGTCCTTCCACCGTGATCTCATGCCGCCGGATGCCGACGATCGCAGTCACGATGCCAATCTCGGCGTTGCGTTCCGCGATCACCAGCCCCTGTTCGATATGCAACTCCACATAGGCCGCCACAGAGTCATGGCTGCGAATTGGCTGGGTCAGTTGTTCCGCACTGCCGCCGACGCTATTGATCGCGGAGGCAAGACTTAGATTGGAAGGCAGGCAGCGCGTCAGGTCTGATGCGGCCAGTACTCCCGCCCAACTTCGACTGCCGATGCACGATAGTCCAAACTCACTGGGTTCTTCGGCGAGAAAGTCGACCACTTCGAGGGGATGTGACAGCGGAATCTGCTGCTCCCGGATGGACTGAGCGGCCTCCAGGGCCGCGAGCAATCCGAGCGCGCCGTCGAACCGGCCCCCCGCGGGTACGGTGTCTGAATGAGAGCCTGCGACCAGGGCTCCCAGACCGGGTGTGGTTCCAGAGAGCCGGCCCAGCAGATTTCCGCCGGCGTCGATGGTTACGGAGAGACCAGCGGATTTAAACTCTCGCTCCAGCCATGCCCGGCCTTCGGAAAATCGAGGCTCAAAAGCACGGCGGGTCCAGGGCTTGGCTGGATCGGTGATGCGGCTGAGAGCCTCCATGCGGCTCCACAGCCGATCGGAATTGATTTCAATCATGGTCTGGAGCAGTTAAGCGAGCGCCAGATTGAGGTTCTCGATGGCTTCGTCGATTTCGCCCGTGTTTTTGTAACCGACGGTGACCGCAGTGACGCCAGCATTCCTGAAAGCGAACTTCATTGCTGCCTTGCGGTCTTCACGGTTAGTGAAAGCACCTTCGCCAACCAACTTCATGCTGATGACACCCGTTCCGTCTTTGCGAATCTTTTTCACATGCGTAACCACTTCGCTTACATTTCCCAGGCCTTCAGTGTTGTAATCCTCAGCGTCCATGCGTACGCCCTTGTGATTCATGCGGATCATGGCGACTTCGAGCCATTTCATGTCCGGGACCTGACGCAAAGCCGGTAGTCCATGCACCGAAGCGCCGTGGGATAAGACAGCCTGCTTCGCCTGGGCTTCGGAAATTCCATCCTGCCACCGGAGACTGTCGGCCGGCCAAGTCGGAGTGTGCTGCCAATGCAGCAGTACGATGTCGAAATATTCGGTCTTCGCCGCCCGGCGCAACTGGTCGATCTTATCTTGCGGGTTGACCCCGTCATGGGTCGTGACCTTGGTCATCAACCGATAGCTGTCCCGGGGAACTCCCTGCAATGCAATGCCCAGCATCTCGTGCATGCCACCGTAGGACTCAGCAGTTTCGAAGAAGCGGACACCGCGCTCATGGGCGTGGCGCACCAGCCGGGTGAACTTCTCCTGGCCCAGGTCGCGCTGTACCTGGCCGGAAAAGCTCCCCGTGCCAAACGCGAGGCGCGTGACTTTGACGTTGGTTTTTCCCACGGTTACCCAATCGGTAGCAAATTGCGGCTCAGCTCTCAGCGCAAGGGTTCCGGTGGTGGCGAGAGCGCCCGCGGCAAGGCCGGTCTTGAGGAAATCGCGTCTGGAGTAATGAGCCATTAACTTCCTCCAATTGCCCGAATCTTACCATATATGGCAGGGCCCGTTCCCCAGGCTAGCCGTGCGGCGCGGTACATTGGCTGCATCATGAAGAAGCTAATCAATCGCCCGGAAGACGTGGTCGAAGAGATGGTGCTGGGACTGGCAGTGTTGCAACCAGGGTGCGAACGCTTACCCGGACATAAGGCGCTTATCCGAACGGATGCAGGGCAAGCGCGTGGCTCGCAGGTCGCCGTACTTTCCGGCGGAGGCAGCGGCCACGAACCGGCGCATGCAGGGTACATTGGTGCGGGCATGCTGAGTGCTGCCATCGCTGGAGAAGTCTTTACCTCGCCCAGCAGCGACACCGTTTTTGCTGCCATCCAAGCGGTTGCTGCCAAGCCCGGAGCATTGCTGGTGGTCAAGAACTACACCGGCGACCGCCTGAACTTCGGGTTGGCGGCGGAGATGGCGCGCGCCGAAGGCATTCCGGTCGAGATGGTCATTGTGGATGATGATGTGGCCTTGCGAGGCACAGCGCAGGCCACCGGCGCCCGCGGTCTTGCGGGCACGGTATTCATTCATAAGCTGCTGGGGGCCGCGGCCGCGGAGGGCAAAGACCTGGCGGAGTTGGCCGCCATCGGCAAAGCGGCTGTTGCCTCCCTGGGAACGATGGGAGTCTCGTTTTCTGCGGGGACCTCACCCGCTGTGGGAAGACCAAGCTTCGAGCTGGGTGAGCAGGAGATGGAACTCGGCCTCGGCATCCATGGGGAACCGGGCGTAAACCGGATGCCGATGCGGCCCGCGGACCAACTCACGGAGACACTGCTGAGCGCGATTCTGCAACACGGAAAATTCTCCAAGAAGGTGGCAGTCATGGTGAACAATCTGGGAGCCACGACCACCATGGAACTAGCCATTGTCGCCCGCCACGCAGTGCGCTTTCTCGAAAGCAAGGGCTGCACGGTGGAGAGAATATTTGCGGGAACATTTCTTTCCTCACTCGATATGGCGGGAATCTCGATTTCCGTTCTCGGTCTGAATGACGACCGGCTGCGCTGGCTCGATGCGGCGACCACTGCACCTGCATGGCCCAATGCAGCCAAACAGCGTCCCGGCAAACCAGCAGTGGGGACTGAGACCGGGGGCAGCACCAGCGCCACGGAGGCCGCGGGTAGGGGTGCGCAGACCGAAGTCGGGAAAAGGACAGGAAACGCCATCGAGGCCGCTTGCAAGGCTTTGATGGCTGCGGAGGGCGAGCTGACGGAGATGGACAGGGTTACCGGCGATGGCGACCTTGGCGCGAGCATGGCGCGTGCGGCCAAGGCAGTGCAGGACGCGCTAAGCTCCTATCCGCTGGACAATGTTTCTGCGACGCTCAAAACACTCGGCCACACTCTTCGGCGAGAACTAGGGGGATCATCGGGACCACTTTACGGAGTGCTTTTTCTGCGCAGCGGCAGCGTTCTCGAGAGCCTGGGCGCAACCGGGCTGGCAGCGTGGAGCGAGGCACTGGCTCAGGGCTGCCAGGCAATCAGCGAATTGGGTGATGCCAAGCCGGGCGACCGCACCATGCTGGACGCTCTCGATCCATTCGTCAAAACGCTGCAGCAGGCCAAGGCTGCGAAAACAACGCGTGAAGCAGTTCTCGCAGCGCTTGAGGCCGCAGAGCGCGGCGCCGACAGCACCGCCCAAATGAAGCCCAGGCTAGGCCGATCGAGTTATCTTGGAAATCGGGTGCTGGGTCATCCTGATCCAGGCGCGAAGGCGATAGCCCTTTGGCTGCATGCCGCCTGCGAAGCACTTTTCATGCCTGCGTAGGATTCTGCACGAAGCGCAGTAGATGTTGCATTCTGTGACGGGCCGTATTCAAGTAGCTTCCGCGCCTGTTGCCGTGTCATTCGGCCCGCAGCCCGGCCTTTATAATGACCAACATGGACCATTTCAGGCTGCACCCAGTCTTGCACAGAGTATTGGACTGGCTCCCAGCCGCGTTGAGCGTTCTCATGATCGCCCTTGAGTCCACCGCCACCATGTCGGCGTCGAACACCAGCAGATGGCTCTATCCTCTGTGGGTGCATCTCTTCGGAACCCCGGACCCGGCACAGTGGGAACAGATACATCATGTCATCCGGAAGACCGGTCACTTCGTCGGTTACGGATTGGTCAGTCTCGCTTTTTTCTATAGTTGGCGGCAGACGTTTCACCGCATGGCCGTCAGACACTGGACTCTCTGGCGTCGCGCTTCGGTTCTGGCAGTTCTTTGCACGCTGGTCGTGGCCAGTCTGGATGAATACCATCAGAGCTTTCTGCCCAGCCGGACGAGTTCACCCATCGATGTGGGAATTGATGTCTGCGGGGCCATTGCTTTTCAGCTGGTTCTGCTGCTCACCATCCAGTGGTTCACGCGCCGCCGCCCAGGGTACCGCGCAGCGTGATTGCATCCGCATTTCGTGGCTCTCAAATTCAGCGTGCGGCGATCTGTTTGAAGGCTTGCTCTCTACGACGGGTTCGATGATCGATTGAGCAAAAGCGATCGTTGGGCTGCGCCCATCGTTTTCGGCCCACGTATCCGGATTTCCTGCACGGGGCGCCACCAACACGGCGGGTGCGGCCTTCATTAAGGAAGGCCGCATACAGGTCGTCAACGCCAGTGAGCTCGACAGGAAATCCGGAGTATCCGGATTTCCTGCACGGGGCGCCACCAACAGCGGCGGGTGCGGCCTTCATTAAGGAAGGCCGCATGCAGGTCGTCAACGCCAGT
>JBAVQC010000382.1:0-16600 GCA_049693715.1 Acidobacteriaceae bacterium | reverse complement strand
CAGCTCACCTTCAGCGGCACCTTCACCACGGGTGGAGATCCCCTCAACCTGGCAACCTTGAGCAATCCCAACGGTGTTGATGTCGAGGGCATCTTCGAGCTTCCGCTCACCCTGGCACCCGCGGTCTACCTCGAGGACATTGGCGGATACTATGTCCAGCCAAGGCTCACCGGCTCGACGTTGAACGCGTTTCTGATCAACGTGTACTCTCCGGGTGGAACCATCGTCTCCGGAGCCTACAACTCGGCCGTCACCAGCGGGACTGTGATCCTAACCATGCAGAAGCGCCGCGTTTAAAAAACATTTCCAGGAAGGGCCTGCGGAACTGCAGATCCCTCGGATCTGCTCGGGATGACAAAAAGGAGAGGGCCGTTGTAAGGAGAGAACCGTTGTCAAGGGACACAGCGGTTGCTGGGGCTAGAAACCCACTATGCCCTTTCTTTAGTAATCCCCATTTCCTTACAAACAGCCCTCTCCTTTTTGTCATCCCGAGCGAAGCCGAGGGATCTGCAGTTCCGCAGGCCCTTCCTGGAAATGTTTTTTAAACGCGGCGCTTCTGCATGGTGAGGATTACAGTCCCGCTGGTCACGGCCGAGTTATACGCTCCAGAGACGATGGTTCCACCGGGAGAGTACACGTTGATCAGAAAGGCATTCAACGTCGAGCCGGTGAGCTTTGGCTGGATATAGTATCCGCCAATGTCTTCGAGATAGACCGCGGGCGCCAGGGTGAGCGGAAGCTCGAAGAAGCCCTCGACATCAAGACCGTTGGGATTGCTCAAGGTTGCGAGGTTAAGGGGATCTCCACCAGTGGTGAAGGTGCCGCTGAAGGTGAGCTGAATGAAGACAGTGTGGTTACGCTGCCCGGCTCCACCCGAATAGTCGATGATCGCGCCTGAAACTGCCATGTGTTTCTCCTTAGTAAGAAATGGAATTAACGAATGCGTGAATGCCGGGTTTGCCTGCCGGCCCGGCGCACCTGCCCCTGTTCGGCGCGGACGAGTTGCTCCATGATTTCGTCCATACCTTCCAGGGCCTTCTGTTCGTAGCTCTGGGTCCACGCGTCGTTGCCGCGGACCGTGGCTACCAGCGCCGCGGCGCCATAGGCAACCACGTAGCCGATGCGCGGATGAGACAACAGCACACTTTCATCACTGGTCAACGCCGGCGGCCCGAATTCGCCGCGTATGCGCAGATCGACCGCAATGGAACAATTGGTCAGCCAGATTACTTCGCTGCGGAACTCCCAGCCGGCCATGCCTTCGCGGGGCTGCAGGTCGGGCAGGACTTCATAGTTTCGGACGAGGCGGTAATAGGCAGGATCGTCGCCTGCCGGTTTCCAATCGATGCGCAGCGGCTGGTCAGTGAGAGCCGCCAGGGGGCCGGTCCCCGCCTGGTAGGGCGCCAGGTTTGGGGTACCCGGCGGAATACCAGGCACTTCCACTACGGCTACATCCCACGAGGATTGTGTCGATGCCAGTTGCGAATTGACATCGTCGTAAACCTCGCAGATGAGGGGCACGAGGAAGGCATCCGTTAAATACGACCCTTGCGGATCGTCCAGCAGATTCCGTACCCGGGCCTTTACCTGGCCTAGAGTCCAGTTCACGCGAGACCTGCTTTGCCTTTCGCCTTATCGCGTTCTGCTTTGATCTGGTTGACGATTCTCCACTCTTCCGCGGTGAGGCGATCCATCTCGACGGCGCCGTAGGCGATGCGCGTGTGTTTGTAAGCCTGGACTACGTTGAAGACGTGATGGCAGTTCACACATAGAATCGCTGCAGCCTTGGGGATCGCGGCGCAGCTGGGGCAGGGCTCAGGCTGCTTTTCTGTGAGCGTGTTGGCTTGCATGACCCAGCGGGGTAGTTCCGGGATGAGGCCTTCTTCCACGGCCAGCCGCGCCAGGTCGCGATGAGTATCGTTCACGTTCATGCGCTGCGAGTCGTTCTCGTACCAGGCGTTGGCCGATTGCAACCGTTGCAGGATCGAGGTATTGCGTTTTTTGCGGATAGCGGCGAGGGTTTCGTGAAAGTCGCGTTCGCGGACTTCCACGTAGAATTCTCCGCGGTCGCTGTAGGCCACTTCAGGGACGCGAATGGTGGCGCCTTTTTTCATGGTGGCGGGGTCATGATCGCCGACGTAGCAGAGGACACCACCGAAGCCGCCGTCCTGCTGCACGTATTCGCGGATATATTCGGCGGCGAGGACCAGGGGGATGGCGGGGACCGGCTCCATCTGCATCATGTTCTGCGCGTCGCAGCCGAGGTCTTTGTGCCCCCAGCGGGTTTCGCGGATTACGTGGATGGTGTAGGGCTTGCCGGGTGGGCAGGGGGCGATCTCCTCGGGGAAAAAGACACCACCATTGATCTTGAGGGGGAAGGGGTTCAGGTTGAGGATGGTGACGGGTTTGTCCGCTTCTGCTTGTTTGAGCAGGCGCTGGATTTCGGCGTAGCGTTTGACGGTCCAGCGCTGGCCTGGATCGCGGAACTTGCCGGGATCCTTGCCTAAGAGCGCTTCCGCATTGGCGCGCTGCATTTCCGGGGTGATGACGACTGTTGCCATGGGTATTGCTCCTTGTAAGTAAAGAAAAGGTTGGGGGTCATGGACGGTTTTCCACGAGCCTTAGAGAATGCCGATGTGCTCGTTTCCGTTGCCGGTGCGGCGGGCCAGGTCCTGCCGCCAGCGGCTGGCCGCCAGGCTGCTGCTGTGTAGCGGGGAGATATGGTCGCGCATCATGGCGTCGTACTCGGCCTTGCGCTTCTCCTCCGCCTGTTTTTCTTCGTATTGGAACCGTAGCAGGTACTCTTGCGCCCGGGACTCCGGGCTACCCCGGCGTCCGTTGATTCCGGCGCTGTATTGGGCAATCAAGCCCTGCAGCGTATCCGTTGCGGGCACCTTAAGCCACGGGCCAAACACCATCTCATAGTCGCCACATTCGGGATAAGGTCCCAACATTGGGGTGAAGCCATCGATGGCCTTATACGAGTACCACTCCGCCTGGGTGCCATAACTCGAGGCCGGGAACCACTTCTCCAGAATCCAACCTTCTGCATGGGGATACTTCCTTACCTCGCGCATCTCCGTGACCACGCGAATGGGCTTGTTGTCGTGACGGGAGAAGTTACATCCAGGTGCGTGCGGATTGGGTTGAAAGTTCAACCCGCCCTTTTCCGCAGTCGAGAGCCCTTCTGCCCAATCGCGGTAAACGCCGGACTCCTTTACCAATCGGTCGCTGCCGACCAGCAGTCTCCAGTGCGGCTTACCGAAGGGGTTCTTGCCGCCGTAAGTAGTGAGAAACCGTAGGATGGCGGCGGGCACGATGTGGCTCATCGTTGGCTCCCGGGGTAAGTGAACGGAGCTGTCTTTCTGCCGTACCAATTCGCAGACATGGAGGCGTCAGTGCTCTCCAGGTGATAGCCCACGATTTCAGGGATCAATGCACGTTTCGCGCGGAGCCACTTTTTCGCGAACACCATGTCGCCGCGCCCGGCGTCGGTGTGGACTACCGGATAATCACTCACACCGGAGACCGCCGGACACCACATCTGGAAAAAGCCGATGGGA
This sequence comes from Acidobacteriaceae bacterium, assembly GCA_049693715.1. GTDB lineage: Bacteria > Acidobacteriota > Terriglobia > Terriglobales > Acidobacteriaceae > PALSA-350. The sequence continues at coordinate 13,037 of JBAVQC010000382.1, read as the reverse complement.
ATATAGCCGCCGCCGTCTTTGCTGGTGACGCGCGTTCCCAGGGGAAAGGCATTCAGGTGTACATAGGCATCGCATTCATGCTGCAGGGCGGGCATTTCCAAAAACTTGTCCCACTCGGCATAGCCCTTCACACAGAATCGGTCGATGCCGTAGATCATGCAGGGGTCGAGGTTGGCATTCTGCAGCAGCAGACGGGTCTGGGGCGGCAGCCAGATATCCGCGTCCAGATGGACCACCCATGCATCCTGATCCAGCCGGCCAAGGCCTTCATTGATGCCCGCGCCTTTGCAGAATTGATTCCAGCGTGAATTGAGCGCGTCGGTCTTGATGCATTCCACGTGGTGGAACTCGCAGATGCGTTGCGTATCGCGATCCTCCGCAGAGGTGACCACGACGATCCGGTCGAAGAGATGTTTGTTGGCCGGCAGAGTGCAGCGTAAAAAGTCGGAGTAGTGGTCACACACCACGACGGCTTCCATTTTGAAGTGATGGTCTGGATCGTTCACTGTGCCTCCAGGGCATGGGCCGTGATAAGACATCGCTGCGCTCTCCATAACGAGTAGTCCCGAAGGGACGGGCTGAATCCTACACTCCCCTCAGCCGTCTCTCCGGGATTGGGGGCTGAGAGGGTTGTCTCAGCCCGTTACCAGTTGTTAGTTGTAGACAGGGACCTTCAGGCCGGTCACCGAGGAGATAGCCTGAGGATTATCCACGGCATATTGCCGGGCATCCACGTAGTAGCATCCCTCGTTGGCGGTCGGGTTGCCCGAAGCCGGATCGTAGATTTGAAACACCCACTGTCCGCTGCGGTTCTTGAACCAGAAGGGCGCCTTGCCCCACACCACCTTGAGCCACGAACCGAACTCCATGAAGTCGATGCGTGTCTGGTCAGCGTGGATGTTGCGCACCACCTCGCGGCCGGCAATGGTGAACTGGCCTACGTTGGCAGTGAGCCCGTCAAACCCCGGCATTTTGCCATTGGTCATCAGGATTTCCTGCTTGGCGAAGCCCATCTCCTCATACGCCTGAATCTGCGAGGGATGCGAGTGCCACACCTGCGTCTTGAGAGCATCCGTGCCCAGGCTCTGTTCCACACGGCTGAGCGCCGCCCGCAACATGGGCAAAGACAACGGAGCTCCACCGGCAGCCACGCCATTCGCGACCACGTAATTCTGGGTACGGTTAATGCCCAGGAACGTGCCCGTAGTGGCGGTGTTATGAAAGTACGGTATGCCGTAGAGGAATACCGGAGTGGTGGCCGCGACGCCTGCGACCATGATGAAGTCACCGGCGACAGTCCCGGCGGGCACCGCGTCCACGGTTATGGACTGGGCTGAGCCGAGCTTGTTGTTGACGTTGTTGACGTAGCAAGTGCCACGCAGGGTGTAGGTGTTGCTCATCACCTGCACTTGCTGGCCCTGCGAGATGAGCCGGGCGCCCCACGGAGACGACGCGAGCACGATGGGGTTGGCGCCGCCGCCGGCGTAACTCGGGTCTACCTGGCCGATTTTTCCGTCGCCGGCCTGCTGCAGAAACTGGTCCCGGTTCTTCGCCATCTGCACGGCTACATCTGCAAGTGTCTTGGTTACGGGATTCTCGGAGACGACCTTGGGGCCGCCCTCGCCGATGATGTCAACCAGCCGCGAATACTCGACCGGGATGACGGTGGCAAGCGGAGTCAGCGTGCCCTGATCCCAGGCGCTGAAGTTGCCGGCCGGCAGAATGCCGCCGTCCAGGTTGAACAGGGAGACGTTGCCGGGGAACGCGGTTTGGAAGCGCAGACGAAAGCTGCGCAGGGAAACTGGAGTAATTGACCCGCGCTCGGAGATGCGGGCGTCCAGTTTGGCCTCTTTTTCAATGAGCAGCTTGATGACCTCGTTCAAAGCCTCAAGCTGCAGCTGCTGGGTGGTGGATGCAGTGCCGATCAGGTTGGACATGAAATGGATTCCTTAGGTACCGGTAAACTTCCTGGGGTTGCTCACCGAGATGTCATCAGCTGCAGAACGCGCGGGAGGATTTGTTCTCGCGCTACCTTGTCAAAAGGTTTGCCCGGATTAGCTCGCTGCCACTCTGCCTGCGCGTGGTCGAAGGCTGCGCTTGAGGTCATCAAGGCGGCTCCGCTGCCGGCGGGTCCGGTCGATCCTTTGGGTTCGGTTTTCCTGGTGCTGTCGATCTGGGCGTCTACCTTGGCGCGTTTTGCTGCGGAGGCGTTAGCGATCTGCACGCCGGCCTCGCGAAGTTCTTCGCGCGCGACTTCCGGGAGATACTGCTGCACGGCCCGGTCAATGGCCGCGAGACGGCGTTGGCGTGATGCATCGCCGATGGGCAGCCGCTGAAGGGAGTGCATTTGATCCTGCAGGGCCGGGTTGGCTTGAATCTTGCGAATCAGCTTGGCGCCGATGGCTTTGGGAAGAATGTTCTTCAAATAAGGACTGACCACGCCGCCCTGCTTTTCCACGTTGGCGATGATTTTGCTGATGCCGTCATGGATACGTGTCTGGGCTTCGGTTTGCAATCCGTTTTCGAATGAGCGTCTTTCCTCCACCTTCTCGCCGTGCTGGCGCAGGTTGAGTGCGCGTTCCCGCCGGTCCAGCTCATCTGCCTTGCGCCGCAGTGCGTCTGGCGCCTCTAACGCGGGGGAAGCGGCCGCGGATTCTTCCCTGAGGAGTTGCAATGCGTCGTTCACGCGTTGGTCGCGCGTGCGTTCCTCCTCAGAGCGATAGTTGTTCGCTTTGAGGCGGGCGGTTACATCCTGTGCGCGGTGTTCGAGATCGAGCGCCACCACGTGGTCGACAAATCCAAAAAAATCTTCGCCGATGACTGGCTTGCCGTTTTGCATGACCACGTTGCCCTCGGGATCGCGCTCGTAGGAAAGCTCGGCAATCTTGCTGAGGGAGGCCATTGTGCCTTCGCGGGTGGTGGAACCGAGGAAGGTTTCGCGCACGTCGATCCAGGTGGAGGAGTGGTCCCGGGCAGACTTCGCCGAATCAATGTCGGGAAAGATTTCGCGGTACGGCTTGAGCTCGGCGGCTTCACGGGTGGTTTTGTAGAGTTGGCCTTTCAGTTTAGAGTCGGCCTCAAGGAGCTTGCCGAAGTCAGGGTTATCCGCGACCATCTGGCTGAGAAGTTCGGGGGTGACGATGGTTTCCAGTTCTAATTGGAAGTCCTCTTCATCCGGCGCCGGGCTTACGTCGACCGCAGGCACTTCTGCCGGCGACTCCGCTGGCTCAGCCACACTCACCGTTTCCTCAACGACGGGGGGCGGTTCGCCGGGCGCGAGTACCTGTTCCGGCTCGCCATGGATCGCGGCCAATTTTTCCGTGAGCAGCGCAGCGGCGTAATCTTCGCGGATAGGGAACTTGCCCGGATCGACACTGGATGTGGGAACCGACCCACCCCCAAAAGAGGGAGCAGGAGGCGCCACGGCGGGTGCAGGCGCGGGAGTAGGTGCTGCCGCCGGAGCGGGAGCTGCGATCGTAGCTTCAGTCATGGGTCTACTTTCTAAAATGTAAGTCTGTTGCGGTTACGGAGTTAACCCTGTAACTTGTCGGCTATCCTGATGAGTGCGTTGGCTGCTTGCACCTGGCCCGAGATATTTCCTGACGTAGCATGGGGCGGAAGATGCAGGAGGCCGCTTACGGTATTGACCACGTCATCGATCTCTTGTGGAGGAATGGGTGACGGTTGCGTTGCTTCCGCCTTCAGCTGCATTTCCGTCGCCACCGCCGCGGTAAAGTACGCCAACAAATTCTGCCAGCCAGCGGGATTGTTGTCTGGAATATCGGAGTTCTCCTGGCAATACTGCCGCACCACTTGCTTCAGCACGGTGAAGTCGTCGATCGCCTTATCCGGCATGATGGTCGGCCTGACCTGGCCCGTGGGTCGGCCGGTGCGCGGATCGACAACAGGCACCGCTTCGGCATGCAACAGCCGATCGATGATCTGCAGTACCTTGGAGCGCATCGCCGCACCCGGGACCACCATGTTGGGCACACCCAGCGCCGTCGCCGCCTGCTCCTGGTTGGTGGGATCATCAAAGATCGCCTGTGCCAGTGGATTGCTTGCCGCCGCCTGCATCAAATCCATCCAGCGCTGCCGCAGTTCTGCCGCGGTCACTGGCAGACCCTGGTCAGTATCCGCGTAGGCATGCACGCTGCCCTGCAGATCATCCAACCGTATGTAATCGTTTCTGAACTCTGAACCCCGCTCCAGAATCACCTGCCGCATGTCCGCGGTCAGATTGTCCTTGGCGCAATTTACGGCTAGCTCGTCCGCTTTCGCATGTTCTTCTTTCAGGTTCTCCCAATAGATATTCAGCTTGCCCAACGCGGAATTCAGTTGCTGTTGCTGGCCGCCGAAGGTCTCAATCGACGGGTCTCCCGCGCCTCCATATACCTGCGGCGGAATCCCCGCAAACATCTGCGCGTTGTAGGCCAGCTTATCCAGATAGCTGAAGGCCTCTTCGTGCATCTGAAACTGGAACTGGTAAAGCGCGTCGGCCATGCGCACCGAGCCGGGAGCGCCGGTTCGCTTGAGCTTAACCAGGTTCAGAACCCCGGGCAGCATCGGTTTGCCTTGCAATGACTTGGTATCGATCAGGTCCGCATTGGCCAGGGTCACCCCGGAAGAGCAGCGATCCATAAACTCATGCAGGATATTCGCCATGTCGTTGTACCGCTTTTGAAAGGGCACCACGATGTCGCCGATCGATGGCGGAAACAGGCCGAAGCCCTCGTGCGTGCCGGCCCAGGTCCACTCCTTCGCGAGCGATGCTTCCCGCGCGGAGAGAAACGTTGCCCCCGTACTCACCAGCAACAATCCCGAGGGATACGCTGCCCGCATGCGCTCGCCGAACTCGCGGTCATCTTCGAGATCGAAAGCCCAGGGCTGGATCCAGGTGCGCGACAGCGTGGGCCGCTGGTCCTGCAGAATGCTCGAGGCCGCGCCCGTCTGCGCGTACACCTGCTGCCGGGCTATACGATCGATGCTTCCATTGGAAGAAAGCTCGCTCGAAGGGCTGGCCGAGATCTGTTCGTACATATCAGGATAGGCCGCCCGCAACGCACCCAGGTGGACTTCGACCTCGAGGTTGAGAAGCGGCGTCTGCCGCAGGTTGTTGGCCGCCGGATCGCAGTCCACCTCCAGCGGCGAGTAGAGGTTTTGCGCGACCATGCCGTTGGGCACTTCTTCCTCGCCGACTTTCTGGATCACCGGCCCGTACTCCGCGGGGAAGAACGAGTCTTCTCCCAGGGACCGCTGGCACTGTGTGCAGCGATGTCCGTCGAGCGGCATCGCTGCAGAGGGAGAAGTCGTCCCGCAATGGAAGCAATGATAGCGATCGGGCGCCAGCTGGGTTTCGGTCTCGTTGAAGACCGGTTCGCGCGTGGTGCCGGCGCGTTCTGCGTCCACCACGAAGCGTGTATGCCGGAACACGGCGCCCGTGGTGTACAGATACAGCAACTGTTGCTTGAGCAGGGACTGCTCGCGGTTCTGCCGCTCGATAATGTCAATCAGCGTCTGCGCCGCTTTCGCTGTGGTCACGTCCGCCAGCTGCTCGGCGTCCTCCGGCATCCATTTTGACTTAGGCACCTGCGGAGCCAGCGCCGCCACGAAGCCGGTGGCCAGCATCTGGTAGAAGTTGTTGCAGTATTGGTAGAGGTCCTTGTCGTCGGCGTCCTGGGCGTGCTCTTCCTGGTTCATCCAGTCGAGCGCGTTGAAGAATTCAGATTCGCCCGGGCCGAAGGAGATGAATTGGTTGCCCTTGAAGAACTCCAGGTTCTGCAGGCAACGCTGCATCAGCACCACGCGGTCCTGGGACCACTGGTCTTTATAACTGCGTACCAGGCCGATCAGGCGCTGCTGATCCTCTTCGCTGAGCTGGGCGCTGTTCTGTGGCTCATCCGCGCTGCCCTGCATAGGGTCTGAGGGCGTATGCTCCATGCCGCGCGTCTGCGAAACCGGGGTGATTCCAACGCTGGGATATGTGGCCATTTATGCCTGTTTCTTTCCTGTTTGTGTGCGTCGCGGGCTGTTCGACGGGCACAGCTTGTCTAGAGCCGTGAACATCTTCCGAGGCCCGCAGAAAGTCAGCTTTTGAGTGATGAACTCTTCCCCAAAACTTCCGCTTCGTCCAGTGCCGCGGTGACAGACTCAGCCTTAGGTATCCACTTCACATTCGCCCCGGTCTGCATCCGGCGGTAATCTCGATAAGCCTTTCGTGTAAGCGCATCGGCCAGTTTCGAGGGCCTTCGGCGCGCATGCAGTAAGCTCTCTATCTCTTCCGCCTCAGCGTCAACCGGATCGGCGGTCTCCGAGGAGTCGTCCGAGGAGACCGAGCTGAACAGAGGTCCACCCAGGCCAAGTGTCGCCAACCGGTCCAGCAACACTCTCCGTTCGTGGGTCAATACATCCACCTGGGCGGTCAACAGGGCCATCATCTCCTGATGCGAAGAGCGGGATATCCATGGCAGCCTCATTGCGTGCACGTATATCCCCAGGTGTAGAGGGTGCTCGCCGCCAGTGCGGTGGCGCCTGCGTTAATGGTGAACGCTGTATTCGATCCCACCGGAACGTAAGCTTGCGCCGCCCCGCTCAGCGCCGCGGCTGCGGCGTTCGCCGGCCACAAGCCGCACTTGGCCAGCGTGGCGTAAGCCGTGCCGAAGGTTAACGTGGCGACCGTGGCGCTGGCCGCCGGTGCACTACCCGTGGTGACGCTGAGATAACCCGACAGATCGTTGGAGTTGGCATTGAGCGAGAGCGTCGGTGAGGTTCCCGCGCCTGTGCCCGCCGCAGCGGCCGGCGCCGAACCGGTAAGCCCGCTAAAATGCTTGCCCGAGATCACCGTGCCATTGATGATATTCGCGGTAAACGAAAGCGCCGCGGTTACATCCATGGTCAGCGGAAAGCCGCAACCACCAAGCTGGGTCAAGGCCCACGACTCCGTGCTGAGGGTGGGATAGATATCCACCCAGGCCACACTCTCCGTTACCTGCGCCCCGCCGGCCCAGCATTTCGATTGCACGTAGAACTGGGGCGAGGGCTGATAGTTGGTCGGCGTAGCGCCGGCCGTCGGCGTCAGATAAACATTCGGTGGAGCATAGGAGAAAATCGTGCCGCCATTGCGGAATACCTGGGCATGCATAGGGTCCGCGTAGATAAAGACCGTATCGCTCGCGCTGGCCGCGGTCGGGCCCAGCGGCGTTACGGTTCCACTCGAAAGCATATTCACAAACTGGTGTGGGCCGCCGGTGTTCGTATTGTCGTAGACTGAGCTCGAGTACGTGGTCGGGTTCGTATCCACAAAGGTCAACCCGTTCATGTTGATGACACCGGTGGAAGTGTTATACAGCGCCTGTGTCCCACTGCCCACCTGGTTGGGAGACGTGCTGGTGAAGTTGGTAGACGTAAGGCGGTTGGTGTTCACAATGTACAGGCCGTAGGTCCCGCTCAGCGTGCACGAGACGTTGTCCATGTTGATTTCGTTGCCTTCCAACTGCAGGCAGCCGGCCGTGTTCCCTGAGCCCACGTCGTAAAAGCGCAGGTTGCTCAGCTGTAGATCGTCGTTCTGCAGCTCCGCCATTTGCAAACCCCAGCCGCTAATGTGGGTGGCCACAATGTTATTCATGGCGATGTGCGAAATAACCCCTGCGCCGGGCGCCGCGCCCACGTTGATATACAAGGCCTGCGCCGTAGCGGAGTTCCGGCTGTTCGTGCCATACCCCGAGCCGTAGATGGTTCCGTTGGAGATCGAAATCCTATCCGGCCATTGCGTGGTGGTGGTGGTGTTATCCTCGCCCACAAAAACGGCCTCTCGCCCCGAGCCCAGGGAAACGAATCCATTCACGGTGACGTTATTACAGGAGTTGATAAGAATGGTCTCCGTATCGTTGCTGCTGGTGATGCCCTCCGCGGTAATGTCCTGGCAGGGAATCGCGTAAACCGAGTACTGCGAGTCAAACCACGAGGTCTCGAAGCAGGCATCCCCATTGTTGGCGCAGGAGAGGCCGCTTACCCGCAGATCCTGGTTGTTGATGGCGAACAGACCGTTGGCCTCAAAGTTGGCTATGCTCATGTTGTGGATGGAGGTGTGCACCGAGCTGGCCAGTCGAAATCCGCTCAGATCTCCATTGTTCAGTGTGACTCCATCGAACGAGCAGTTGGTGCAGGATTGAACGTCCAGAGTATAGCCCGAGGTTCTGGCGGTGGCGGTGGGCCCAAAGGAAATAGCCAGGTTCTGCAACCCGAAGCCCGTAGCTCCGGTGGATGCGATACAGTCATTGGTGCCAATGGTCTGGCAGGCGAGGGCAGAGGATGGCCCATCCCCATAGATGATCACGTTCTGCGCCCCTGAGAGCACCGCTGCCACGCTGTTATCGAGCAGGTAATTCCCCGCCGGCAGGTAGACGGCTTTGCCGGAAACGGCAGCCGCGGCCACCGCTGCTTTGATTGCAGCTGTATCCGCTGCCATGTGAGCGCCATCGCCCACCGCGCCAAAGTCTTTGACGCTGATCCCCTGTTGCAATTTGGCCGTCACCGTCTGCGTGACCGCGCCCGCAGCTCCCTGGTTATACGTGCCGGAACCGGTAGCCAACACGGTGTACTGCGACCCGTTCCACTGGTAGAACGTGGAGGGGGTGGTGGTCACGTCTTCCAATCCGAGATCCGGTATGCCATGCACGGCGGCAATAATGCCGGCCGCGTTGCCCGGGGTAATGAGCTTGTACCATTCGGCGTTGAGCACGATGGTGTTCGGCCCGTCATTGGTTTGGTTGGCGTTGATCGCTTCCTGCAGTCCGCCCGTGCCGGAAGTTAAATAGAACGGCGGAACATGGGTGTAGACCGTTGCCATGTTAAGGCTGCAGGCGCCGATATACACCGAGCTGGGCGTGGCCACCTCGGTGAGGTTAGGGTTGCTGTCGACAATCTTGATCGGTGTGCCGACGGAAAAGGCGGCGAAATTTCTTCCTCCGCCGCTGACCTGGCAGGTCGCAGGGGGAAAGGAGAAGCCGCCGGACGACGAGCCACTTACTTTGAATTCGCCATACTCTGCGGCGATAATCTGGCCGCCGTTTTGTCCCCGGACGACGGTGAAGCAGGGAATCGTAGCCAGCAGCAACAATAAAAGTTTCTTCATAATCCTAGTCGAACTCAGTAACCCGCACGATCGTGGTATTCGCGCTCGCCGACTTCAAGTTGATGAGCAGGGTTGCGGCCAGTGTGTATCCGCCTGAGTTATCTGGCGGCACACCAATCACTAACCCAAATCCCGCGCCTTGCGGTACCGGCGTGCCGAGCACGATCGGTTCTGATTGTGGCTCAATGGTATAGGTAGTGGTGAACGGTGTGGCAGAGCCATCGTTGAACTGGTACGCGAGTCCCTGGCCAGTGCCGCCATTGGCGCTGCCGTCTTCGATGATTTCGACTCGCCGTGTCACCTGGGTTGCCGAGACAGCGACAAAGGCGCCGCCGCTGGCGTTCAGAGTGATCAATCGTGTGTGAGCCATGGTTAGCCTTTCTCTTTCCGGATTTTCAACAGCATCTCCGCGAGTCGCGCCTGCTTGCCCCTGGGGCCCTGGGATTCAGACTTCGCGGGTTTCTTGATCACCTGATCGATCCATTGCTTGCTGCTCATGTAAGTGACTCCTTCTTTAGCCTCTCGTCCAGTGCGACCAACGCATCCCAGTCGTCACGCAGCCTGGCCACGTACTCGAGGAAGGGGTCTTTCTCGGCGGTGCGTTGTGCCATGGCGATATCGGCTTTTACCGTGGCGATCTCAACCCGCTCATAGCGGCAGATCGGGTCGGCATCCCACAAGGGCATCTTGTCGGCCACCGCCAGCACGAAGTCCCTGGCTTCTGAGATTTCTGCATCGGGTACGGGCTCCACGGCGATGGGCCGATGTGCGGCGCATCCCTGGAGGATGAGAAACAGCAGACCGTGGATCAGGCACGATGCACGCAGGGCCACTTATTTGATCTTCCCGAATGCTGCTTCGACCTGGGCGACGATCTGGGGAAAGTCGGTGATCAGCTTCTTCACTTCTGCGATCACAGAAGCATCGAAGCTTACGTTGATGCCATTCGCGCCGGCTGCTGTCTCCGTGGCTTGCACCGCGGCGATTAACTCGCCCAGGGCGCCGAAAGCAATTTGCTCTACTGCCGCGGCCTGTGGACTTACCAGCGAGGTGAGCGTTTCGATGAGCTGGGCTTCATTCTGCAGACTACCGAGGGCCACAACCACCTTCTTTGAAACTGTAACTACATCTTTAAACAGGGACGCGAATGCGTGCCCGGCTGACTGCCAGGTGAATGCCATGGGTATGCTCCTTTATGTGTGTGCTAAAGCCACTTGAAATTCGGTGCGCCTTTCGGCCGCCCCGAGGATACAGGTTTCAGCCGGGGGTTATTAAAGATCAAGAAACCCGATCAGCACTCAATGCGGGGACCGGACTACTCTTCAGGTAAGCAAACACAGCCAGCAACGCCGGCACCGTAGCCAGCTTGACCATATTCAGCAATCCCGTCTTATCAAACGTAAACACCATAGGCAGCGCGATCGCGCCGCTGGCTGCGGAGGCAAACGCTGAGACAGCAGCCGCCGCCAACCCATGAAGCCAAACCTTGAGATTGTTCATAGAATTACCTGCTCACCGCTCGCTGCCAGTTAATGTAGTCATACGCCATGGTCACGGAAGTTGCGCTCAACGCGGTCGCAGACCATACTGCGGGGTACTGCGTAGTCGAAGGCATACTCGCGATCGCGACGCCCGTTCCGCAGACCTGCGTTCCGCCAATGTACCAATGCACATTCGTGCCATCATTCACCATGGTCAACCTGGTCCAGGCCACGGTGGCAGCAACTCCACTATCGGTGGAGGTCGAGTTATAACGGCAGTACCAGTCGTTCGCTACTCCATTGGCGCTGGATAGATAGAACCCGATCCCGGTCGTCCATGGGCTGGCATTCGGCGTGTGCGCCAAGCCCGCCTGGTACGCTGCAGCAGTGGTGCCAGGAAGAACCGGCACGTACACCGCGGTCTCCCACGTCCACCCGAGGGATGTGTTGGCCGCAGTGACCGAATTAGCTTCCGAGACCAGCCCACAGACAATGCCGGTGCCGGTCCCAGCGGTTCCTGAGGTAAGCAACATGTTTCCCGGATGATTGTTATCCGTGTAAGTGTTGTTCGGATTACAGGTGTCACTCGCCGCCGATCCGATAGGGTCACTGGCCATATTGGCCCCGGTATAGAAGTCATCGAAGAAGGTGGAGTAAGGGCCGGCTGCCCCCGATTGCAGATTGAACGCAGCCGCGCTCACAGTGGTAAAGGTCGCCGCATTCGGCGCGGTCCCGCCGATCGCCGGAGGAGACGCGAGATAGATTGAGAAGTCCAGCGCACTGGGGGCCACCGCGCTGCCCGTGGGCTGCCACGCATACACGAACGTATGACCACTGGTTGTGGGAGCGGTAATATACCCGGTCATTGCGGAGGCACTCTGGTAGGGAGCCGAATCGACCCCGGTGCCGCCGAGGTTCGTGGCCGCCGCGTTCGCCACATAAGCGGTTGTCGCCACCTTGGTGCTGTTGTCTCCGGCAGATTGCGTCACCGCCGTGGTGACAGAGGGCAGCGCCAATGCCGCTGCGCCGGAGCTTCCGCTATGAGCGAAGGTCAGGGTGCTGCTTGGATTGGTGCCCGTGCCCAGCACATTGTTCAGTGTCCAGGAGTCCGTTGCCGGCGCTGCCCCATTCCAGTAGCTGCCGTTCCACTTGCTCAGGCCGGAGTTGTAGTTGGTCCCGCTGGTCGCCGCGCCCAGGGCCATTACGCTGACCGATGCCTGATTCGTTGTCCCGGTCGTGAGCCCGGGAGAATAGTCCCCCATGGTTTGCCCACAGCTCGTGTCGTTACCCAGCACCGACAGGCCCGCGGGTGTTTTGGCAAGGTAGTCGGCTGGAGAATTGAGTGTGCCTGACTGGGTGACAAACTCCTGCCAGTCGACAGGGGCGCCCCCACCAGGGTTGGCGGTGCAAAGCGACCCGGATGCGCCGATGTCGACCGGGTCCGCCGCGGTCGTCGCGGAGGCAAAGTAGTAAGTCGCCGACCCGGGAAGCAGCCGGTTGCCTCCCACGTAGGTATTTGTCCCCTCGATCGACGTTCCCTCACTGGCAAACGGATACTGGATCTGGAATCCGTAGCCGCCTACATCGTCAATCTCCGTACCAACAAAATGCGTGCCACCAATGGTGATGATGCCGTTGGGGACCACGGAGGGATGGAGGTGAAAGAAAGTGTCGTCGCCGCCATCCTGGTAAAACGCCGCAATGTTGCCGGCGTAGGAGATGATGTCCTTGGCCGACGAATCCGAATTATGAAAGATGACCCCGTAGTTGACGTTCGGCGTCTGGTAAACCTGCACGTCGATGGTTCCACTGCATCCGGAGCCCAGGTTCGTTCCTGGGGTGATCGCGCTCACCGCGTTTCCGGTGATGGTCGCCGCTGGGGGATCGGGCATCACGGTACATGGCTGGGCCGCGGTCCCGCCCTTGTAACCCCGTAAGGACACCACCGTAAGCTCTGTGTTGCCGGTGTAAGTGGCATAACAGGTTCCACCGCTGTTGACCGTGTACGAGGTAATGGCTCCACCGGTCACATTGGCTGTGAAGTTGCCGCAATTTTGCGTCCCCGCGTCAGGATAGACGCCGACGTTGAGATTGCTGGCGAATACCTGGAAGGCATCGCCCCCGAAGTGCCCAAACTCGATCACGTGATCGGAACCACCGGCCACATGGCCCACGCTCATGTTTTCGAAGTAGCTTTGGCCCAGCGAGCCTAGTTCAAAAATCGCAGACGCGAGCCCGCCGCCGTCGATCTTCATATTGGCGAAGCGCATCGAGGTAAAGTTGCCGCCGCCGGTGGGACGGTTGATAAAGGGAATCCCGGCCGTACCCGTGTACTGCAGATAGGTACAGCCATCGCCGCAGCCTGATCCGCTCACCGAGAATTCATCGTCGAAGCTGTTGCCATCGACGTAATCAATGAAACT
>JBAVQC010000381.1:0-50718 GCA_049693715.1 Acidobacteriaceae bacterium | reverse complement strand
GCCCAAATCTGCTGTTGATTCTATGTGGTTTAACATTTTGTACATAGGGAGCGAAGCCGAGGGACCTGCGGTTTCCCTCCACCCCTCTGATACATTCAAATTGTGGTTACCCGTCCGGCCGTGATCCGGAAATTCCAACAATCCCTGCTGACCTGGTTCGACTCCCACGCCCGTGACCTCCCGTGGCGGCAAAACTCCGACCCCTACCGCATCTGGGTCTCCGAGATCATGCTGCAGCAAACCCGTGTCACCGCGGTCCTCGACTACTACGCACGCTTCCTAACCCTATTCCCCTCAATAACCGCTCTCGCCCAAGCGAAAGAACCCGACGTCCTCGCTGCCTGGAGCGGCCTCGGCTATTACCGTCGCGCCAGGATGCTGCACCACGCCGCGAACGTCGTCGTCCACCAACACCAGGGCATCTTCCCCCGTACCGCCGAAGCCCTCCGCAAACTCCCCGGAATCGGTGAGTACACTTCCTCCGCCATCGCCAGCATCGCCTTTGGCGAGCCGGTCGCGGTAGTGGACGGCAATGTCGAGCGCGTCCTCCAGCGTATCTTCCCCGAAGAAGAATCCCTCGTACCCCACGCAAAGTGGTTTCGCGGCCGCGCCGCCAACCTCCTCGACACCCAGCGCCCGGGCGACTTCAACCAGGCGATGATGGAACTAGGCGCGACCGTCTGCCTCCCCCAACGTCCTTTATGTCTCCACTGTCCGGTCCAATCCTTTTGTAAGACCCGAGGAGAACACCAAACCCCACCGCCAAAAAAAATGCGCAACCGGCAGATCGCCTATGCCCTGTTGCGCCGTGATCGTCCCGGAGCCACCCGGGTATTGCTCCACCAGCGCCCTGGGTCAGCCTCGTTGATGCCGGGTATGTGGGAACTCCCTGAGGTCGAGATGCGGGAGGACGATCACGACCGGGTGGTCCTCACCCTCCGCCATGCCATTACCGTGACCAACTACCGGGTTCACGTACTCCGCTTTACAGAGCACGAAGCCACTCTTCGCTGGCCAACACAGAAGACACCCCAGCGATGGACAAAAGGTTCGGAACTGAGCGCCTTGCCCTTGACCGGGCTCACCCGCAAGATACTGCGGCGGTTGCAAATCATACCTGAAGAGGTGAAATGAAGAAGTCTCTTTGCCCTGTTCTTTTGCTCCTGGCCTCACTGGCACACGCACTGGAAATGCCCCAAGTACCATCGCTCGAGAATGTTCCGCCGGCCGCCCGTCAGGCAGCGGCCAGCATCGACCCGGAAAAAATCCGCGCCCACGATCGTTTTCTCGCGAGCGACTTGCTCGAAGGCCGAGGCCCTGGCAAGCGCGGTGGCCAACTGGCCGCAGAATACATCGCCACCCAGTTCGCCCTGGCCGGAGCGAAGCCCGCCGGTGAGAACGGCACCTATTTCCAGGCTGTCCCCCTCATGGCCGTGCACACCGATGTCGAGAAGACCAGCTTTACGTTTGTTCCCGTCAATGGCCAACCCATCCGGCTAACCTACGGCGAAGACTACGTGACCAAGGATCAAACCGGTGCGCCAAGTGTCGACCTGGACGCGCCCATCGTCTTCGTAGGCTATGGGATCAACGCGCCCGAGTATCAATGGAATGATTTCGCGGGCATAGACGTCAAAGGAAAAATCCTGCTGGCCATCGTCAACGAGCCGCCCTCGACCGACGAACAGTTTTTCAAAGGCAAGGCTCTCACTTACTACGGCCGTTGGACCTACAAGTTCGAAGAAGCAGCACGCAGAGGCGCCGCCGGGGTAATGGTCATCCACCGCACCGACCTCGCCAGCTACGGATGGGACGTGGTCCGCAACTCCGAATCGACCGAGACCTCCTATCTGCGCAATGATCCCCTTTCTGTCCTTAAAGCCGCCGGTTGGATCCAACTCAGCGTTGCCCAAAAGCTATTCGCCGCGGCGGGCATGAACGCAGACCAGATGATCCAGGCCGCCGGCAAGCGCGGATTCAAAGCAGTGGAACTCCCCGTATACCTCAAAGCGCACATCGTGAGTGAGGTTCGGAACTACGACTCTTCCAACGTCATCGCCGTGGTGCCCGGAGCAGACCCGGCCCCGGGTAACAGCGTCCTTTACACCGCCCACTACGATCATCTGGGAATCGATCCCGGTGGTACGGGCGACAAAATCTATAACGGCGCAGTGGATAACGGGACTGGCTGTGCCATCCTCCTGGAACTGGCCCGTGCCTACGCCACCGCGAAAATCGCTCCGCCCCGCAATGTTTATTTCGCGTCAGTCACCGCGGAAGAGCAGGGCCTGTTGGGCTCGAAATATCTCGGCATGCATCCCCCGGAACCCATCCACGACCTTAACCTGGACCTCAACTTCGACGAGCTCCTGCCCATTGGCATACCCACCTCGGTCGAGGTCAACGGTTCGGAGCGCACCAGCTTCTACCCCATTGTGGAAAAAACGGCCGCCGCCTTTGGACTCAAGATCCAGCCGGATAGTGCACCCATGGCCGGGATCTACTACCGCTCCGACCACTTCAGCCTGGCTCGTGTGGGAGTACCGGCATTCTCGATCGATGAAGGGGATCTCTTCACCGGCCACCCCGAAGGCTGGGGAAAACAGCAGAAAGCAGAGTATGATGCGGAGCGATATCATCGTCCCGCCGACGAATATCGTGCGGATATGGATTTCCGCGCCGATGCCAGACTGGCGCAGTTCGGGTTCTTACTAGGGTGGCAGGCTCTCTCCGCGCCGGTCACCTGGAAGCCGGGGGACGAGTTTGAGGCTGCCCGACAAAAGAGCATCGGGCATTCTGCCCCTTAGAGGTAACCGTGAAATTTTCGCGCTGGAACGTCATTGCGCTCCTCGCCGTGGCCCTCACTCCGTGCGCGCCGCCGCCGTTGTGGGGGCAAACCAACCTTGCGCCCCAACCGGTCTTGCATCGGCGCGGCTACAACCAGGTCGAAGATGATATGGACACCCGCTCGAGCGGCCGGACCATACTTCCGCTTGAGGCCTCGGGAGAATACACCTTAGGCTCCGGGGAATTCGTGGATGTGGAGCTGCAGCCGGACCGCTTAACCGGCTACATTACCAGGCTTGGTGACCGTGAAAGCGACGAGGGCACGCCGCTTACTTTCTTCTTCGCCACCAGCCGCATGGCCGGGCAGCGATTCTCCTTCACCACCAGGCAGGTCCACAGCGTGTGGTTCTCGTTTGAGGGAACGATCGTCCGTGGAAACGCCCGCAGCCGCGGCCAGCAGGGCTACTACCTGCTGGAAGGCCGGCTGGTGCTCCATGACGTCGCCTCCCAGACACAGCAGGCGCGCAATGTGTCCTTGCCCATGGCCCGACAGTATCCCAACGGCTGAATTTTCCGAAGTAGGTTTCTTCACAATGGGATGTCGGCGGCATCAATACAATGAGATGGGGAATTACCCTCAAGAGGAGTTTGTATGGATCGCACAGCAAGCGCAGCGTGGCACGGCGGCCTGAAAGACGGCAAAGGTAAGATTTCGACCCAGAGTGGCGTGTTGAAAGACAGCCAGTACTCGTTTGGCACTCGTTTTGAAAACGGGATCGGCACCAACCCGGAAGAACTGATAGCGGCTGCTCACGCCGGTTGCTTTACCATGGCGCTGAGTGCCCAGCTCACCACCGCCAATTTGCCGCCGGAGTCGATCGACACCAAGGCCACGGTAACCTTCGAAAAAACCGACGCCGGCCCGACCATTACCAGGATCCTTTTGGCGACCACCGCCAAGGTGCCGGGTGCAGACAAGGCGGCATTTGACAAGGCCGCGCAAGAAGCAAAAAACAACTGTCCCATCTCCAGGCTCTTCAAGAACAACACCGAAATCACCCTCGACGCCAAGCTAGGCTGATCGTGGACTTCCTGTAGAAATGAGTGGAGTTGTCGAACATCATGCGCCGTTCCTTTAAAGAGAAAGGCGCATGATGCGGCCTTGTCCAGTGCACCTCTCCCTCACAATCACTCTGTCCTTTGGCAACAGTCCTCTCCCTCACAATCACTCTGTCCTTTGGCAACAGTCCTTTCCCTCACAACCACCCTCTCCTTTTTGTCATCCCGATGCGAAGCAGAGGGATCCGCAGTTCCGCGGACCTTTCTTGGAAACGAGGAAGTCAGCTCTCGAACAGATTTGTCATCTCGCCTGCCCCGGCGCGCCGTGGGATCTGCGGCTTCTCTTTCTCGCCCACTCAACTATTGGCAACAATGTAATCGCGAAGACTGCGATTGATGCCCGCAGCCTGGAGAACGCCATTATCCAGCAGTTGCATCCACTGCTTGGCAGACTCATCGTGCGTCATGGCTCCCAGCAGGTAGTTGGCCTGCACGATAATTTCCAGCGCATTGCTTAGATCGTGCGACAGACGGCGGATCTCTTTGGCCTGTTCCGCAGGGATGGAGGGGGGATTTGCTGTCATTCAGACCTCACCGGAAACCAAACACGTTCCGGATTCATGCTGGCATGTACGTTTAATCGTTCGCACGGCGGAACGGTGACCATTGAATCTTCGGTAACCTCATCCCGGTAAGTTGAGAATAGGCGCCCACAGACGTTATTGTAATGGGATGAATCCTTACGCACGACTCCTAGGCAGCCGCGATCCTCTTAAGGTGGTGGCCACAACCGCAAGACATCTTGAACAACTATCTGCCGCTCTCGGTCCAGCGCGGATAGAAGAATCGCCCGCTCCGGGAAAGTGGAGTCCGCACGAAATATTGTGCCACCTGGCCGACACCGAACTGGTTTTCAGCTACCGCTTGCGCCAAACGCTCGCCGAAGATCATCACGTCATCCAACCCTTTGATCAGGAGATCTGGGCGGCAAATTATGCCGGCTACGATCCGCAAGCCGCGATGATGACCTTCTCCTGCATACGCCAATGGAACCTGATGCTGCTTCGCTCGATACCGGCGGAGGCGATGTCAAAGCCCGTCCTTCATCCCGAACGCGGAGAGATGAATTTCCGCATGCTCATTGAAATTATGGCAGGTCACGATCTGAATCACCTGGCGCAACTGGAAGCGATCGCCGTGCAGGTGCCCATAAGCCATTAGCTTTAGGCGCCCTGCAAACTGGAAACCCATCGCGTTTGATCATCCGCGCTGCCTTTTGTACACTAAGGGTTCCTGCCTATCCAGCCAATCGTGCTGGATGTATCGTGCCGGAGTGGCGGAATTGGCAGACGCGCATGGTTCAGGTCCATGTACTCGCAAGGGTGTGGGGGTTCGAGTCCCTTCTTCGGCACCAACGATTCAATCTGGGGGTTTGAAGGGTACGGGCTTCAGCCGGTACCCTTCACTACTCAACGTAGCGCTTTTAAATCTGCACCAAACACCAACAAGACGAATCAAGCCGGCGTAGCCGCCGCCCCGGTTTTTTCCAACGCTTGGAAAAACCGGTCACGCCACGTCAGAATATCCGCCTGGCGGATTTGCTGCCGCAGACGAACCATACGTCGCCGGCGTTCTTCCGGCTTCATCTCCAGCGCCTGCTTGAGTGCCGCGGCAACCCCCACCTCATCATTGGGGTTAACCAAAATCGCGCCCACGCGAAGTTCTGGCGCAGCCCCGGCAAATTCGCTTAATACCAGCACTCCATTCAACTCGGTTTTGGCGGCGCAGTACTCCTTCGCCACCAGGTTCATGCCGTCCTTGAGACAGGTGATCAGCGCCACGTCGGCGGCCCTATACACGGCAACCAACTCTTCTCGAGGTACTGAGCGATAGATATAATTGATCGGCACCCATCCCGGCTCGCTGAATTCTCCGTTCACGTGGGTCACCAGCCGCTCCACTTCCCGCTTGAGCTGGTTATAGCGAGGAATGCCTTCGCGGCTGGGCACGACAATCTGGATCAGCTCCACCTTGCGATGGAATTGCGGGTAATTGCGGAGAAAATTACCGAACGCCTTAATCCGTTCAGGAATTCCCTTGGTGTAATCGAGACGATCGACACCCACGGCAATCTGTATTTCATGCGTCTTGGCCTTGATCTGCTGTGCGCGCTCCACCACCGGCGCCGACTCCGACTGTTCGGAGAAGCCACGAAAGTCGATGCTGATCGGGAAGGCCTCAACGTGTGTGCGGCCGTGCGCGCTGATGACCATGCGGCTCTCGCCTCGGCCGGAAATCTTGATCGAGGGAACAAAGCTGCGCAGGCAGGCGATCAGGTTCCGCTGGTCGCGTCCCGTCTGCACCCCAACCAGGTCGTGTGCCAGCAGGTCCTCGAGAATTTGCTGCCGCCAAGGCAGCTTGGCAAAGATGTCCGGCGAGGGAAACGGAATATGCAGAAAGAACGCGAGCTTGGCTTTGGGACGACGGTCGCGCAAGGTCTTGCCCACCTGCATAAGCTGGTAGTCGTGGATCCAGATCAGGTCGCCGGGACGCCAGGACCCCTCGACCGCATCCGCGAACTTGCGATTGACGCATTCGTAGAAGTCCCAATAGCGGGGATCGAAGTTGCAGCGTGATTGCAGATCGTGGAACAGCGGCCACACAATTTCATTCGAGAATCCTTCATAGAAGTTGCTTTGCTCCTCCTCCGTCAGGAAGAGTGGCGCATATTTGTAGGAAGTCTCCCCGCTCGCCTTCTCCAGGATCTTGCGGATTTGCCGCGAATCCTCCGTTCCGCCAGATCCTACCCAGATTCCACCATGGTCTTTGAGCAGAGGCTCAAGCGCGCTCACCAGGCCGCCACTGCTGGGCACTCCTTTGAGCTTTCCATCTTCTGTCGTGAACGTGATGGGGATGCGATTGGAAACCAGCACCAGTTTCGGTTTGCTCATTCGGAAGCCCCTGTGGTTGCCGCTCTGTGGGCGATTTGAGAGTTGGCAATCCAGGTGTCCAGGAACCCGAGCAACTCCTCTGGCGGACGCAGCCAAAACCGGGCAAACGACGCGCGAACCTCACCTCGTACCAGGATGGAAGCTCCCTTGTTGCCCAGGGCAACAAACGCGTCCTCATCGGTGAGATCATCCCCCAGGTAGGCTACAGGAACGTCGTCCCGCTCCTGGGAGAGGATCTCCGCCACTGATGTGCCCTTCGTGCGATCGGTCGAGCGCAACTCCACGCCGCCGTCGAACGGAAGGAGGTGCATTCCGCTTGGCTGCTCAATCCGGACGACGATTGATTGAACCAGGGAACGAATCCGCTCCTGCATGGCAGGTTCCAGCCCGCGCCAGTGGACGGCCAGGGAGGTGGGCTTGACCTCCACCGTGTCGGAGAGGCCAAGATCTGATATCTCCGACGCCACCTGTTCCAGGGCAGCCCGCTGCATTAGGCTAAGCCCGAACAGTTCGTAGGTCCCGTCGCTCCCCAGGCGTTCCCGGCCATGGCTGCCCCAGATTTCCGCCCTGATGCCAGGAAGCAACAGATCGCGGAGCTCTCGGGCGAAGCGGCCGGAGACCAGCACCAGGCGAACCTGGGGGATGGTAGACAAGGTCACGAGCCGTTCCTCAACTCCCGGATAGGGGGTAGCCGCAAAGCGATTCACATGAAAAGGCGCCAGCGTCCCGTCATAGTCGAGCATCAGCACCGAGCGGGCCGCTGAGCGCAGCCGCCGCACCATAACCGCTGCCTCTGCCGATCTCGTCCAATCCTGGGGGAACTGATTCATGAATATATGGTTGGATGCCCGGGCTACGCAACTGGAGTGTACGCCGGCTCGTGGTTGGCCCAAGCCGGCGGCATATACTGATATTTCGACCTAAGCGAGATGGAGAGTCAACTCACAAAGATCCTGGCCAGCACCCGTCGCGGGCTGCAGGAACGGAGAAATACCTCGTCCACCCGGGACTTGGAGCAGGCCGCGGCGGCTCACCAGCCGCGGGGCTTTGTCCGCGCGCTGCGCCAAAGGGCGGCAACGGGACCGGCGGTGATCGCGGAGCTGAAAAAGGCATCCCCATCGAAAGGGCTGATTCGTCCGGATTTCGATCCGGCAGTCCTGGCCGCGGCGGTAGCGCGGGGTGGGGCCGCAGCCCTTTCCGTGCTCACCGACGAGCCCTTTTTTCAGGGCAGTTTGCACAATCTTGAAGTCGCTTCCCAATCCTGCAACCTGCCTTGTCTGCGCAAAGACTTTATCGTCGACGAGTTCCAGTTGCTTGAGGCGCGTGCCCGTCGGGCCGATGCCATCCTGTTGATTGCCGCAGCCCTGAGCGATCTCGAGCTCCGTCACCTCGCATCGCAGGCCCACGCTCTGGAGCTGGACGTCCTCTGCGAAGTGCACACGGCCGAGGAGCTTGAACGGGTCCTGGATCTTGATTGCGACGCCGTCGGTGTCAATAACCGCGACCTCAAAACATTCGTAGTCCGGCTCGAAGTCTCCCTCGATCTCGCTCCACGGCTGCCTGCCACTGCAGTGCGCGTGAGCGAAAGCGGCATCGAGACGGCCGAGGATATGAATCGGTTGCGAGCCGCGGGGTTTCACGCCTTTCTCATCGGCGAATCTCTGATGCGCAAAACTGACCCCGGAACAGCGCTCGAGAGCCTGCTGTTGGCGGCCGAGCGCGCGCCAGTGGGCAACTGAAAGGCTGTCATGTGGATCAAGATTTGCGGCAACACCAGCCTTGAAGACGCGCGTTTTGCGGCCCAGTCCGGTGCCCATGCAGTCGGCTTTGTTTTTGCACCAAGTCCAAGGCGAGTCGAACCTGACCTGGTGCGAAGAATCACCCACCAGCTGCCCCCGCAGTTGGAGAAGTACGGCGTTTTCGTCGATGCAGGGTTCGATGAAATTGTTTCAACCGTCGCCGCCTGTGGCTTGACCGGGGTGCAGATCCACCGCGCGGCTGACGAACACTTGCCTTCGCGGCTGCGCCGGCACTTTGCCCAGTCTCCGGAAAGAATCGGTATCTTGCGCGTCCTGCACTATAAGAATCTGGGGTTTCAGGAAGAATTGATCGAGTTGGGCCGGAACGAGACTCTCGACGGCGTGCTAGTGGACTCATCGACGGCGCGGGCGGTAGGCGGCACCGGCACCAGCTTCAACTGGCTGGAAGCACGAGAAAGCTTCCAGCGGACGGCGCCCCATCTGCGCCTGATTGCGGCCGGTGGCTTGGCGCCGGAAAACGTGAAGCAGGCCATACAGATCCTTCGCCCCTGGGGTGTGGATGTAGTGAGTGGCGTGGAAAGTGCCCCGGGCAAAAAGGATCCCGCGCGCGTGCTCGCTTTCATCCGCTCGGCACAGGAAGCGGCGGCAGACATCTTAGCGACGGAAGCGAATTGAGGAGCCCATCGTGAACACAATTACCAGTACCGTTGCCGGTCGTTTTGGTGCCTACGGGGGCCGCTATGTCCCCGAGACCCTGATGGCTGCCCTGGAAGAGCTCGAGCACGCGTACGCCGAAGCTCAGACGGATCCGGTCTTTCACGCCGAGCTCGATATGCTCCTGGCGGACTACGCCGGCCGCCCCACTCCGCTGTACCTCGCTTCCCGTCTGACCAGTCAACTGGGCGGGGCAAAGATCTACTTGAAACGCGAAGACCTGCTCCACACCGGCGCCCACAAGATCAACAACTGCCTCGGCCAGGGCCTGTTGGCGCGGCGCATGGGCAAGCATCGCGTCATTGCCGAAACCGGAGCCGGGCAGCATGGCGTAGCCACCGCAACCGTGTGCGCGCTGTTCGGCATGGAGTGCGTCGTCTACATGGGCGAGGAAGACATGCGGCGTCAGGAGCTTAACGTTTACCGCATGCGTATGCTCGGCGCGGAGGTCCGCGGCGTCAGTTCCGGCTCCCGCACCCTGAAAGATGCGATCAATGAAGCCATGCGCGATTGGGTCACTAACGTCCGCACCACCCACTACCTGCTGGGCAGTGTCCTGGGCGCGCATCCTTACCCCACCATGGTGCGCGATTTCCATCGCGTGATCGGCCAGGAAATCAAGCAGCAGATTCTGGAGAAGGAAGCCCGTCTGCCGGCGGCAGTGCTGGCCTGCGTAGGCGGCGGTTCCAATGCCATCGGGGCCTTCTACGATTTCATCGCCGAGCCCAATGTCCGGCTCATTGGCGTCGAAGCCGGCGGCCGAGGTTTCGCGCTGGGCGACCACGCGGCGCGCTTCCGTGGCGGCAGCCCCGGCGTGCTGCAGGGGACCTACTCCTACGTCTTGCAGGATGAAGCCGGACAGGTTTCGTTGACCCACTCTGTATCCGCCGGCCTGGACTATGCCTCGGTGGGTCCGGAGCATGCCGCCCTGCACGATTTGGGCCGGGCTGAATATGTCTCGGCTACCGATGCGGAAGCCCTCGCCGCTGCTGAGCGGCTGGCCCGGACGGAAGGCATCGTGCCCGCGCTCGAGAGTGCGCACGCGGTCGCGGAATGTATTCGGATAGCCCCCACTCTGGCGCCGGATGACATACTGGTAGTCAATCTATCCGGCCGCGGCGACAAGGACATGGGCATCATGGCGCGCGAGCTGCACCTGGCCTCGAAAGCAATAGCAAATGCCGATTGAATTCAACAAAAAGCCCGGCCTGGTCATTTATCTCACCGTCGGCGATCCCGACATGGCGACGACCCGCGACGTGGCCTTGGCCGCCATCGATGCCGGTGCGGAAGTGCTCGAGCTGGGCGTGCCCTTCAGCGATCCCATTGCGGATGGACCCGTGATCCAGCGGGCCAGCGAGCGCGCTGTGGCCAACGGCACCCGATTGCAGGATGTCCTCACCCTGGCTGCCGAGCTGCGTGCCATGCGGCCCTCCGCCGGCCTGATCATCTTTTCCTACTACAACCCGGTCCTGCGCTTTGGCCTGGAGCGCTTTTGTGCCCAGGCGGCTACCTGTGGCGTCGACGGCGTGTTGATTACCGACATGATCGTGGAAGAGGCCGCGGAGTATCTGAATCAGTTACACCACAACGGCCTGAAGCCGATTTTTCTAGCCGCCCCGACCAGCAGCGATCACCGCCTGAAAATGATCGCAGAGGTTTCCGACGGATTCGTCTACGCAATCTCGCGCGTAGGCATCACCGGGGCGCAGCAAAATCTGGCCTCCGATGCCCGGCGCCTGGTCGAGCGTTTGCGCCGATTTACCCGGCTGCCGATTGCCGTGGGCTTCGGCATCTCGACCCCGGAACACGTAGCCGCTGTCGGCGAGTTCGCCGATGCGGCCGTCATTGGGACTGCCATCGTTGCCCTGATTGAGAAGTCCGGGCCGGGTAAGGCTCCAGCAGCAATCGCAAACTTTCTCCACGGGCTCAGGCAGGTTGCTGTTCAGCATTAGATAGGGCTGGACTCATATCACAAACACCAAGGGAACTGCATGGATATTGCCGGCTGGCGAATAAAAATTGACGAATTGGATCGTCAAATCGTGGCTCTGATCAGCGCGCGGGCGCACGCCGCGCAGGAGATTGGCAAGTTGAAGCGTACCATTGCGATGCCGGTGTATGAGCCGAACCGTGAGCGCGTGATCTTTGAGAATGTGCGCGCGGCCAACAAAGGTCCGCTTCCCGATATCGAACTGACCCACATTTACGAGCGCATCATCGACGTGATGCGGGCGCTGCAAAAAGACGAGCTGGCGTCCAAAACAGGAGAGACAGGAAAGTAACCATGATAGTTGCCATGCAGGAAAGAGCGACCGAGGAAGACATCCAGGGAGTGATCGAACGCCTCGTTGAGGTTGGGTTCAATGTTCATCGCACCACAGGGGCCATCCAGACCGTGTTGGCGGGTGTAGGCACGCCCTCGCATTTTGACCACAAAGACTTCGAACTGCTGCCCGGCGTCGCTGAGGTAGTACGCATCACGTCCCCTTACAAACTGGCGGGGCGAGGTTTCCGGCCAGAGGGAACCATTGTCCGCTTCCCCAACGGAGTCGCGGTGGGCGGAGATGAAATTGTCGTCATGGCCGGCCCGTGCTCGGTGGAATCACGCGAGCAGATCTTCACCATTGCCGACCAGGTAAAGTCTGCCGGAGCCTCTTTTCTCCGCGGAGGCGCCTTCAAGCCGCGAAGCTCTCCCTATTCCTTCCAGGGAATGGGATTGGACGGCCTCAAGTTGCTCCGCGAAGTGGGTGACCGGACCGGCCTCCTGATTATCAGCGAGGTGATGGAAATCTCTCAGATCGACCTCATGCTCCCCTACGTCGATGTGCTGCAGGTAGGCGCTCGCAACATGCAGAACTTCAATCTCCTGCGTGAGATTGGTCTCGTCCGCAAGCCGGTGCTGCTGAAGCGCGGCATTGCCGCAACCCTGGAAGAGCTCTTGCTATCAGCGGAGTACATCCTGGCTGGCGGCAATTACGACGTAATGCTCTGCGAACGAGGCATCCGTACCTTCGAGACCTACACCCGCAACACCATGGACATTTCCGCCATACCGGTGATCAAGAAGCTCTCGCATCTGCCCATGTTGGCCGATCCCTCGCACGGTGTCGGCCGCCGCGACAAGGTCGCCCCCATGGCCCGCGCTGCCGTCGCCGCCGGCTGTGACGGCCTGCTGATCGAGGTGCATCCCAACCCGGACAAGGCCCTCTCCGACGGGGCGCAATCGCTCTTTCCGGAGCAATTCGACAAGCTCATGAACCAGTTGCGCGTGATCGCATCGGCCGTGGACCGCAGCATCAGAGCGGAAGTTCCGGTAACCGAGTCAAAGGTTTAAGAGAGTAGAAGGTCGTAGGTAAAACTGGGTCTCGATTTTGAGACCTGGGATCCTGGTGGAGGCCCATTCAGTTCTCGGGACATTTATTTCTCATCAAGACTGAACCCTTTTGACGCTTTTTGCGCACCTTTTTGTGAACCTCCAAACTCTCGATGACCATCCACCGCATCTCGATCATAGGAACCGGCCTCATTGGCGCATCCGCTGGCATGGCGTTGCGTGCTGCCCAATTCCCGGGCGAGATTGTCGGGTGGGACCGTCACCCATCGCAAGCGGATCTCGCGCTGGAGCGCGGAGCGGTGGACATCATTGCCCCCGACGCAATTACGGCGGCGGTGAGCAGCGACCTTGTGCTGCTCAGCGGTCCGGTATTTGCCATTCAGGATTGGATGGAAAGACTGGCTCCCCATCTCCAGCCCCATCAATTGGTAACCGATGTCGGCAGCGTTAAGGGGGCCATTGCGGCGCGAGCACTACCCCTTTTCGGCGCGTCCGGCCAGGCCGGGTTTCTGCCTGGGCACCCGATGGCAGGCAAGGAAGTAAGCGGAGCCGCGAACGCGGATGCTCAGCTTTTCGCCAATGCTGTGTGGTTGTTCACCGAATTTACCGGCCATCCCCTGGTCGCGGAATGGCGAACCTGGGTGGAGCGCTTTGGCTGTCGAACCATGGACATCCTGGCCGCCAGGCATGACGAAATCTGTGCCTGGGTCAGCCATCTGCCCCAGTTTCTATCCACGGCTTTAAGCGCCATGCTGGAGGATCATTTCGGCGATGCGCCCGATCTGCGCGCCATCGGAGGTCGCGCCCTGCGCGAGATGACCCGCCTGGGAGCCAGCCCCTATTCGATGTGGCGTGACATTGCCCATGCTAACGAAGCCGAGATAGCGGATGCCCTCCTGTCTATGGAGCAGCGTCTCGCCCACCTGCGCGAAAACCTAAAGACTCCCGAACTCCGAGACGAGTTCGAACGAGCCAATCAGTATCGAACCAATCGCTAAATGCGTCCCTAAGCAGCTACGCCAAACGAAGCGCCATGACGAAATCGAGTCCCGCAGGGACGGTTGAACTTAGGACGTAGTCCTGGGTAGAGGTTCGAGAGACGAAAAGTCCCGAAGGGACGACTGGGCCTTCTTGATATGTCAAGGTATTCAACGATTGGAGAATTCCTCACCCGCCCTCTAAAGCCCCTTGAGGTACGCTTTTCCACACTTCATCCAGCCGGCGTAACTTTACCGCATCAATACACTCAAAGCAGTTGCAAGAATCGTCTACAGGGTGGCTCAGGGTATGATGCGGGTAGGGCGCCACAGAGCCGATGGTCGAGAGAACCGGACTCAAACGATGGCAATAGAAGATTTGGGAGCAAAATATCCTGGTCCGCTCGGTGGAGACCCGGGAAACGTGTTCGAACGATGTTCATGGCTCTATGCATTCTGTCGAGAGCATCTATTCCGTGACCACACCGTCGCCATATCCGATGCCCTTTGGCCCGGCGCCTGTCCCGCCCCTGATACCCGACTCCTCGAAATAGCCTGTGGACCCGGCTTTTATGCCTGCAGCCTGGCCCAGCGCTATCCCGACATTCAAATTACGGGCGTTGATCTTTCCGAGCGCTTGCTTTCCCGCGCCAAAAACCGTGCCGACATCCGCCGCTTGAAGAATTGTCATTTCGTAAAAGCCGATGTGCTCGCACTCTCCCAATCTCTGGAGCCGGCGGACGCGATCATCGCCAGCCGCTTGCTCATGGTGGTGGGAGATCGCCCCCAGGCGCTGCGGGAAATATTCTCCGCCCTGCGTCCTGGCGGACGCTGCTTTATCGCCGAGCCCACTTCGGCCCTGCGCGCCATGGTTCCCCTCTCCTGCATGTGGCTCCTTGCTCGCATGATGGGAGACTGGACCACCCGATTCCACGAATCCAGTCGCGCCGCCGTGATGAAGCAAGACGAATTTCAGTCCCTGATCGCCACCCAGCCCTGGAGCACCGTCAGCACGTGGCAGGACAACTGGTATCAGTACGCCGTCTGCGACCGGAGCTGCTGACGTTTGCCCTACAAGGTACTGCAACCCGGAGAAGTGACAGGTATTTGTGAAGACTGCTGCGCCCTGGCAGTCATGGCCAAGGCGCCGCGTCCGGGCAAAGTAAAGACCCGGCTCTCTCCCCCGTTGACGCCTGACCAGGCCTCAGCCCTCAACATCTGCTTTATCCGCGACACCACGGAAAACATCCAGCAGGTAACAGAAGCCAGCAACAGCGCCGGGCTGGTGGCTTACACTCCAGTCGGGGATGAGAGCGCTTTCGATGGCCTCCTGCCCGCCGGTTTCGAGCTTTTAGCGCAGCGAGGCGACGGATTTGGAGAGCGCCTTCTCTACGCGTGTGAGGACCTGTTCTCCTGTGGGTTTAGCTCCGTGTGCCTGATCGATTCTGATAGCCCCACGATGCCTCAGGATGCGTTGTTGCAGGCCGTCGAGAGGCTCTCGCGTGCAGGAGACCGGATGGTGCTGGGCGCATCGGATGACGGCGGCTACTACCTGATCGGCCTGAAGCGTGTGCATCACCGGGTGTTCGAGCAGATCGACTGGAGCACGGAGCGTGTGTTTGAGCAGACCCTGGAGCGGGCCCGGGAAATCGGCCTCACCACCGAACTGCTTCCCACCTGGTACGACGTGGACGACGCAGCAACTCTCGAGCGGCTGCGTCGGGAACTCACCGCTCCATCGGGTGCGGCGTACGACGCAAAACACACCCGCGCGTATCTCGGGAGCTTGCAGGTCGCACCAGGAAGCCTCTCCGCGAGCCGAGCATGCTGACCCGGCGCCTCTCGCCCGAATGGTGGAAAAACGCCTGGTGGACCAACACCGGCCTCGTCCTGCTGGGTCTCGCGCTGATCTTGCTATGCCGCCAGGGAGTGAATGAGATTCATCACTTCGTGATCGGTTTCGGGTTGGTCGACATGTACCAGGCGCAGCTTTACCTGGTAGCAGTGTGGTTGGTGCTTAATCGGCCGGTGAATCGTTGGACCTTTGCCATCATCCTGGTCTGTGCCATTGGCTGCAGGCTGGTCTGCCTCTTTTCTCCGCCTTTTCTTTCCACGGATATCTTCCGCTACGTGTGGGATGGACAAGTGCAGGCGGCCGGCATCAATCCCTATCGCTACATTCCGGCCGATGCCCATCTGGCGTTCCTGCGCGATCTCGACATTTACCCCCACATTAATCGCCGATCCTACGCCCATACCATCTATCCTCCGGGGGCGCAGATGCTTTTCCTGCTCATCACCCGTATTGGCGCATCCATCCGATGGATGAAGGTGGGTATGGTCGGCCTGGAATCGCTCACCATCTGGGTCCTGGTCAAGCTTCTGCATGCGCTCGGGTTGCGCCGTGAACAGGTGTTGATCTATGCCTGGCACCCGATGCTGTTTTGGGAGGTGGCCAGTAGCGGTCATGTGGATGGTGCGGCGCTGCCACTGATGGCGCTTGCCCTGTTGTTCTATATCCGCCATAAACTGGTGGCGACTGGAATGGCTCTGGCTGCCGCGACCCTGATTAAGCTCTACCCCATCGCTCTCTTCCCCGCGCTCTACCGGCGAAGCGAATGGCGCAACTGGAGGATGCCGGCCACTGTGGCCGGACTCGTCGCCGCGGGATACGCTTGCTACGCCAGCGTCGGCACGCATGTCCTGGGCTTTTTGCCGGAGTACGCCAAAGAAGAGGGCCTGGAATCCGGCAGCCGCTATTTCCTGCTCACCCTGGCCCGCCACACCCTGCATTGGGAGACTCTTCCCACCGGCGCCTTTTACGCCCTTGCCGCATTGCTGCTGCTGGGGTTAGCGATCTGGGCCTGGCTTACGAGTGAGGCCAACGCATGGTCGGCGATTCGCTGTTCCTTCGTCCTCGCGTCCGCTCTCATGCTGCTGTTCTCCTCCCACTACCCCTGGTATTACCTGTGGCTGTTGCCCTTTGTGTGCATGATCCCGTACGTGCCCATGCTTTATTTCACCACCGCTAGTTTTTATCTCTACACCACCCAGCTTGCTAATCCCGGGCCGGCCATGTACTACATGTTTGAATGGCTATATGCCACAACGGCTCTGTTGGCGTTGTGGTGCATGGGCACTCGCCGGTTGGAAGCGAGACTGTCCCGCAGGCGACCCACGCCCCCCAAAGCATTTGCCATCTAAGCGAGGAACCCATGAGCGAGCGTCTTTCTGTACTACCGCAGCAGGACATGCGGCGTTACTTCGAGAAGCCGGAAGACCAGCTCTCAGTGATCATGGAGGCCGATCCCGTCTGCCTCTACCTGGAAACCACCAACCGCTGCAACCTGCTGTGTACCACCTGCCCGCGCACCTTCGAAGAGCTGGAACCCGAGAAGGATATGTCGTGGGAATTGTTTACCAGCATCATCGACCAGTTCCCCAGGATTGCCCGCGTAGTATTGCACGGCGTTGGCGAGCCGATGCTGGTGAAGGATCTGCCGCGCATGATCCGCTATTTGAAGGATCGTGGTGTCTATGTGCTCTTCAACACCAACGGCACCCTGTTAACCAAAAGCAACGGACAGGCCCTGATCGAAGCAGGCCTCGATGAGCTACGGGTTTCGCTCGATGCAGCGGAATCGTCTGTCTTCCAGATGGTCCGCGGCAAAGACATGTTCGACCGCATCGTGACCAACGTAGGCAACTTCATCGAAATGCAGCGCGCTACGGATACCCAATCACCCCGGGTCTCTCTCTGGCTCACCGGTTTGCGCGAAACCCTCGCGCAACTGGAAGCCTTCGTTCGTCTGGCCCATCGCCTGGGAGTCATGGAGGTCTATCTGCAAAGAATGGTGTACCTGCCCGAGGGACAAGGGCTGGCACGGCCCGAGTCCGCCCTGTTCGAGCACACCACAGAGCAGGAAGAACAAGTGATTCAACGAGCCGAGGCAGTGGCGCAGGAACTGGGCGTGTACTTCTGTGCCTCGGGCGCGACGGAGCCACAGGTCAGCATCAAGAAGCGCCAGGACGACAGCCCCTGGTCCCTCTGCCGCCGTCCCTGGAGCCTGATGTACATCACCGCCAACGGCCAGGCCCTGCCGTGCTGCATCGCACCCTTCTCCATGCGCGGCTATGACAGCTTCACCCTGGGCAACGCAACCCAGCAGACCATGCGCGAGATTTGGAACGGCGAAAAGTACCAGGACTTCCGCCGCGCCTTGCTAAGCCCGCACCCGCCCGCCGCCTGTTCCAATTGTGGTCTGCGCTGGAGCCTCTGATTTGGCCCATGGGGTTTCGGTGGTCATTCCCGCATTAAACGAGGCCGAGAACATCGGAGCGGTGGTTCGGGAAATGCCGTGGAACTTGATCCGCGAATGCATTGTCGTCGACAACGGCAGCACCGACGCAACCGCCGCGGAGGCGGCTGCGGCCGGTGCAAGGGTGGTGACCGCGCCCCAACGTGGATATGGCCGCGCCTGTGCCGCCGGAGCCGCCGCTGCGGACGACGGGTCTGACATTCTGGTCTTCATGGACGGCGACGGCAGCGACGTTCCCACCGAGATGGGGCAATTATTGCAACCAATCCTGGCCGAGGATTGCGATTTCGTAATTGGTTCTCGCATGCGCGGCAAGCGAGAGCCGGATAGCATGCTCGTCTCGCAGATTTTTGCCGGCTGGCTGGCAGGACTGCTCCTCAAGCTTCTCTACCGGGTCTCCTACACCGACATGGGACCGTTTCGCGCCATCAAGCGAGATGCCCTCAACCGCCTCCACATGCGCGAAGAAACCTACGGTTGGAATCTGGAAATGCAAATGCGAGCCGCCCAAGCCGGTCTCCGCATCCGCGAAATTCCCGTAAGCTCTCGCAAGCGGGCAGGCGGCGTCAGCAAGGTAGCCGGCTCACTAAGCGGCTCATTCCGAGCCGCCCTCCGCATCACCCAAACCCTGCTACGAGTCGCCTCCACCCCGAAGCCCTAAACCGAAGATTCTTAATCAACCACGAACCCTGGGTGTCCAAACTACGGCGTGACCACGAAACCCTGGGTGCCCCACATCTCGCTCGTCTTTCGCGAGATGTGGGATGCCACAGACTTTCACCGGTAACCTCACAGAACCCAACCGATCCACAGGAAATCCGGGGGAAGCCCAACAATCGCCTTTACTCAACCCAACTCAACCCTTAGCCGCAGCACCCTCAATCGCCTTCCACTCCGCAGCAGAAAGCTGTACCTTCGCGGCCGCCATATTCTCTTCCAGATGCTTTACGGAAGAAGTCCCAGGTATAGGAACCATCACCGGAGAGTGGTGAAGCAACCAAGCCAACGAAATCTGAGCCACAGTAGCATTATGTTGCTTGGCGACCTGATCAAGCGGCCCGCCAGGCTTCGCGAGTTTACCCGCCGCAACCGGAAACCACGGAATAAACGCCAAATTATTCTTCTCGCAATACTTGAGCGCCTTCTCGTGTTGTCGATCGCTCAGGTTGTATTGATTCTGTACGCTGACAATCTTGACCGTCTTACCAGCTCGCTCGATTTCAGCCGGCGAAACCTCTGACAACCCAATATGGCGAATCTTGCCCGCCTTCTGCATCTCCTTGAGAACGCCCAGGCTCTCCTCCACCGGAACCTTTGGGTCAATGCGATGCAGCTGATACAGCTCAATCCGATCCAACTTCAGTCGGCGCAAGCTCATTTCCACGCATTGCCTCAGGTATTCCGGCCGCCCGACCACCTCCCATTTATTAGGTCCGGACCGCGCAAAACCACCCTTGGTTGCAATCACCAACCCTGCGGGATACGGGTACAACGCTTCCGCAATGATCTCCTCGCTGACTTCAGGACCGTAAGCATCCGCCGTGTCGATGAAGTTGACGCCGAGTTCCACCGCGCGTTGCAGCACTCTGCGTGCTTCGTCGCGGTCTTTGGGTTCGCCCCAGATGCCGGGGCCCGTCAGGCGCATGGCTCCATACCCGAGCCGGTTGATCGTGAGATCTCCACCGATCGCGAAAGTTCCCGCTGTTTCTGTTTGCAACGTTGTCATACTCCTTCAGATTCGCCGCCCGTATGATTGGTTTCTCATTGTGCCAGGCACTGCCACCATTGTCGGAGCCGGTCCCAACGGATTAGCCGCAGCCATCGTTCTGGCCAACGCCGGCTTTGCCGTGGAGGTAAGGGAGGCAGCGTCCGTGGCCGGCGGAGCCACACGCTCGGCGGAACTCACCTTACCCGGCTTCCGGCACGATCTGGGGTCCGCCGTGCACCCCATGGCCGTGACCTCGCCCTTCTTCTCCACTTTGCCGTTGGAGCAAGCTGGGCTGCACTGGATCTGGCCTTCCGCACAGCTCGCGCACCCGCTGGATGATGGCACTGCGGTCACGTTGGAACGTGACATCGGGGCCACCGCCTGCCAATTAGGACCGGATGCGACTGCTTACCGGCGCCTCTACGATCCGCTGTTGGCCAACTGGGATGGTCTTCGTCACGACCTGCTCAAGGCGATTGGCTGGCCCCGGCATCCCATAGCCATGGCGAGCTTCGGCTTGCTGGGTTTGCGCTCCGCACGCGCTCTCGCCGGCAGCCACTTCAAGGGGATCCGCGCCCGGGCCCTCTTCGCCGGCCTCGCAGCGCATTCATTTCTGCCCCTCGAATCGCCTTTTTCCGCAGCCATCGGACTGGTGTTGGGGGTAACCGGCCATGCCGTAGGTTGGCCTATTCCCCAGGGTGGAGCGCAGTCCATCGCGGATGCGCTCATCGTTTGTCTGCGCAAGGCCGGTGGTACGGTCACCACAGATGCCCCAGTGAGATCGCTGCAAGCCCTCGGGGATCTGGCTCTGTTGGACGTAACCCCCAGGCAATTGCTGACCCTGGGCGGCGAGGACATCCCCGCCTCCTTCCGGAGGCAACTCGAGCGCTATCGCTACGGTCCCGGCGTTTTCAAAGTGGACTGGGCGCTCAGCGAGCCCATTCCGTGGCGGGCCAAAGATTGCCTGCGAGCGGGTACCGTCCACCTCGGCGGAACCTTCGACGAAATTGCGGCTTCCGAGCGTGCGCCCGCTGGCGGGATCATCAGCAATCGCCCCTACGTCCTGCTATCCCAGCCAACACTCTTTGACCCCAGCCGGGCTCCCCAGGGAAAGCATGTGGCGTGGGCTTACTGCCATGTGCCGTTCGGTTGGTCCGGGTCTGCACTCGACGCTATCGAAGACCAGGTGGAGCGCTTCGCTCCCGGCTTTCGCGACTGCATTCTGGGCCGGGCAGTCTTTAACACCGAGGCGATGCACGCCTGGAACGAGAACCTGGTGGGAGGCGACATCAACGGCGGCTCGATCTCTGGCCTGCAGTTCTTCTTGCGGCCGACCTGGCGCCGGTATCGCACCCCGCTGACCGGCGTTTACCTTTGCTCTTCGTCCACACCACCGGGCGGCGGGGTCCACGGCATGTGTGGCTACTGGGCCGCCCAGTGCGCCCTCAGGCGCTATAAAGAACCTCGAGCATAGTGAAATCATCATTGGGAGGGGCTCCGGCCATGAAGCTCTCTACCTTCCTCAGAACTCCCTCGATGGTGGAGCCTTCGAGAGCGGCCTCCAACCGGTCCTCTCCAAAAAAATCCCCGTTCAAGCTTTCCGCCTCGGTAACGCCGTCCGTGGCCAGCACAATCCGGTCTCCGGGCATGAGCTGCAACCGATCAGAGGCAAACGTAGCTTCTTCGATCAGCCCCACCACCATGTTGGCGTTTTCCAGGCGTCTGACTCCGCTGCTGTTGGCCAACATGGGTTGCACATGGCCGCAGTTGACATATTCAAAGGTGCCGTCGGGCCCCAGCTTGACCAGAATCATGGTGGCGTATTTCTGCACATTTTTCTCGCAAATATAACGATTCGCCACATCCGCGATTTGCGCCAACGGCTGGCCGGCCAGCAGCAACCCGTAAAGCAGACCCTGCAGCGTGGAGGCGAGAATAGCCGCCGACACACCTTTGCCGGAGATATCGGCAATCACCACGTAGAGACCGTTGGGGGTCGCGATCACGTCATAAAAGTCGCCTCCCACCTCTTTGCAGGCCACGCTGCGGGCATGCACCCGCGCATAGGGCAGGTTAGGGATGGCAAACTCCATCAGCCCCTGTTGGATGGCGGCTGCGATGTTGAGCTCTTCGCGGTACCGCCGCGCTGATTCTTCCGACTGTGCAAGAAAGGCATTTTCCACCAGCGCCGCGGCTTCGGTCGAGATGGTCTCCAGCAGATCGTTGTCCACCTGGCTCAGTTTGCCGGGTTGCAGCCGGCTGTCCAGGTAAAGAACCCCAAGGATATCTTTCTCATGTAAATCGCTGCCGGCCGCCCGCTTGCGCAGCGGAATGCAATACACCATGCGGATACTCTGCTGCACCATGCTCTCGGTGCGCGAATTGGCCTCCGCGGACAACGTGTCGGTAACGATGAACTTCGACGCTTTCAGGGCTTGGGCAATGGCACTGTGGGAAATGGTCGAATCGTCCTCCAGGCGATCGCCTTTCAGGCTGCGTCCTGCGGCCAGGGTCAACTTCCCCTTCTCGTCTCGGAGGAATACGTAGCCTCGCTCCACCTGGGTCAACTCCAGGGTCGCTTCCACCAGCGTTGCCAGGATCTCATTGACCGCCCCCAGGGTATTCAGCCGTTGCGCCGCAGCCAGGAACCAGCTCAGCTTCTCCAGGTCGGAAGTGGGAGTCGAAATGGCATGCAGCTCGTCCAACAACTTGTGAATTGTCGAGGTACTTTCCCGGGCGGGGCCAAAACGAAGCGATGGGCCGTTGAGCGAACCCAGGCGAATCTCGTCTCCTGGCTTCAAGGCCTCGCGATCCACCAGCGGCTTGGCATTCAGAAAGGTGCCATGGCGGCTGCCACAGTCAACTACGTGGAACTGCCCCTTCTCATAGACGATGGCGGCGTGGTCGCGGGAAATAAAGGCGTGCGCCAGTACCAGGTCGCGATCCTGCAAACGCCCGATGGTGAACGGCGTGTGCGTAACGTTGATCTCTTCCTGGCGGGATTCATCGATCAGCAACAAAGCAGTAGTAGGAATTGGCTCGGCCATAAGGCGATTGCTCCGGAAATTGGTTGCAAGCTTGCCGGGATCACCGGGCTGATGTTAAGAAAATTACCACATGCGCAGATGCGTAAAGGCTTCGTTTACGGAGATCGACGGAAGCAGAAATTCCCGGTCCCTGACAGCAACGATAGTCTTTCTTCAGCATCCAAGCGTGGAGAACCTCGGGCGCTGGCATGCGCCATGTACATTGAAGGCAGAGGAGAAGAGAAATCGTGCAAATGCCCCGAACACCGATCCCCCACAATCAAAGCTATGTCAGCTACCTCGCCGCCATGCAGCTCGAACTAAACACCGCTCCATGGGGCGAGCCGCACCAGCTGCCGGCACTTGACCTTCTCAAATCCCTGGATGATCTTGACGAGGAAGAAGACGACGAAGACGACGAGGATGATGAAGATATCGATGATCTCGAAGATGAGGAAGATCTCGACGAAGATTACGAGGACGATGAGGATGAAGACGAAGATGAGGACGAGGAAGATGAGGATGAAGACGAGGACGATGAAGACGGAGGAGTTAAGCCACTGAAGATGGCATAGTCGGCGCCTGGGCCCTGTCCGTTACTAGTAATTGCCTGAAAGTGGAAGCTCTTGTTGGCGTTATCTGGGGTACCTTGTGACTGGCCCCTCTTACCCGGAGAGTGACTGTGAAAAGGCGCATTCTGGTTGTCGATGATGATGACGTGGCGCGGCAGGCGGCGGTGCACAGTCTGCAGACGATGACAGGCTGGGACGTGGCCGAGGCCTATTGCGGCGCGCAGGCGATTGAAAGCGCGAAGCAGCATCAACCGGACGCGATCCTGCTCGACGTGATGATGCCCGCAATGGACGGCCCTGCCATGCTGGGCAAGCTCCGGGCGACCCGCGCAACCAGCCATATCCCGATTGTGCTGCTGACGGCAAAGGTGAATGCCATCCACGATGGCTCTCTATCCCACCTGCCCGTGGCCGCGATCCTGTCCAAGCCCTTTGATCCTCTCCGCCTCGCTAACCAGGTCGCGGATGCGCTGGGCTGGGAAAAAGACTAAACCCGTGCCCTTCGTACAAAGCATTTGTCCCAGCCTCTTCATTCCGCCAGCAATGGTCGCCCGCCGCGAAAAGATTGCAAAATTCCGCCGTCCGGCGAAAGGGCCACGAAATTGGCCTCCCGCCCTTCTTCGAGACAACCCCAATTCTGGTCAAGCCCCATCAACCTGGCAGGATTGCGCGCAGCTAATTGCGCGCTCACGGCAATACCGGCGCCGGTAAACTCAGCAAAGTTTCGCACCGCCTGGTCCATGGTCAAAACGCTGCCCGCCAGGACCCCGGGTGATCCGGCTATCGTGCAACGTCCGCGCGCCACCTCCACGTCCAGATCGCCCAGCTTGTAGCCTCCGTCGGGCATGCCGGTGGCACTCATGCCATCCGTGATCAATATGGATTTCTCCGGTCCCTTGGCTTTGAAGAACAGGCGGACCATCGCAGGATCCACGTGGATGCCGTCGCAGATCATTTCCGCAAAAAGGGCATCGTTATCCAGAACGTAAGCAGCCACCCCAGGGTTGCGATGGTCCATGCTGCGCATGGCGTTGAAAGTGTGTGTGGCGCTGCCTGCACCAGCGCCGAAACCGGCTGCGGCTTCGACCAGCGTGGCATCGCTATGACCGAGACTGCACACCACGCCCAGGCCGCTGGCGTGCTCGATTAACTCGAGCGCCGAAGACAATTCCGGAGCGATGGTGAGGATGCGGATATGCCCGCGGGCAGCTTGCCAGAAACGATCGAAGAGCGAGATCGATGGCTGCACCAGCAGGCGTGCCGGGTGAGCGCCGCGCTTGGCTGGGGAAAGAAACGGCCCCTCAAGATGAATACCCAGAGGCACAGCGGCATCGGTGGACGGTGCGCGCTCGATCACCGCCGCAATCATGTCCAGCGCGCGCAGCGTTTCTTCGGTCGAGGAGGTAACGGTGGTGGGGTAATACGCTCCCACCCCGTGCCCGGCAAGCGCTGCGCCAATCGTCTGCAGTGCTTCGGGAGTCCCCTCCATGACGTCGTGACCCACGGCGCCGTGGACATGGATGTTGAGATAGGCCGGAACCAGGATGGCTTCCGGGTAGGCATCCCCCGCCTCACTCTTGCCGCGGCTAAGGATAGAGGTAATGTGCCCGTCGTCGACAGTGATCCTTGGATACTCGACGAATTCGTTGCCCCTCAAAAGCAGGCGTGCCGTAATGATGCTGGTCATCCTGTTGTCCCGTTCTCGTCCACGGGAAAGGATATCGCAAGCGAGAAATGCCCTGAAATGAGTCTCGCCGCCAGGGGATATCCCTTGGCGGCGAATTCGAGAACCGAGGCGACTGGGGCAAACGGACAGTGAAAACTAAATGAAAAATCCGATTGCTTCGAGAACCTCTTCGCTCATTTCAATGTCGCTCAGCTTGGCAGCCTTGGTGAACTTCAATTCTTCGCGGAACCGGTCAATGACGGCCGCGTTCAGGTCCGTGCGCTTGTCCAGCAGGTGCAGCAACTCTGCCGCCGTGGTTGCGTGTTGATAGTTGGCCTTAAGGCCGCGTGAGTTCTCTATCGTGACGGCCACTGGTAGGGTGCGGAAATCGCTGGCTTGCTGGTGGGGCATCCGTGCTCGAATGTTGACTCGCATATTGGAGACGATATTGTCATGCCAATGTGAGGTAGAAAATACGACCTTAAGGGCGAACGAATACCTGGAAGGGGTATTAAGCCGCTTTAAAGGGCCAGTACCGTTGCTTGCGGGCCAGCAGCAGGAAAAGACCGGCGCCGCTCACGAAGACCCCCAGCACATAGAGCATGTACTTCCAGCCCTGGGGCTGGAAGGCTTGCACCAGGAAGATGTAGAGCCAGCAAGCCATGGCAAATATGGCGGGCAATGGATACAGCCACATACGAAAAGGACGCGGCGCTTCCGGGTGTCGCCTTCTGAACCACAGCAGCCCGATGATCTGGCCCACAAACATGATCAGAATCCGGGCCAGGATCAGGGCGGTGATGATCTGCACCAGGTCAAACAAGCTGGCGATGGCCGACAGGATTCCGACCAACAGCAAAGACCGGTGAGGGAAGTCTTTCGTAGGGTGGGTCTTGGCGAAGAAACGGAAGAACGTGCCATCGATCGCCGCCGCGAAGGGTATGCGTGAATAGCCCAACATCAAGGAATAGACCGACGCAAAGGCCGTAACCAGCACCATGACCGTCAGCCGCTGCCCAGCCCAGAAGCCGGCCACCCGTTCCATGAAGACCGAGCCGACGGCGTCGTAGATTACGGTACCCGGCTTGATCATCTCCCGCCAGGGAAGAACGCCTGTAAACGCGACAGAGATTGCCAGATCCAGGAGCAGCACCAGCAGAATCGATCCGATGATGGCCCGCGGGATGACCCGTTCCGGCTCGCGTACCTCGTCTCCCAGGTGGCAGATGTTGTAGTAGCCGAGGAAATTGAACATCACCAGCATGGTTCCATTGCCCAGGCCCAGCATGAACGCCACACTCAGGTGAAAAGCGCCCGGCGGGAAATCGAACAGCAGCCGCGGGTTCAGATGCACCAAGCCTTCCGCCACGACCCAGAGGCTGGTCAACAGGAGGCAGCTCCAAAGCACGAGCATCATGCGGGCGACGTCGCGAATCTTGCGATAGAGCAGGACCATGGCAGCCAGGGCGAATCCCGCAGCCAGCAGGCGCAAAGCCCAGGGCCGGCTTACCAATCCCTTGAACACGAAGCCGGTATAGAGCGCCATGCCCACAGTGCCGGTGGCGATCTCCAGGGTGCCGCTGAACAGGAACTGCCAAACGAACAACCACGCCATCAATCGCCCCAGGCCCTCTCGCCCGAAGCACTCGCGCAGATAGGTATAAGAACCACCCGAGCTGGGGAAGGTAGTGCCCAACTCGGCGAAAACCAGGCCGTCCGCGATCGCGATCAAGGCTCCCGCGAACCAGCACACCAGGGCCTGCGGGCCGCCCATGGTGGCGAGTATAGCCGGCACCGTAATGAAGGGACCCGTGCCCACCATGTTCGACATGTTGATCGAGATCGCGTTGAGTAAGCCGAACTTCTTGGGCAGGTGGACGGTGGGCATGAAGTAGGGGTCGAGAGTTCAATCTAAACCATTTCCGCTCTCGCAGGAGAATCCGGTCGTTGCCGGTCCCGGTTACGACACCTGCTACCTCAACTTCCTGGCCGGAACTTCGCGCACCATGACAGTGACAGAAGACCCCGAACACGTCTGGCTTCGGCTTCAGAGTTTGCATGAGAACTCACGTTTTTGAAGGGTACGGGCTTCAGCCCGTACGTTAACTACCCAACATACACGGGGCTTTAGACCATGTGTGAGAACGCGAAAACAAATCGCACAACTGAAACAGGCCCGTAGGGCCGGGACCAAACGTCAGCCCAGCCCGGAAGGGCTGGGACATCGATTTCCCAAAGTCTTCCGAGCGCCGGAGGCGCGTCACTGGCGGATGAATGGAGTGCCGCGCCTCCGGATATCCATAATCTATGGATATCCGTCTCTCAGCCCTTCCGGGCTGGTAACTTCTCAGACGTTCAGCCCTGAGGGAACGGTCTTCATCATGGAGCGCCTGATTTGTGAGCCTGTTTGGCTTACTTCCCGCCGTATCAAGTCGACTTGCGCCGGCCCTTGGCTACCAGCGCAGGCAGGCCAGGGGCGGCTTTCACGCTGGTCGAGCCATTCCGCAGCCCAAAACCGCATGACTCGCGTACGCAGAGGTGGGGAGTAATCTTATGCGTGACGGCAGGCATGTCCTTGCCTTCAATCCGGTCGAGAAGAATTTCCGTTGCCATGCATCCGACCTCATATTTGGGCAATTCCATTGCCGTAAGCGGCGGATCAAATAGACGGAGCCACGGGTAGTCATCCAAAGTGACCAGCCCAAAATCTTCAGGGCACCGCATACCCATCTCCTGAGCTGCCTGCATAAGGCCAACAGTCATCAGGAAATTTGCCACAAACACTGCATCGGGACGATGCGGCAACAGAGACAGACCCGCCCGGTGGCCGGAGTCGATACGGTAGTCTCCCTCATACACCAGCTTGGGGTTGAAGCTTAGGCCGTTGGCCTTGAGCGCCTTCTTAAACCCCTGCAGCCTGGTTCTTCCGTTGCTCACGCTCAGCGGGCCGCCCACCATGGCGATGGTCTTGTGACCGATCCTGGCTAGGTGCGACACCGCTTCGAAGCTACCCCGGAGATCATCGGTAATCACGGCATCGCCCGTCAGGCTGGGATAGGTGCGCATCATGAGCACGATAGGAACGTTCAAGCCCGACAACATGCTGAGGGCTTGAGGACTGAGATCGCCGGGCGATTTCGTAAGCAGAATGCCGTCAACCCGCTTGGCTACCAGCAGGTCGAGGTAGAGCTCCTCTTTCTCCAGCAGTCCGTCGCTGTTACAGAGAAGAATGCTGTACCCGCGCTTCTGGGCCGTATCCTCAGCGCCGCGCACCAGCATGGGAAAAAATGGGTTAGAAATATCGGGAACAATCACACCCAACGTGCGAGTGCGTTCGTTGGCCAGGCTTTGGGCCAGAGAGTTAGGCCGGTAATTCAGTTTAACGATGGCGGCATCCACCCGCTTCTTGAGCGGCGCCCCAACATGGCTCTTGTTATTGATGACAGCAGACACGGTGAACACGGAAACCCGTGCTTCGCGCGCTACATCATAAATGGTGGGTGTCTTGCGTCTCGACGACCGGGAACCGCGAGGTAAATCGACCATGGTTTTTTTCTCAATCCAGCCAGCGGAAGGATCAAGACTTCAGAGATTCTAGCATCCAGTCTAATCGGTTCGCCGCGATTGCAGAATCGTCGTCAGCAGGTCTGGTTTACCGGAGATGCGAGTAAGATGCGGCGAGCGCAAACCCTGGTGGTAATCCACCGGGACGTTTGCATAGTAACCATCCGTCAGGGTGAGCAATTCGATCGGCGGCAGTACGGTTTCCGCGCCCACGATAGATTGACGAAGTAAGTCGGCGGAATAGACGTGCTGGTTCACGCCCATCAACTTCGAACCTGGAGACAGCCCAGCCCGCCCGGCCGCCGAGTCCGGCGCTACATCCACAATGGTTCCATCCTGGTCGACGATCAAACCGATCGAGCTTGATAAATCGGCTTGTTGAGTGATGCTCTCCGCGTCGACCGCGGCCTGGTTTGGATCGTCTGTGTAAGTAACAGTCCAGCCGGCCGCTTCGAGACCGGGCGAAACCGGAGTGGGGCGCGTGGCCAGCAGATTACCTTGGAGCAGGCTGTTCCAATCGTAGGGCACGATGCGGTTCAACCCATCGACCAGGTCCTGGTAAGTGTAGGGCTTTACTGTCACCACTCCGTCAGGTGGTCCAAAAAAGTCGGCAGCAAACGTATCCAGGCTGCGCGTCCCCTTGCTTTTTTCTCGCAGAATGCTATCGACTTGCAGCCAGAGCAGGGGCCCCTCCCGGTAAAAGTCTGTTGCCCGGCGCAGCATCGTCCACGGCTGCCCGGCGGAATATAGAACCTGCGCGGATCGCGATACATCCTGCAGGTTGCGCCAGTCGCGCCCGGTTCGATGGTCCATCTCCGCCTGGTAGACTGCCATCCGGTCTTTCATCTGGGCGCTCGTTTCGAGGCCCGCCCGCGTCGCCAGGATCTCTGCCCAGTAGCTGGTAAGCCCTTCGTAGACCCATAGCATGTCGCCGATCATAGGTTGCTGGTAGTCAGGAGTCGCGAGGCCGGTGGGCCGCCTGAATTTTCCGTTCCAGGAGTGGATCATCTCGTGCGCCAGCAAATTCCCCGCTTCCGCGGAGAAAGAAGAGCTCACCATGCCCAGTTCCGGCACCTGTTCATCGCTCGATTGGTGGTGCTCTAGTCCGTCGCTGGTTTCGCCCTGCGCTTCCACCAGGAAGTGGTAACTGGCATAGTGACGCGAGTGAAACATGGCGCCGGTTTCCAATACCAGGTCGCGCAAAGCGGTGATTCGCTCCGGCCGCAGGTTGAGACCTGCCGCCGATTTCTCAAAGAGGTCGAGCACATGGCGTTGTGTAACGCCTTTAGGCGTGATGTCGAATTCGCGCATGATCGATCCACACATCAGAGGCGAATCGATCAGCGTGGTAAGCGACACAGGATCGAAGCGGATGCTTCCACCTTGCTGCAATGGATGCGGTAACGCAGTAGCGTAAGACCAGCGATCGGGAAGCCTGATCGAGGCCGAGAC
This sequence comes from Acidobacteriaceae bacterium, assembly GCA_049693715.1. Classification (GTDB taxonomy): domain Bacteria; phylum Acidobacteriota; class Terriglobia; order Terriglobales; family Acidobacteriaceae; genus PALSA-350. The sequence goes on along the minus strand of JBAVQC010000381.1, from coordinate 20,826 downwards.
GGTTATCTGGTCGGCGACGGTGTCCGCGGGATACAGGACGACCTGATCCCAGTTCACATCCCCCTGCACCGGCGTAGAAGTATTGCCGATGCCGAAATCGTTGCCCGCCGCGTACGTTCCTACCAGGGTGAAGTCCGCCACCAGGAGATTTGTTCCAGCAGGAACCGGGATATGGAAGCGGAAAATGTCCACCGGGTCGCGCATCCAGGCAATACTCTTGCCGTCTGCGCTAAACCTCAGGTTCACCAGGTCCGCGATAGGTCCGGTCGGCGCATGGTTGCCAGGGATCCATTTGGGGTAAACCAGATCGACCGTGTGCGCTGACGGCGAACCCAAAGGAAAAGACTCATGTGCGTGCAGGATTTTTTTCGCAATTGTCGTTGCGTCTACATCCAGCATGATGGTCTTCTGCTGCGCCAGGGACGCTGTGGTTGACAAAACAAGTCCAAGCCAAACCGGACCCCAGCATGTGACACCGCGGCAGACACGTTGCAAGGAAATAAGAGCCAATTCGTTTTTCACTCCTGTGTGCTTCATCTATCATCAGCTGCCCTATCTTAGCGAAGAGTATCCTCACCTTTGGGTGGCCTGAAAAAATAGGTGAAGCACAGTCTCTTTGAACTTTTCAAGATAGGTATAGGGCCGTCGAGCTCGCACACCATGGGGCCGATGCGGGCCGCGCTTCGCTTTGCCCGGGAACTGGAGTCGGCTGGACGGACTCTTCAGACCGCATCCGTCCGGGTCGATCTTTACGGTTCGCTGGCGCTTACCGGCCAGGGCCATGGCACGGACCGCGCAATCCTGCTTGGACTTTCCGGCCAAACCCCGGAAGGCATCAATCCCGCGGAAGTCGAAGCCAGGCTCTCCGCGATTCGCGCAGCCAAAAAACTGGAATTGCCCGGTCGCCACGCCATCGCCTTCGATGAGGCCAACCACCTGATTTTTCATCGCGACCAGATGTATCCCATGGCCAATGTTGTGTCTCATCCCAACGGCGTGCGTTTTTCCGCGTTCGACAAAGATGGGCTTCTGCTTTTCGAGCGCATCTTCTTTTCGATCGGTGGCGGTTTCATTTTGTCTGAGGAGGAGCGCGCTGCCGCGGAAGCCATGCAGTCTCCGTTGAACAGTCATGCGGGAGAGGTGCCCTATCCTTTTCATAGTGCACACGAACTCCTGGAGAAAGCGGCGGCCGCCGACATCACAATTCCGCAACTGATGTTCGCCAACGAGTGCGCTCTGGCAAAGCAACGTGGCGCTTCGGGGAACCCATTGCCGGCTGAGGAACAAGTTCGTCGAGGCATCCTGCACATTTGGCAGATTATGCGCGAGTGCACCCAGCGCGGAATCGAAACCGAAGGCATACTTCCTGGCGGTCTTAAGGTCCGCCGTCGCGCGGCCAAGCTGGCGGCGCGGTTGCATGCAGCGGGATCGAAAGACCCCCTCTCCCAACTTGACTGGATCACGGTGTATGCCATGGCGGTGAACGAGGAAAACGCGGCAGGAGGCCGGGTCGTGACCGCACCTACCAATGGCGCCGCCGGTGTGGTTCCGGCCGTCGCCCACTACTACGTCGAGTTTGTCGACGGAGCAAACGAGGAGGGCATTCTTCGCTACTTCCTGACCGCTGCAGCCATCGGCATTCTCTACAAAGAGAACGCCTCCATCTCCGGAGCGGAAGTCGGCTGCCAGGGCGAGGTCGGCGTGGCCTGTTCCATGGCCGCAGCCGGATTGGTTGCGGCTATCAATTCACCGGAGAAAACAGCTCTCACGGCGGCCGAGATCAATGAACGCATCGAACACGCCGCGGAGATCGGCATGGAGCATCATCTTGGCATGACCTGTGATCCCATCGGAGGTCTGGTGCAGGTGCCGTGCATCGAACGCAACGCCGTGGGAGCCATCAAGGCCGTCAACGCAAGCCGCATGGCCATGAATGAGTCAGAAGGCCACAAGGTTTCGCTCGACCAGGTTATCAAGACCATGTACCAGACAGGACTGGATATGCAGGCCCGCTACAAGGAGACGTCGCTGGCCGGCCTCGCCTTGAACGTCATCGAGTGTTGAGCCTTGGTTACCGCAGCATCAGAACAGAAGCCGCCACCGCAGCCAGTACAACCATCCACGGGCGCACGCTGCCGATCGTCAGCAAGGCAAGCGCGGCCGCGGCGACCAGAAGATCCGGCCCGGAGTGGATCGCCGTGCTACAAACGGGGCGCAAAAAGGCCGCGGCCAACACCCCCAGAACACTGGCGTTAATGCCCGGGAGAGTCGTTCGCAGAGCCCGTGAGTCCCGGATCCGTGACCAGAAAGAGAGTGCAGCCGCCATGGCAAGAAGGCCGGGAAGGAAAATCGCGATCAGCGCAACCAAACCGAGGGCAATGCGTGAATGGCTGGGTCGAATCGCCGCGCCGAGAAAGGCAGCAAACGTGAACAGCGGGCCAGGAAGGGCCTGGGCGAAACCGTAACCGGTCAGAAACGATGCTTGCGTTACCCAGCCGGGCGATACGACTGCGTGTTCGAGCAGGGGCAAGACCACATGGCCACCCCCAAACACCAGCGCCCCACTCAAATAGAACGCGCTCCCGGTCTGCACCATGCCCGGGTATGTTTTCGGGATGATCGCGCTGGCGACGAGCAGCACCAGATACAAAGCCCCGGCGACTGCTCCTGCACGGCGCGAGATGCGCAAGTCGAGCGGCGGTCGCTTGGAGCTGACTTCTCCGTGCAGGAAGACTGCCCCACACAGAGCACCGGCGACAATCGCCAGGAACGTGCTGATCGATGCCGGGCCAAACATGGCAATGGCCAGGGCGATGAGGGCGATGAGCAACCGCCGCCAGTCTGGCGCAAGACGCTTGCGCATCACAAGAATCGCCTGTGCCACGACGGCAACCGCGGAGAGCTGGAGCCCATGCACCACTGCGGTTCCCATCTTCCCGTGCAGGGATCGCTCGGCAAAGGCGAACCACGTCATCAAGGCTGCAGAGGGAAGAGTAAAACCTACCCATGCGGCGAGTCCGCCAAGCCACCCACCGCGTAACAAACCGAGAGAAAACGCCGTTTGACTGCTGGCGGGTCCTGGCAAGGACTGAGAAACGGCGATGATTTCTGCGTAGGTTTCTTCAGAGCACCATCTGCGCCGTTCTACCAACTCGGCGCGGAAGTAGCCCAGGTGAGCGAAGGGTCCGCCGAACGATGTGCACCCCAGGCGGAGAAAAACGCCCAGCTCTTTTATGCGGTTTTCGAGCTCAGTGCTCATAGTCAAACAGCGACATGAACCCGTAGTCCATGTGCAGCTGCTGGTGGCAATGAAAGAGGGTAAGTCCTGGATTGTCCGCGGTGAAGTCGATTTCGGTTTCCTGGTAGCCGCCGACCATCACCACATCCTTCAAAACGCCGGAGGTGGGCTGCCCGGCGATCCGGCTCAGTTCAAAGGTATGGCGGTGTAAGTGAATAGGGTGGATGTCATCACTGGCATTCCTCATCCGCAGCCGATACCGCTTGCCCTTGATCAAGTGGAAGGCGGGTGTAGCCATCATCTGATCCAGAGGGTAAGACACGCCGTTGATGGTCCAGCGATTGAAACCGGCAAGCGCAGCATTGTCCTTGGCAAAGGTCATATCGAAAACCTGGTCGGGTGCCCGCGACGGGCTCTCCGCTTGACCGAAGTGCGCGTAATTCCAATGAAACGGCCGGGGAGGTATCCATTGCGGCTTGCCTGAGCGTCCCGCGTACTCAACCACGATGCCCATTCCATGATGACGGTCGTCGTCACTCATATCGCCCATCACCCATACTCCGGGATGATTCATCTCGACAATGGCGGAAATTCGTTCCGCAGTCCCGATCCACAAGCCCGGCACGCTCACTGGTTTGGGCAGCGGATTTCCGTCCATGGCCACGACCACGAAGGCATGGCCCGGCAACGCCAGGCTGCGGATCTCGCCCGCACTCCCGTTCAGCACGTGAAAGAGGACGCGCTCGCCCTGTTTCACCCGCACTGGTTCTCCGTGGCCGAGCATGCGGCCATTGATGGTGAATGCGTCGTAACCGACCTCGTACCCCTTCGGCATTTTCCTGGCCAGCGACGCTTTCATCGCGCTCTCACCCGTCTCTTTCAGATCTTTCACGGTTGCCGATGGTGAAAGGAAATCCATGTCCATATCGCCGCCCTGGCTGAAAGTGGGCTGAAACTCCTTCAGGGTGAGAAAGACTTCGCGGTCGTACCGGCCCGGGTCATTCTTCGGTTCGACGTAGACCGGACCGACCAGGCCGCTGTACTGGCCGCGGCTCAGGTCCGCGCCGGCACGTACGTGCGTGTGATAGAAGCGGAAGCCGGAGGGGCGAGGCACGAACGAGATCCGCCGGCTGCCGTGGGGTGGGATAAACGGCGTCCCTTCCTCGGCAGCGCCATCTACATCCGAGGGAATCGACTGCCCGTGCCAATGAAGTTGTTCCGGGATGTCGGTGTCGTTGCGTACGTCCACCGTAACCCGCACACCCTCCCGGAAGCGCAGCAATGGCCCAGGGAACTGACCGTTGTAGACCGTCACCGAGACAATGCGATTGGGAGCCAACTCGATTGGCTGGGTAGAAATGGTGAGAGCGTAATCGGCCTTTGCCGCGGTCTGCTCATTACCGGCCGCTGTCCACCCTAATCCGGGGTGGCCACTCAGCAGAGCGCCGCCCGCGAGCACAGGCGCAGTCGAGAGGAATCTGCGGCGAGAAAGATCGATGCCGTTCATGGGTCAGTTATGTAGCATCCTATGGAAGTCTATAAGCTATTGCTATGCAAGTGCACCTCATCGACGGCACCTACGAATTGTTTCGCCACTATTATGCTCTTCCCAAGGTGCGCGACAACACGGGGCAGGAAGTCGCAGCCGTGCGCGGCGTGCTGGCTTCGCTCATGGGCATGTTCGGCAACGGTGTTACGCACATGGGCGTAGCCACCGATCACGTCATTGAATCGTTTCGCAACCATCTGTGGCCGGGCTATAAGACGGGGGAAGGCGTGGAGCCTGATCTGCTGGCCCAGTTCCCGCTCCTTGAGGAAGCGCTCTCTGCCCTTGGGATTGTGGTGTGGCGGATGGTGGAGTTCGAGGCGGATGATGCATTGGCCGCGGCAGCCAAAGCGGCAGAAAACGACCCGCGTGTAGAGCGCGTGATTATCTGCACGCCTGATAAAGACCTCGCGCAGTGTGTGAGGGGAACTCGAGTGGTGCAACTGGACCGGCGAAAAAACATTACGCGAGACCAATCAGGTGTGGTCGCGAAATTCGGAGTAGAGCCGGCTTCTATCCCTGATTATCTTGCCCTCGTGGGTGACTCGGCAGACGGTTTTCCCGGTCTGCCCGGCTGGGGAGCGAAATCGGCTGCCGCAGTACTCGCGAAATTCAATCATCTTGAATCCATTCCTGCTGATTGGCGGGAGTGGGGCGTGAATGTTGCCAGCCCAAAGGCATTGTCGAGTACGCTCGTCGCCAATCGTGAACAGGCTTTGCTCTTTCGGGTTTTGGCAACGTTGCGCACCGATGTTCCGGTGTTTGACTCCGTTGACCAGCTGGAATGGAAAGGGCCTACGGCGGACTTCGCCCACTGGCTGCGCGGCTTGACTCCTCCGTAACGAAAGCCAAGACCCGAGAGCTGACATCTTAGAACGGAAAAAGAAGCTTTCCGCGAGTCGGGCCGTTGAGGCACAAGAAAGGTTTGAGCTTCGCAGTCTGCGTGAGAACTCACCGATCGCAAAATGAGTCCCGCAGGGACGGCTGAACTTAGCCCAGGACGCAGTCCTGGGTAGAGATTCGAGAGGCGAAAAGTCCCGCAGGGACGACTGGAACTTTCCGGACATCTCAAGATATTTTGCGATTGGAGAATTCCTGACCCGCTACCAGAATCCAAGACCAAATCTCGGTGACTTTTCAGTCGTCCCTACCGGGACTTTGTCAATGGTGCACGCAAACCCAGGACTGCGTCCTGGGCTAGGTTCGGCCGTCCCTACGGGACTCGATTTCATCAGGGCAGTTCTCACGCAGACTATAAAGCCCCTACAATTATCCCGCTACGGTGGACTGTCGAACGATCAGTTTCGGTTCGACAAAAGCCGACTGCGGTGCGTCGTCGTCCGGCTTGGTCGCAAGCACAAGCACCCGTCGTGCCGCCGCCTCGCCCATACGCTGGATGGACTGGTCTACCGACGTGAGTGGCACCTTGAAATACTCGGCGTACCGAATGTTGCCGCAGCCGACAAATGCGATGTCACCCGGGATGCTGAGGCCGGCCTGTATCGCCGCTTGCATGGCCCCGACAGCCGACAAATCGTTGTAGCAGAAGACCGCGTCCGGCCGCTGCTTTTTGGCCAGCAGCTCCTGCATGGCACGGTAGCCCGCGGAATCGCCCGTCTCTTCAAATCGTTCGCGCGTGATGACGTAGCTTTTCGACAGCTTGATGCCGGCAACACCGAGAGCATTACGGAATCCCTTGAGACGGTCTATCGAGGGACTCGTACCCTGCCCGCCGATATGAGCGATCCTTTTGCGTCCCAGACCGATCAGGTGGCGCGTCGCCAGTTCGCCCACGAGCACGTCGTTCGACCCCACGAAGTCCGTCCCCAGTCTCGGGATGTTGCGATCGATCAGGAGAAGCGGAGGGCCGCCATCCGTGGAGAACTCCGCCTCTTCGATGTTCTGGCAAGAAGCCACGAGGAGAACATCCACGCCCCGGTTCACCAGGGTGCGGATTTCCTGTCGTTCAATCTCCGGATCTTCTTCAGAAGATGACAACACCAGTGCCAGCCCGCTCGGGCGCAGCGCTCCTGCGAGAGACTTGGCGAACTCACCGAAGAACGGATGCACCAGGTCCGGTACCACCAACCCTATGGCGAACGACCGGCCGCTCGCCAGGCCACGCGCCTGCATATTGGGCTGGTAGTTTAGCTCGGCCATCCGCTTCAGCACCCGGGCGCGCGTCCGCTCCCCGATATCGAGGCCCCCGCGCAACACTTTCGACACGGTCACCGTCGACACACCGAGATCTGCGGCAATGTCTTTCAAACGTACGGCCACGTTGCCCCTCGATAAAAGGTCTCCAGGAAAAAAATCATCCGAAGCGAGTCTGTCGCCAGAGCGCCCAACCCGCGCCACCCAGCGCGACCAGCAGGGCCAGCGTCAACACCGCAATCCAACCCAGGTTCATGGCAAGCGGAGGCACGATCGCGTTGAATCCGAGCCATAGAAAAAGGCAGGTTGCCGCCACGACGATAGCCGCGTCCCACCAGCGCCGGCGCCCGCTGCGGTCGTTGAATTCGTCGCCGCTCTGCGCCAGCAGAACCTCGCCATAGTCCAATCCGTAGCGATGGCACTCTCGCGCCAGCGCCTCGTTCCGTGAGTGATTCTCGCGCGACGAAGCCACCGCGGTGCTGATCGCGAGCGCCCCCAGGATCATCAACACCGATCCTCCCAATACCAGGGCGAGATGAGCCCGGTTCGCCGAGGCCAGTTCCCCAAAGACCAGTGCACCCCAGGCCAGACCCCAGAGCTGGTTGGTATTGGAAAGCGGGATGCCCCGCCCGATGCCCAGATATTTGGTGGCAAACTGCTGAAAGAGGTCGCCGACCACCCACACGAAGCCTCCCAGGAATAGCCAAAACAGCAACTGCCTGCTCTGCATCAGCTGGAATGCGGAAGACTTCATGCCTCCGTCGAGTGTCCAGGTGAGGAGAAACATTGTCCCCAATTCACCGACCGTAAATACGGTAACGAACGAGAGTGGATTCATCCCGCTTAGATAAGCCTTGCGGTAGGGCACATACATGGTTCCCCACATCAGGCTTGCTCCGGCCGCCGCCAGCAGGCCCATGACCGCATGCGGCGGAACTCCCTCGGCACCTTGAATGGTGCTGAAGCCGAGCATGATTGCCGCCGCCACGATGCAGATGGTGCCGCAAACAACCTTGGCGACATTTTTTGCCGTCGCTCCCTGAAGCTCGCGAAACAACAGCCTGCCCCACAGCAGCCCGATCAGCGAGTTGGTGTTCCAGAGGGGGAAGGCTGTGGCCAGTCCCACGTCGCGAATCGCGAAGACCGTTAAAGTGTTGGCCACGGCCCAGAGCGCGCCGGCAAGGACAGCCCACACCATCAGGTGTTTCTTTGCACCCAGATCCGCAAAGACATAACTGGTTCCTTTGAGCAACGTGGGGAACGTCCAGCGTGCGGTAAAGACGCCGGCAACCATGCACAGCGAAACGGCGAACGGAGAGAAGCCTGCGTTGACCAGCTTGGTCGGCGCCTCGGCTGCTCCCAGCCAGACGCCCGCGGCGAGACCGCAGATCACTCCCAAACCATGGAGCGAGCGACTGGCCGCCGGGGTTCGTGCGTTCACTTTTACCGCATTGTCGGGGGCCATCTGGCTCCAAAAGATGAACTACTTGCCATGAATAAAGATCAGCAGGCCCACTCCCATCGCCAGTACAACGGCTGGGATCCAGAACTGAATGTCCGTAAAGATAGCCCGCAATGTTTTCGTCCGGCGTGCATCATGCATGGGCGTCCTCTGTTAACTCCCGGAGTTACGTAACCGATTACGAAAAATTACGTTATCGGCCCTACCGGGCCCCTGTCAAGAAAAACCTTGGAATCCGCCAAAACACCATCGAAAGGGGGCTTGTCTGCCGCCGGAAATTCGTGTACGTTAGCGGTAACGTGGATACCCGCGAAGCCGCCCGCTCCGGATGCCCGAAGGAGATCTCATATGAGCCAACCCGCAGTTGTTCCCAAACAGCCATTGCAGGATCTTGATCAGTGGGATGACTTCCTCGAGGGCCGCTACAGGGAAGGCAAGAGCGAAGAGGAGTTTCGCCAATACGATGCAACCGCCACTCCCGGCGTCGCCGAGTTCTACCGCTTGAACCACGAGAACATGACGGTCGACTATGTGTTGGCCAAGGAAGAGCAATACTTCAGCCTGCGGAAGGGGCAAAAGACGGTCTGGGAAGCCGCCGAATTCCTCAACACCCTGGTGGACGATAGCGATCCGGATACCGACCTCACCCAGATTGAGCATCTGTTGCAGACTTCAGAGGCCATGCGCCGCGACGGTCAGCCCCGATGGATGATCCTGACCGGTTTCATCCACGATCTCGGCAAGTGTCTCTGCCTGTATGGTGAACCGCAATGGGGAGTAGTTGGGGACACCTTTCCGGTTGGTTGCGCCTGGACGAAGGACATCGTCTTCCCTGAATATTTTGCCCAAAACCCCGACCGCAGCGTCGCCGGGTACCAAACGAAGTACGGCATCTACGAGCCCAACTGCGGGCTTGATAACCTGCACATGTCTTTCGGTCACGATGGCTACATCGCCAAGGTGATGCAGCCCTATCTTCGCGACGAGTCCCTCTACATGCTCCGTTACCACTCGTTTTATCCATGGCACAAGCACGGAGCGTACGACCACCTCTGCAATGAGAAGGATCGCTCTATGTTGGAGTGGGTTCTCAAATTCAATCAGTATGACCTGTACTCAAAGGGCCACACCAAGCCGAATCGCGCGCTACTGAAGCCTTACTACGACGATCTATTTGCTGAGTTCCTGCCGCCCACCATGGCGTGGTAATTCGGCAGATGAAGCCTTCACTGGCCTAAAGAGCACGACTTCAGCCGTGCCGTAAACGGTCTGCACAACGCGAAGGTATTCTCCATGTGCTCGATGAAGAGGCGCACTTTGGTGGACATACTCACCTGGCGCGCAAAGCCCAGTGTACCCTTCAGCTGTGAGCCCTACCGGCTGGAACGGAGATCGCAATGAGCGCATACCTTATCTTTACCCGCGACGAGACACTCGATGAGCATGAGTTGGCCACCTATTCAAAGGAGGTTCCGGCGACTCTTGCCGGACACCCGGTCAAGGTTCTCGCGCTTTACGGCACGCACGAAGACCTGGAGGGACTTTCCACCGAGGGTACTGTCATCCTCGAGTTCCCAAGCATGGATGCAGCGAAGGCCTGGTACAACGGCTCGGCCTATCGCGAGGTTCGTGAACATCGGTTCAAAGGCTCGAACTATCGCGTCACACTGGTGAATGGAGTTTGAGGGAGGTCACAATGGCCAGCGGCTTTTGTAGAAGGCCGCGATGGTCAAGGCAGGTAAGGCGGTGTTGTTGGTTAAGAACACCAGGGCTTTGCCCGAGTCAGGGGTCTCTGTCGCGACTACGGCGCAGATACTCTGGATATTTTTTTGCCGCGAGCGACGACCGTTGAGCAACGCGCGCTGATCGCAGATCACGCCCTTATCGCGTTCTGTAGCCGACGAATAAACGCGGCGCAAATCAGCAACAGACTTAGCGCGGGTCAGGAAAAGGCTCCAGCTTGATGCATCGCAAATAAACGCTGGAAGTGAAGGTAACCGCGATCCATGGCCCAGCGCCGCCTGGCCGTTGGTCTCTTTGGCATAGGAGCGGTCTCCTTGGACCGCCCCATGATGATCGTCAAGCAAAGAGGGATTACCGAGAATCCCGTTTCACGGGAATTTCAACATGGCAACTCGACGGGACATCCGTTATACGAAATCGGTAGACTTGACAATGTTACCGACATCACACAGCAGCCTTGATAAACAGACTGGTTCTCTCCAACCTCGCCCATCGCCCGGTCCGTACGGCCCTAAGCATCCTTGCAATCGCTGTAGAAGTCACGATGATCCTTACGCTGGTCGGCGTCAGCTACGGAACGCTGGACGGAACAGCGCGGCGTGCCCGTGGGGTGGGTGCCGATATCATGATCCGCCCTCCAGGATCTTCTCTCCTTGGGCTCAGCACAGCCCCCATGAGTGATCTCCTGATCGGTCTGGTCGCTAAGCAGCCTCACGTCGCCTTGGCTACCGGAACGGCCATCCAGCCGTTATCCGGTTTTGACTCGATCACAGGGTTAGACCTCGACACATTCTCGAAAATGAGCGGCGGGTTCCATTACCTGCGGGGCGGACCCTTCAAGACCGACCAGGACATGCTCGTGGATGAGTACTACGCAAAGGAGAAAGGGCTCCACATAGGGGACAAAGTCCAGCTCATCAATCACGAATGGAATGTTGCCGGAATATTCGAGTCAGGCAAACTTGCCCGGATCTGCGTTCGGCTCCCGGTCCTCCAGGAGTTTATGGTTAACCCGCATCATCTGAGCCAGATTTACGTCAAGGCAGACGGTCAAGAGCACGTTCAGCAGGTACTTGCTGAGTTGCGAGCCAAACTGCCTGGCTATCCCATATACACCGTGGAAGAGTTCACCTCCCTGCTTACAGTGAATAGTGTCGGGCTCCTGCGAAACTTTATTGGTGTTGTGATTGGTGTAGCAGTCATTGTAGGTTTCATCGTCGTGTTCATGGCCATGTATACCGCTGTCCTTGAACGAACTCGTGAAATCGGCATCCTCAAGGCAGTTGGCGCGTCGTCTGGGTTCATTTTGGATCTACTGCTTCGCGAGACGCTCTTGCTCTCTGTACTCGGAACGGTAGCAGGGATTTTGCTCACCTACCTGACTCAATGGCTGATGCAGCACGCGGTACCAGCGAGTCTAACGCAGGAGACCATCTACGTGTGGTGGCCAATCGCCGGTGCTATCGCCATTGGCGGTTCACTGCTGGGAGTAATTGTTCCGGCAATAAGGGCGGTCAAACAGGATGCGACCGAGGCGCTCTCTTATGATTGAACCGCTAATCATCGAGGTCCAGAATCCTTATAAGACCTATCGTGCAGGCGACGTCGACGTCCACGCTCTTCGAGGGGCAAACTTGGAGGTAAAAAAAGGCGAGTTTGTTTCTGTTATCGGCGCTTCAGGATCTGGCAAGTCGACGCTGTTCAACGTCCTCGGCGCGTTAACTTCTCCAACCTCAGGAAGTGTGAGTATCGCAGGAAAGAACCTGGAGCATCTGTCTGACGCTGATCGTGCCGCGCTCCGGAAAACGACCGTGGGTTTTGTATTCCAGAAGTACAACTTGCTGCCGACGCTCAGTGCAGAAGACAATATTCGAATTGTTCAATACATCGGAAATCGAGGCACTCATTTCACCCCGGAGTTTTCTGAAATCCTCGAAGTCTTGGGGATTGCCGATCGGATGAAACACAAGCCCCGGGCGCTCTCTGGTGGTCAACAACAACGTGTAGCCATAGCGAGGGCTCTTGTCAACAATCCTGCGATCTTGTTGGCTGACGAACCGACCGGCAATCTTGACAGCCAGAATACAACGGCGGTCCTGGAACTTTTGAGTAGGCTCAATCGGCAGCTTGGCCAGACTATTCTCATGATCACCCATGATCAAGAAGCCGCAGCCTACGCCGGACGAACGATTCACATGCGAGATGGCAGGATCGTTTGAAGGAAGGATTATCGGTCTTCGCCCTTGTTCCATTAGGGAGAGCCTGAAGTCGCGTTTTCGGTAAATTGCCCGGGTCGCAGCGCGGCAAAGATTGAAGTTACTCAAACCCCGTTTTTCAGTACAATTCCGGATTATGAAAAAGTGGATCGGGATCGCCGCAGTTGCCATTGGTGGCTTGGTTTATATCCACCACTCCCAATCCCCTCGGATTGAAACCATGCCCGAAAAAATCCGCAGCAGCCCTGCCGAAATCAATGCTCAGCATCAGCTAGAGCTAAAGTCTGAAACGCCGCTTCAATAATTCCAAGCTGGAGTCAGGTTTTGGTCTGGTGCGAACTGGCGAAGTTAGCTTGGCGCTCAGTAAGGCAGGCAAGTTACCGAAAATCCCGTTTCGACAGCGCTGATCTATCTTCCAGGCCACGCGAAGCGCCATTCCCATCTCGCGACTTACAAAATGATTTCCTGGTTATATAGGTAGTAGGTATAGTCGTGCAGTGACTCCACGAAAGAAGATGATCCCGCCATGGCAGGACGTTCCCGCATTGCGCTCCCTATGCTTCTTTTATTCGGGTATTGTGGCTGGGCTCAAGCCCAGGCCGTGCCCGCGCAATCTGACAGTAGCGCAGGGGGCATAGCTAAGATCACCCTCGGCCCATCTGTCGCACCGCTCTATGGCCCATGGAAGTTTACCGTCGGCGATTCGCCGATCGACCAGGCGACCCACGCACCGCTCTGGGCGCAGCCAGCCTTCGACGATTCCCAATGGGAGACAGTCGACCTGACACCGAAAGGAACCCTCGATCCGCTAGGGGGGTTTTCCGACTACGTGAAGGGCTGGACGGCGCGCGGGCATGCCGGGTTTTCAGGGTACGCCTGGTATCGCATTCGGGTGCAGGTGGCGGCCCGGCCCGGCGAAAAGTTGGCTCTGGCAGGCTCATCCGATGTTGATGATGCCTACGAACTCTACAGTGACGGAATCCTGGTCGGCAGTTTCGGCAAATTTACCGGAAGCCACCCGACTTTTTACTTTAGCGAGCCCATGATGTACAACCTGCCGCAGGCGCCTGCTGCTGGTTCGCCTTTCCGCGTGTTGGCTTTTCGTTTCTGGATGGCTCCCAGCACTCCGGTGATCCAGGCGGACACAGGCGGCATGCACACCGCCCCGTTGCTGGGCGACGCCAGCGCGGTTTTGGCTCGATATCAGCTTCGTTGGCTGGAGCCTATCCGTGCGCAATCAGCCGGGGCCCTTGAGGGGCTTCTCTTTCTAATATTGGCGGTCGTCGCCTTCAGCTTGACCCGCTTTGACCGTTCCGACCCTGTCTATGTGTGGATGGGCTCCGTCTTGCTGCTGCTGGCAGCCAACGCAATCATCGCCGTCGTCGCTACCTTGACACAAACCCTGAGCGTGATCGCTGACCTTCTGCTGCAAGATGGCATCCTATCGCCGCTTTTGCTGGGCGCCTGGGTCATGGTGTGGTGGGTCTGGTTCCACCTGCAGCGGCCTGCCTGGGTGCCTCGGGCGGTGGCCTTGCTGACGCTTGGGTTTATGGTCTCGACGGTGATCGGCGAAAACCTCTTGTATCCTCTGATCTCGCCTTCGGTTGGGGAGGTCTTCCATACCGTCTCCATTTGGGTGCGGTTCACACTGCTGATGGTGCTGATTCTGGTGGTAATCCTGGGAATTCGCCGCCAGGGCGCGGAGGGCTGGATTGTCCTTCCAGCCGTAGTGCTGCTCATGATCTCGCTATTTTCAGCCGAGCTGTTGGTGCTGCACATAAGGATCAACTGGTTTCCCTTCGGGCTGCGCTTCAGCCTCTCCCAGGTGGCGAACTTGCTGCTGACCGTAGTGCTGTTTGTGCTGCTGCTGCACCGTCTGTTGCTCTCGGTGCGCCAACAGCGCATCCTGGCTCTGGACGTGAAGCAGGCGCAGGAGGTGCAGCAGGTGATCTTGCCCCAAGCGCGTACTACGGTTCCAGGACTGGTGATCGAGAGCGAGTACCGCCCGGCGCGGGAAGTAGGCGGAGACTTCTTCCAGATCATCCCCCACGCCAACGACGGCAGCCTGCTGATCATAGCCGGCGATGTGACAGGCAAGGGACTAAAGGCGGGCATGCTGGTGGCATTGCTGGTGGGCGCCATCCGCAGCACAGCGGAGTTGAACGGTGATCCGCTATTCATTCTCGAAGCGCTGAACCGGCGGCTCATGGGGCGGGGCGAGGCGCATGCCACCTGCCTGGCGCTGCGCATTGCTGCTGATGGCAAGGTGACACTGGCCAATGCGGGGCATATGCCACCCTATCTGAACGGCGAGGCCATAGGGGTAGAGGGTGCCCTGCCGCTGGGGATGAGGGAGAGGGCTGATTTTTCTACTATGTGCTTCCAACTGGCGGAGGGGGACCGTCTGGTGATGGTGTCGGACGGAATTGCTGAGGCTACCAGCCCGGACGGGCAATTATTCGGCTTCGAGCGGGTTCAAGAATTAGTACGGACGGCGAGGTCCGCCACTGAGGTGGCCACCACCGCGCAGGGTTTTGGGCAGGAGGACGACATCAGCGTAATCACGGTGACCCGGATCCCTGTGTTGGAGCCCGCACTGGCATAGACACGGCCACAGGCACGAATCTGGCGGCTGCGATTGTATCCATGCATGGCGAAAGTTGTCTCAACCAAGCCGACGTGTGACGCCTGGCAACGTCCTGAAAAGTCGCATTATCAATTAAATTCCCCAGCCGGAGCGTCCGGGGCCACGCAAGTTACTCATAATCCCGTTCACGGGAACTCCGCGTCGGCGATGAATGACTACCTTTCCGAGAAGCCGGCGTTTCGTGGAGACGGACCTGGCACCGGCTTCAATGGTGACTATTCGATGGACTTCGCAAGTCTGAAGCCCAATTGCAACGCCATCCACGGCGGATTCCCTAAGCGACGCGTTTTGAAAGCAAATTATTCCTTTCCGCCGAGCAATGAACTTTGGCGTCTGGCCGCGAATCGGGAACCGGTGTGGACCAGGAAATCTCAATCTTTTGCTTGACAAGCGAGAGTCCGCCGCGCAACATGTCACTATGCGACATGTCAGTACAGATGCTAAACCTCTCAGCGAACCCGTCGTCCTCATCCTGACCAGCCTGGCCTCCGAGCCAATGCATGGCTATGCCCTGCTCAAGGACGTAGAACAGCTCAGCGACGGGCGGGTGCGATTGAGTACCGGAACCTTGTACGGCGCAATCCGGCGACTCCTCGAAGATGGATGGATTGAGCGCTTTGAGCAGAGGGATACGTCACGCGATAAGCAGGCATATCGCGTGACCGCAAAAGGCCGTGCACAATTACACGCTGAAGTCACCCGGTTGCGTCAGCTTGTTCATGCTGCAGCGACCAGGCTCAAACTGCGGGATGCCTAGATGACGACGACCGCTATCTATCGCGCGTTACTGTGGCTCTATCCTTCTGAATTTCGCCAACAGTTCTCTGAGGAGATGGTTTCCATCTTCGAGCAAAGGGCGGGCGATCGCTTTGCGGACAAAGGAGCTGTGTCCTTCGCTTTTCTTTTAATGGAATTCTCCAGCATCGTGAAAGGAGCAAATATCATGTGGTTCTCAAAGATCCTGCCATTTCGCCGCGAGCCATTAGAGTCCGGCGCAACATCGACTAACATCCTGACTGCAGAGGAAGCAACTAAGCTTCGCAACGAGGCTATCCAGAAGATGGTCGCGGCAATAGCTGACCATGATTTCGTCGCAGCCAGGCGGTTCTCTGATGAAGAAACCCGCCTCAAACGCGTGCTCGAAGACCTTCAGCACACACTGGCAGCGCACAGCAAACTCGCGTGATCCGGCAGTGGTTTCTCGCTATCCGTCGATGGTTGCGCGGCAGTCCACCGGCTGATCCGTATGCTGGTGTTCGCGTCCCCCTGAAAAAGGGGCCAAATAGTCGCGGGGCCAGTACTACGGTTGAACGACCTTGATGAGCATGAGCGACTGCAGCGCTCATCTCTTTCGTTGATCGCGCCACTATTTTGGTAGCCCTGCGACCGCAACCTCGGATTCGTTTTAAGGATCCTCTGACTACCGATACCACTATCCGCAATGCATGCCTGCGCCTACGTTCTATCCGTTCTCTACGAATTTCCCGCCCTCGTTATCAGTAATTTGCTCATCGCGGAGCGGTGTCCGGCTCGATATCCAGCTTGTCGTTGTATCCGTAATCTGACATTGGTCGAGGCTGTCGGCAGATGGTGAAAAAGGCCGAATTCGAAAATCCGCAATCGTAAACGATCGCGAATCGTAGGAATTCAGTGGCAAATGGGGAGTCCCTCTTGGAATCGCTGCAAATCGAAATCGCATCCCCATCGAATACGTGCCCGACGATTCAATTCATTCTGATACTGGATGTCGTTTTTGTAGTGCTCCCAATTGGGCTCGGATCCTTCCAACGAACTGCCCAGATAGAGCTGAGCATCCCCATACTTGCCGACGAGAGCCTTTGTTCCATTCGGCAACGTTAGCTTGGGCCAAGCCAAAAGAACGGGCGGCATAATTGATACTGGGTACGGCGGTTTTAGAACAGTCATGAGTACGACATAGATCGATCGAGGGTGGCCCTGTTCAACCCGCGTGGTCGTGTTGGGTTCGAGGTTCGAATCGGTGTTCTTTGCGACATGCGCACTACCCAGGATCACCAACGCCTTTTGACCCTTTTCGAGGACCTCCTGATTGATCACACGTGCAAATGATCGATCATTAGGCTGATGGCTCGCCCATTCTTGGTAGTTTGAAGTCTTCGCCCAATCGATCCATGAATCGCCTGCCAAGACTCGCAGCCGTTTCCCACGTGGCAGCTCCGCGTTCACTTCGCGAACTCTTTCAAGCAAGTGGGCATAAATCGGCGACTCCCAAGCAAATACCTTCGTTGTGTTCCTCCAAATATTTTCCAGCTCTTGTTGGGAGACATTCTCTCCATTGACGTACTTGTCAAGGACCGTCTGCGACTGCCTGCTTGCAAATTCGATGACGATGTCATTCACCGAGTCTTCAAAGGTCTTGTTCCCGATCAGCGATTCGTAGAACTCCCCGGCTTCTTTATAACCGTGGCTCTCGCCTATCGCGACAATGGGGTATTTTCGGAAAGCAGCGAGGATGCCCGCCGTCGCATCTTCGGGGAACGATTGCGCATGTGCAATCGTTGAGAGCGCACTGACGATCAAGATCAGGAGCCATGCCATCTGGCATCCCGATTTCTGATGAGGTAGCCACCACATTCAGTGAGCTCGCTGAAGCCACACTTTCGCGTTGCGTGTATCGTCGGGACCCTTGATGATCAGATTACCTCGAAGTTCTTTGTCTTTCGCTTTAAGGTCATAGATGAAATCTCTCTGAGCGGTCTTAATTTCAAACTTCACGATGGCGCCCGCGACGGTTCCATTGATGATGGGATACTGCTCAGTTGAGTCCGGGCCTCCGCTCCCAGCGAGGTTATCGTCGATCTGCTTGAGGGTGAACAGTTGGGGAGTGTCGCTATCGCTGCCGACCGCTCTGAATGCGCCATTCCAGATTCCCGAGACATTTGCCGCGGCGGGCATAGCTATTAGAAGGAGCAAAGCCATGAGCTTTTTCATATACGCTTCCGTTTGCATTTCGCCGCCGCAGTGACAGCTTGCAGCGCGGAAACAAGAATAAACCGGGTCACATCTATGTAGCAAGCTACATCATGGAAATCTCTTCGGCACAGTTTCAGGGTAGACACTCCAGGATGGGGAATACATTTGAGAATGGGCGGTGGACACAAGAGGTCGGATGCCTTTGGCGTTTGGCACCAAGAACTGCCAGCGGCCATTGTTAGGATGATCGACATGACCAGCCTCAAAGATCTGCAGGCTTTGTACGACTACGGATATTGGGCCAACGGGAAGCTCTTCGAAGTTGTATCGCAACTCACGCCCGAGGAATTTACCCAATCGGTCGCTGGCAGTTACGGCTCCGTGCGGAACACGATGGTACATGTTCTGAGTGCCGAGTGGGGATGGCTTGATCGTTGTGGCGGAGCACAACGTGGCCCGGCGCTAGTTGCGTTGGACTATCCGACGGTGGCGTCGCTCATCGAGCGGTGGCAACAGGTAGAGGCCAATGTACGGCAGTTCCTGTCGAATCTTAAGGACGAGGATCTCGACCGTACGATGGAGTTCTCGTTTGGCGGTGGGCCGAAGTACTCAATGCGGCTTGGAGACCTAATGCACCACGCAGCCATTCACGGGGTTCATCATCGGGGCCAAGTTGCGCTCCTATTGAGGTCGCTCGGCCGCGTGCCGGGTAACTTCGACATTCTGTTCTACTACGGCAGAGACCACACCAACTGAGCGATTTCTCGCGATCAAGGGCGATGTGTTTACGAACCCCCTTGTTCAGCCTGCGAACCGTGCAGGCATACGATTGAAACTGCGCAGAATACAGTTACTGCGCGGTCTCTCGGCGTGAACCAGGCCATTATGGCGCGACAGAATCGTTCAAACCGTACGAAAGTGCGTGGTAATCCGCCAAAAGCGCAATTTTCAGCGGGATTAGCTGAGATTATTTCAGAGACTGTTCGGCTCTGGCGTAAGCACCACCTTGGGTATGACCAGACGAAATACGTCGTCGAGCAGGCCCGCCGTTCGCCCTGGGCGCACTACGCTGCGCGATTTGTTGGTCAGCGCCCGCGAAGCTGGGCAGTCGGGTTTTCGGGAACTTGCCCGGCTAGGCCGAGCCCAAGACTAGATGCCTTACTTCGACGTGGGTCTATTGCGACTCGAAATCAGGCCGAGAACTCCTCCATCGCCACACGAGATAAGGGAGGGCAACCAGAACAAACAGTAACAGCGCGTGGCCCGCGGCATAGGGCAACTGCCATGACGCGGGAAAGAACTGAATCCCCACTCTGCCAGTGTCCCCAGGGACTCGAGGGGGCTGCACATCGACGGCACCAGTCGCCCCCAGAAGAGCCACGGCGAGCGAGCCCAGGATCACTGGCCAGACGGTCTGCATCCGTTGCCGCCCGGCCAGTACGATCATCCCCCAGCCGCTCAAAAGCGGGGCGCTGTAATAGAGCATCCGACCCACGCCGAAATAGGCGATCGCGAAACCATGGACCGGAACGAAGGGCGTCCGCGATCCTTGCACAAACCACGTCCACCCCGACCACAGAATCAGCAGCGCGATGCCCCACCCGGCTACCAACCCGAGCACGGGACCGGCGCCGAGCACCGCCCACGGAGCCTGCGCCGTCCACGAGCGCAGTTCCGGTTGCTCGATCATGGTGCGGGCCAGTTCATCCACCCGTCCTAGCCGAGTTAGCGCCAAGGTCGCTGCTTCTGCTGGATTCCGTCCGGCGCGCTCCTCTTCGGCAGTCAGATCCGCCCAGTGTTCGCGCAGTTCGGTCAGGTATCGACGCACATGCCGCGGCGCTACACCGGCACGTAGCAGCCGCTCCCGCAGTTCATGCAACCACATCGCCATACTGTCCTCCCGCCAGGGTCTTTCGAATGGCTCCTGCCAAACTCATCCACTGGGCCGCTAGGCCCGCCAGCTTCCGAGATCCCGCCTTCGTCAGCGAGTAGTAGATTCGGCTCCGCCCAGCCACTGTCTTGCGTCGCGACTTCAATGCCCCGGTGCGCTCCAGCGCATGCAGCACTGGGTAGACCACTCCTTCGCCGACTACGATCACGGAATCCGTGCGCTCGCGGATTGTCTGCACGATTTCATAACCGTACATCTCCGCGTCCTCAAGCAAACGCAGGATCAACAACTCCGGCACGCCATTCATGAAATTCGGGTTCGATTCTCGCGAAGTCATTACGTGGGTCATAATACCTCGCGGTTCAAGGTATAGCAAGAATGTTCTTAAAGTCGTGCCTGCGAAGTCGCATTATAGGTAAGTTCCCCCGCCAAACAAGCGAGCCATCGCCAAGCCGGTCCGGAACGAAACTGCCTGTGGATGTTCCCGTCAGACTATCGCGGCACGCGGATAAAGCCTACCGTGAGTCCGGTACCTTGCGGATTGTATTGGTAGTAACCCGCGATCGCGCCTCCATCGTTGATGCTCGTCACCGTAGTGAACTCACTCTCCGACGGGTCGAAGGAGGTTAGGGTTCCATAGGGATTGCGTACAAAGCCGTGCCAGACATTTCCTGCGTCCATGTAAGAACCCGCAATATCCCCAGCCGCGTCGATGCTGACCAAATGAAGCGGGACGCCAGTTGGCAAATCATGGTCGTGAAAATACGGCATCTGTCCCGGGGGTTGGAACAGGACAAACTCGCCATCCGGGGACATCACGAAGCCGCCTGTGCTCGTTGGGCAGGAACTGTTTCCTAAATAGTTCATCGTGAACGTGCCCGCGATCACGCCTGCTGCGTTGATAGCCTCGGGGATGGTTTGGGGCCCGCAACTGGAGGCTCCAGAGGGGCCGATCGAAGCCCAATAACCGTCTTGGT
>JBAVQC010000380.1:0-20887 GCA_049693715.1 Acidobacteriaceae bacterium | reverse complement strand
GACCACAGCAGGGATTTTCTGTCTCCGCTCCAGAAAATCGGGACTTGACAGAGGCCGACGTGTCATACATGGGCTAAGTTCAGCCGTCCCTCCGGGACTCTTCTTGATCGATAGCCGGTCCAATCTTCCTACCCGCGCAGGCCGAGCCAGTTTCGTTGGTAGGCGAAGCTGATGGCGAGCAAAAGCACTCCCAGGGCCAGAAAACTAAGCACCCGATAACCCTGGCTCTGCTGGCTGACGCCGTTCAGGAAAACCTTCGCGATGCTGAAGGCCAGAACTACCAGAGCCTGCCAGCGCAGAAAGGAACTTCGCCGGAGAAATCCAGCAGCCATGAGAACTGCACCATAAATCATGCACCAGGCACTGTAACCCCATCCGGCCTCAATCGTACGGCGCTCCAGCTGACCGTACGCGCCGCAAAAGTCACGAAAAAAGCCTGCCCCGCAGAACCAGTAATGGTGAATCTCCAGGCTGACAGCCACCAGTACCGTAAGGCTGAAAGCAACGGTCGAAAAAGACGCCAGGTAGGTCCAAGTGCCAAAAGCGCGCCCCGGTCCACCATCCCGGCTGAGGCGGGTGACCATCGCAAATACCGCCGCCCCCACCAGGTTGGTGGCGAAGTGCATGTTGGTCACAACCGCTAATGGCTGCGGTGTCCCGGCGATCCAGTCCACCAGCAGAGAAAGGCCGGCCACCGTCAACACCGCCGTAGCAAAAACCCTCAGCGCCGCAGCTGCACGGGCACGGGCCAGGGCAACCAGGGCCAGCGATTCGCCCAACCAGCACAGGGTCACCGTCGTCCCATGAAACTCCAGGGGCACGGCGACGGTCACAAAAAAGATGGCCAAACCAACGTTGGTGGAGGAGAGGATCGAGGGCCGGCGCCTGGCGGCAGCCATCAGGAAACATCCCCCGGCAAGGGCCATCGTTACCCAGGGGCGTCCGGCATGTTGTCCCTTGGCGCCGAAAAGTATCATCAGCGCAACCCAGGTCGCGGCCGCGTTGGCGATCGGAAACGCGATGAAAAATGAGTTCGGCGGCAACGCCCTGGCTGCGCGCAAGATCAGAAAAGGCGCCACAGCAAACAGCGCGAAGAAGAACGCCAGGAAGAAAACCACAAGCGGCAAGTGAGAAGGGTCGTTCTCTATCACGCTCCAGCCGATGGAATAACCCGCCGTTCCCAGCAGCGCGGCCCAGGCCACCCGCTTCCACTGGTGGCTTGCCACCAGGAAGAGCGCGCCGGCATTCAGCAAGGCAAGGTAGAGGAAAAGAAAGATCTCGTTCCTGTGCCCTACCGACAGCAACCCAGGTGTTGCCAGCCCCCCGGCCAGCGCGTAAAGGCCCAGCACCTCCGAATTCTGTCGCCGGGCAAGCACGGCGTTTGCGGTCGTCACCGCGGTCATGGCGAGAAAAATGAGCCAGGGCGGACCCAGGTGAAAAACGCTCGAAGCCGCCCAAAGCGAGAGATACGCGATGCTCGTGCCCAGGGCCTTCAGGCTGAAAGAGAAGGCAGGGAATCCCTGGCGGCGAAAGCGCTCTGACCATGCCGCCAAGGCGGCGGCAGCGGCAAGGCCGATCCAGACGCGGACCGGGGGCCCAATCCAATTGCGGTCAAAGGCCAGCTTCAGAAACCAAGCCACGCCAATGAGCACAGCGAGGATACCGATCCGGTTCAGGAGCTGGGCCCCGATCCGGCTCTCCAGCGAAGCAGCATCCCCTGGCTTCGTCTCCCGTGCTTTTAAAAGAGGTTTGGAAGTGGCGGCTTCGGCTGCATAAGCGGAAGGCTGTGCCGCCCCCAGATTCCGGACCTCCGCCTCCAGAGACGCGACTCGCTCCGACAATTCCTCCAGTTGCCGACGGAGATCATCCTCAGAAGCCATAGCAAACACTCTAGAGCATTTCACTTCCACCATTACTTGCGTGTCGCCGGGTAACACTTTAGAGTGCCATTTGCTGCAGAATGCCTTAAGCTGCAAAGGGACCCACCCAGGAGGCTTCCCCCTTTAATGACCCGGTCGAGTGGAATCGAGGCCCGGCACAAAGTTCTTCTGGTCGATGATGACGCCGTGAGCCTCGAACTCATGGCTCTGCTTCTCGCTCACGAGGGCCACCAGGTGGTCCGTGCCAACGACGCGGGAACCGCCCTGGAATTGCTCTCCGATCAATCGGGCCGCCCAGATGTGCTGCTGGTAGACCTGCAAATGCCCGGAGTCTCCGGCGGTCAACTGGCAGAGAAGGTTCGCGCCATGGGCAGCCCCGGACCGCTGCTGCTAGCCATGAGCGCGTCGGAAGTCCAACGCCAGCAGTTACTTGCCTTTGACGGTTTCCTGCTGAAGCCGCTCGTCGTGGACGACCTGCGCCGCGCCCTCACCCCCAAGAAACGTGGCCGGAAACCCGCTGTTCGCGTGACTCATCCCGGAAGAACAGAGGCGAGCCCTCCCGCCGGGGTAGCCCTGGACATGACCGTTATCAAGAAGCTGCTGGTGATGATGCCCAAGGAGTCGCTGCTGGAACTTTTTTCCGCCTGCATCGCGGATACCCGGTCCTGTATCCGTGATCTCCAGAATTACATGCGACAAGGCGGCAAGCATGACGATGGCGTCCGCTCCCTGGCCCACCGGATCAAAGGAGCGGCGTCTATGGTCGGAGCCGTCCGCCTCGCCCACCTGGCCGCCAACCTGGAAGCAGGGGGTAGCAAAGAAGCGGCCACCCCCGGCGTTTTCGCTGATTTACTGAACGCATGTAGTGAGTTGGAGCGTATGCTTTTGGCAGGAAATTTAACCAAGACTACCTAGGGCCCCCCATGACCACAACGACAATCTCATCCACACCTAAGACCAGCAACGACCGCTTGCATCAGATCCGTATTGTCATTGCCGACGACCACCCAGTCGTACGTATCGGCGTTAAAAACATGCTTCAGAGCGATTCCGGCCTCGAAGTGCTTGGCGAGGCATCGGATGGCGATGAGGCCATTACGGCAACACTCGAACTTCTGCCGGACATCCTATTGCTGGATTTGCAGATGCCCCGTCTGCCCGGTCTGGAAGCCATGCGCGCCATTATGAGTGGTTCGCCCACAGTAAAGATCCTGCTTCTGACCAGCACCATCACCACCCAGCAAATCATCGAAGCGCTGCAGATCGGCGCCCGCGGCATCGTACTGAAAGATGCCCTGGCCGACCACCTCACCACCGCCATCCGCGCGGTCTCTTCGGGTGACTACTGGATTGGCGGCAAGCGCGTAGTTAACCTGGTGGGCGCTCTTCATGAGCTGATGCAACAGGCGGCCGTGCCCGAACGCAAGACCTACGGCCTTACGCCGCGTGAGCTCGAGGTCGTTGGGTGCATCGTCGAAGGGTGCAGCAATCGCGATATTGCCAAGCAGTTCAGCATCAGTGAAGAAACGGTGAAGCGCCACCTGTCGAATATTTTCGATAAGACTGGAGTTTCCACGCGCCTGGAACTGGCGTTGTTTGCCATAGCCCACCAGTTGGTGGCACTGCAAACCTAGTATCCGATTACTCCAAAGGCATCTTCTTCGGCCAATCACGGGAAAACAGTGACACTCTCGCTCCCCGCAGTACTCTTGTCTGCATCTGAATCAGGATGCAACCAAGGGTTTGCGGGGACCTTGCGTCTCTATAAGTAGCGGCGGCATCGCCTGGAGTCCGTCGCAGTTCAACGCGCCTGAACCTCGGAACCGGAGCACGACAAGATGAACGCTGGAAGACTGTTCCTCGTAACGTTGCTGTGCGCTGCCTCGACCGCTGTCTACGCGCAGGAGCCCAACCCTACCGCGCAGCCGCAGTCACAGCAACCGATCACGCCGGTCGAGAACGGCAATGGCAATAATGTTCCTCTCTACCGCATCCAGGTTGTCGGGCGGGACATTCCCGCTATCAACTACTGGCACCGCAGCGGGAGCACCAGGATTGGTTTCGCCGGCACCAGTCTCCTTCCCCAGGGAAAAGGGGAAGCCAATGTCACCAGCAAGGGGCAGACATTCATCAATGCCAAACTTCAAGGTTTTGTTCCCGCGAACAGTTTCGGTGTCGAATACCTGACCTACGTACTCTGGGCCATCACCCCGCAGGGGCGGCCGGTGAACCTGGGCGAGGTGTTGCCCGGCGGGGGCAAGGCAGAAATAAACGTCACCACCAATCTGCAACAATTTGCGCTGATCGTGACCGCTGAGCCTTACTTCGCCGTGACCACGCCCAGCGATCTTGTGGTGATGCAGAATACCGTCGCCAAAGATAAGACCACCGGCATCATCGACACGGTGAACGTCCACTTCAACCTGTTGCCGCGCGGCGCGTACGTGCAAACCGCCGGTCAACACGCGAATCTGAACCCGGTCAAACCCAGTGACAAATCTCCTCTCCAGCTTTATGAGGCGATCAATGCTGTGCAGATTGCTGAGGCGACGGGCGCGGCCCAATACGCACCCGACATCCTCGCCAAGGCGAAACAGGAGCTGGAGAGCGCGCAGGCGCTCGATGGAAAGAAGAGCCAGCGCAAGGTCATGATCACTTATGCTCGCGGCGCGGTGCAGGACGCGGAGGACGCCCGGGTAAGCACCTTGCGCAGAATACAGCTGGAGAAGGAACACCAGCAGCAACTGGCCGTGCAGCAGGCGCAGTCTACTGCGCAGCAAGCCCAGATTGAAGCGCAACAGGAAGCGTTGAAGCGCGCCCAGGCCGATGCCGCCGCGGCCCAGGCCGAGGCAGCAGCAGCGAATGCCAGGGCGGCGCAGGCAGCGGCGGAGCATAGCGCCCAGCAGGCGACCGACCAGACCGAGCAGATGCGCGAGCGGCTACGCGCGCAGTTGAGCCAGGTCTTGCAAACTCAGGAAACGGCGCGCGGATTGATCGTGAATCTGTCCGACGTCCTGTTTGACTTCAACAAGTACACGCTCAAACCAGAAGCCCGGGAGAAGCTGGCGAAGGTATCCGGAATTCTTCTCGCCTACCCAAATTTGAAAGTGCAGGTAGAAGGTTACACCGATAATGTGGGCACTCAGGAGTACAACCAGACGCTTTCCCAACAGCGAGGCGATGCAGTGCGCGACTATCTGGTGTCCCAGGGCGTAAGTGCCGGCAACGTCACTGCGACCGGTTACGGTATGAGCAACCCTATTGCGGACAATGCGACCAACGCCGGACGGGCGCAAAACCGCCGAGTACAGATGGTGGTTTCAGGCAGTGCGATCGGAGTGCAGCAAACCCAGCCCTCGGCCACAGATCAACCCCAAGCCGCGCCTCAGGGAACCAGCAACCCGCCGCAGTAGGATTGAAGGGTGAGTTCTAAGAAAGAAGAGCCAGCCGGGACTCGATATCGGCCAGTGCTGCTTCCAACGCAGCCCGTCTTACCGGGCTTGAGGTACGCTCGGAAAGAATGCGTTCACGCTGCAAATCGAGTTCCTGCCTTTGCCGCTCAACCCTTGCTCGCTCCAGCACGTTTTTCTTCGCCGCGTCGATCAAGGCGCCCGAAGCGGTTAGATCCGCGGCTGATTGCTGCTCTTCTACAGACTTGCTTTCCCACCCTCGTGCCATAACTCTATGGTACGACATGCCGCCACATCCTACTCTTGTACCTGAAGTATTTACGTTGAACTGCCGTTTCTCTTTGGAAACTCACCTGGTGGAGGAATTGTGAAACTCTGGCAAATTAAGTCTTTCGGGATTGACCAACTGGTACTGGCAGATTTACAAAAGCCCCGTCCCGGCCGCGGACAAGTCTTGGTGAAGGTTCATGCCGTGTCGCTGAACTACCGGGATCTACTCATGGTGCGCGGCCAATACAATCCGAAAATGGCTTTGCCGCGTATTCCCTGCTCCGATGGAGCAGGCGAAGTGGTCGAGGTGGGCGAAGGCGTAGACACCGTCACCGTGGGGCAGCGAGTCGCCGGCATCTTCATGCAGCATTGGCTGGAAGGCCCACCGACAGCGGAAAGCGGCCTTGGCGCGCTGGGCGGTGACGTGGACGGCATGTTGGCGGAGTACGTAGTGCTGCACCAACATGGCGTGGTGTGTATCCCCGAACATCTCTCGTTTGCAGAAGCAGCCACGCTTCCCTGTGCCGGAGTAACTGCATGGAACGCAGTGGTGAACGCGGCGCAGGTAAAGCCAGGAGATGTGGTGCTTATCCAGGGGACGGGTGGGGTTTCTATCTTTGCTCTGCAATTCGCGAAGATGGCGGGAGCAGTCGTGATCGGCACTTCGAGCAGCGACGAAAAGTTGCAACGAGCGAAGACCATGGGACTCGATGCCGGTATCAACTATCGACAGTCTCCCGAATGGGCGAAATGGGCACTTAAGGAAACCCGCAACCGCGGCGCAGATTTGATTGTCGAAGTTGGCGGAGCCGGCACCTTCACCCAGTCTCTGCAAGCAGTCCGCCACGGTGGCACGGTCGCGCAAATCGGAGTGCTGAGCCAGTCAGAACAACCGCTGCCCATCCCATTGATCCTTCACCGCCAAGCGAGGATCCAGGGCATTTATGTCGGGTCAAAGTCTCATTTCGAAGAGATGAATCGAGCGATCGTGTCGACTCGTATGCATCCGTTGGTCGATCAGATTTATGCGTTTGACCAGGCCCGGGAGGCCCTGAAATGCATGGAAACGGGTTCACATTTCGGCAAGATCGTAATCCGAGTGGTTGCTTAATCCGGCTATTCCCAGGTTGGTAACCAGGCTATCTGATTGAAATTGCTAGGCTATCGAAAGGACAGTAACTTTTGGGTGATCCGGCGGGGACGAAAGCTGTATTTTCCCTACGACAAACGCGACATTTTCGTGCAGAATGCATCTTAACAGTACGATTTTTACCGACAACTCGCACCTGATTCTAAGGGAGCTTTTTATGATGACATGGATTTCAAACCTGCTTGGTTTCTTCTACGATATTGTATTCGGCTGCCGCCATTGGAGCCAGACAAGGCCGTTCACCCTGGAGCAGCAAACCTACAAGGTTTGTCTGGACTGCGGTAAACAGATTTATTACTCACGGGAGCGCATGACGCCGCTGAGCGCGCGCGAGGTCCGCCGGATGAAGGCTGAGGCAGCCGGACCAGTTACCGTGATTGCTGCATCCATGAACAACGGCGGTTTTTTCGCCCGGCGCGCGAACAAGTCGAACGCGGCCGCTTGAGTATCTGATGTCCGGCCGTTAGGCTGAAGCTCCGTATCGTTTGGCGCGACGTCGCAGCCCGATACGGAGCTTTTCTATGCCCGTACTCCTTTTTCCCAAAAAGATACTGACACAGTTTCTTTTGCCGGAGCACCGTGGTGACTCCATGCGCTGGCGTTTACAGTTAGCGATCAGGAGTACCATTTTCCCGCCGCTGCCGTCACTCCCCGTTTTGGGTGATTTGTCTCCGGTCTCCTCTACTCGTAATTTCATAAACTGCTTGCCTCGGCTGGCATATCCTTGACTCTGGCCGTAGGCCTTTCGCGATTTGTGCCGTCTATCCAACGACTGCACTGCACGAGCCGGGCGATTGTATGGAGCAGCAATGACAAAATCCGCATTAGGTCTGCTGCCTCTCGCCGCTCCCTTTTTGCTCCTGCTGGCAGCGGGCTGCGGAGCTGTCAGCGCCAGCCCGGGGGGCCTGTTCATCGGCGCGGAGAAGGCCGCCCTCGATACCACTCACACGGATCAGTTCACTGCCCGGCTGGCTTCCGGAGCCCCGGCCAGCGTCAAGTGGACCCTCGCCGGGGGGCAAAACGATGCTTCCCTGGGCCAGGGGACCATCACTGAAAATGGCGCCTATACCCCGCCACCGTTGCTCTCTCGTGACCAGGTACAAGTGCAGGTCGTGGCCACCTCGCGCAGTGATCCGGCGGTCACAGCCAGTTACCCGCTCACCGTCACCCCGGGATTCGTCCAGGTGCTCACCCCGGAGACCGCCAGCGTAGCCCCGGGCGGCACAGTTCAGGTCAGGGGAGAGATTGCTGAAGTCAACTCCGGGTCGGTCCACTGGTCGCTGTCTACCACCCCGGCGGGCGAGACCGATCCTGGAGATGCTTACGGCAGCGTAGGGGAAACCCGCTGCTACCACACCAACCGTTCTTACACCTACTGCACGGCGACGTATACCGCCCCGAGAGGCTTGCCTCCCGGCAGCCCGTCCGTCTATTTGGTAGGGCAGGCGGCGGGAAATCCTCATTCCTCGGCAGCACTGCATATTCTGCTCAACGGGGCTGGATTCAGCAGCTCCGGGCTGCAGAACCAGGCAGTACAGACCGGATACGTGCAGATGGGCTCGTCCGGTGGCAATGCCAACGATTACGACTCCAGAAAAGACAGCGGCGGCAAGGAATATGTAAATGACTGTTGCGGGGGAACGCTGGGTGCGTTGGTTACGGACCGCAACGGCAATCTCTACATCCTGAGCAACAACCACGTGCTGGCCGAATCAGACCAGGCACGCACCGGCGACACGGTCGTGCAACCTGCCTTGGTCGATTTGAACTGCAATCCTCAAGCCGGTCGCAGTGTAGGGTCGTTGCGCTACGTAGTGCCGCTCAAGAGCGGGCAGACCAACGTGGATGCTGCACTGGCGGCGGCAACGCCCGCAGTCGACGGCACCGGGGCAATCCTCCAGTTGGGGCCGGCGGTCAATGGGGTGCTGACCGCCGCTGCCCCCGCAGCCGGCGAAGGGGAGGCTCTGACCGCCGGCCTGCTGAACCAGCTGCACGTGGTCAAGAGCGGGCGCACGACCGGACTGACCTGTTCCACGGTCAATACCGTCGATCTGAGCGTACAGGTGGATTACTACTACGATTGCGCCGAGACCCAGCCCTACTACACCAAGACTTACGTGAATCAGATCGGCATGCCCGGGGCAAGCTTCGCGGATAGCGGAGACTCCGGCGCACTGGTGCTCGATGCCGGCAATGCCCAGCCGGTGGGCATGTTTTTTGCCAGCGGCGCAGACGACAGCAACCACGGATTCAGCGTTGCCAACCCCATTCAGGATGTGTTGAGCGAGTTGGGCCAGAAGAGCCAGGCGGAGGGGCAGGAATTCCAGATCGCGGGCGGGGCGCCTCATCCTATTACCTGCTCCAACTACGATGAGCACACGCCTGCCGTGACTGCCAATCTGAGCTCGTCGCAGCTGGCGGCCGCCAAGTCTGCGGCGGAATCAGCGGCCGCCCAGATATTGAGGCCGGATAACGGAATTCTGGGCGCCGCCCCGGGCAAGAGCATGGATAGCCCAGGCGAGGCGGCGGTGATTGTCTATGTGGATAAGAACAGACCGGGAATCGCGGTTCCGAAGTCCGTCAACGGCCTGCGCACAGTAGTGATTCCCACCGACGCCGCGGCTCTGAACGCACGCACCGCGCCCACCGCACTGCCCCAGGTGGAAGGCATTCATTTGCCTGCCGACATTCTGCGGGCCGCAGCGTCGGTGCAACGGCAGTTTGCGCCGCAGTTGATGGCAGATCCGGCATTCTTTGGTGTGGGTGTGACCCAAAGCTACGACAATTCAGCAGAGGCGGCCCTGCTGGTGCTCGTGGATTTGACCAAGGTCCCGCAGTCCATGCCCGCCGTAGCCGGGGGATTGCGCATCCGCTATATGCGCATCAACCGCCTGCACGTCACGCGGTCAAAATTCGCTCCGGTGCAGCAAGCGCCGCGTTGTGCGACCCCCGCCGGTCTCTGAGCCCGCAGAGCGGGACTCATGTTGGGCGGGAAAGAAAACTCAAGCCGGTTCTACACACTCTGGGTGGCCGCAGCCGGGGCCGGAAGCGGCGGTGTACCAATCCCGTTTTCAGGGAAAAAGAGCATGAACACCGTCCCGGATTGCCTGCCGTCCGCCGTCCGGCTGACCACCCGCACCGTGGCATGATGCTTGCTTATAATTTCACCGCTCACCCATAGACCAAGCCCAGTTCCGGTCGTTTCCTTGGTGGTGAAGAACGGCTCAAAGATCCGCTTCCGTGTTGCCACGGTCATACCGCACCCGTTGTCCGCAACGAACAGGCGAATCCCGGGGGACCCATCCGCCCAAGAACGGGAGCGCCGTAGAGACAGCGACAAACGCCCCCCCCGAGCCATGGCGTCGATGGCATTGCCGATCAGGTTGGCGAAGACCTGACGCAGCTCCCCGGAAAAGCAGTAAAGTTCGACATCCCGCCCGATTTTGCGAGAAACCTCGATCTGCAGCGCCGCCAGTCGCCCCACATACAGGGTCAGAACCGACTCCAGCAACTCCGCCACATTGGCGACCGCCGGGAGGGTCGATTGGCGATAAAAGCGCAGGGTCTGCTGGGTCATCTCGGCGACGCGGGAAATCTCCTGCTGTGCCAGGTCGGCGTAGCCGGTCGCCTCGCGATCCAGGGAAGGCTGGTGCCGCAGCAGGTAGAGAAGATTCGTGACCGCCTCCAGGGGATTGTTGATTTCGTGGGCAATGGAAGCCGCCAGGCGCCCGGCGGCCGCCAGTTTTTCCGTTTTCCGCAATGCTTCTTCGGCGCGCTTACGTTCCGTGGCTTCGACGACAATCGCTCCTACCCAGCGGACAGCCTCAGACGTCGCCTTTACCGGGTACACATTGATGAGCCAGTTCCGCACTTGCGTATCGTCGCCCGGCAGGGTGGTGTTCAGCTCGAATTGAGTGACAGGCTGCCCGGTTTCAAAAACGCTTTGGACCTGCCGCTGCAGCACTTTCGCCGCCGGATCAGGCAGCATTTCGACAATCGAGCGCCCCAGGTGCCTCCCGATGGGCATCTGGGTCATTCCGGCCAGAAACTGGTTGACGCGCACGTAGCGGAGCTTGCGATCAAAGAACGCGAAACCGATGGGCGCGTTTTCCAGCATGGAATCGAGCAATGCCAGGGTGTCGCTCAGCCCCGCTCTCTGCTCCTCAATCGAAGTCACCATTAGATTGAAAGCCCGGGTCAGATCCGCGGACTCGTTGTTCGAGGTCACTTCCAGCGGAAATCCTTCTTTGGTTTCAGGATCACGAATCAACTTGCGGGTCGCCGCCAGCAACGTACGAAGCGGGCGGGTAATGGACCGGGCAAGCGCGCCGGCGATCACCGCCGTGCCCAGAGCCCCAAGGCCGGCGAAGATGACGGTGATGCGGATGAGGGAATAAATCTCCTGCCATGCCGCGCTCGCGTCTTCATAGACCCAGGCAAATCCGCTGAGTTGTCCACCCACGTGGATCGCCTGGACCGCTTCCCGAGCTCCGCCGGGCACACGAAAAATCTCCGCCCGGGGGGTGTCTTCCAGATGCTTTCTTTCCAGGCGAGTCAGCAGATCTTTGCCGTTCATCTCCGGATCGCTGCTGGCGATCACCCGGCCGTTGATGTCTGTAACCATGGCTGCGCGGATGACGGGAGAGTTGACCATGGCGCGCAGAATCGGTACCAGGTATCCTGCCTGGCCCTGGGCCAGCGAATCCTGACTTTGCAACACCAGCAGGTTTACCTCGGATTCGAGCCGCAGGCGAGCCCGTTCATGAATTTCCAACGCCTGTTCGCGCACCAGCAAGGTGGCGAAAACAACCATCAGCAAGCCTTCAAAAAGGATGAGACCGGAGATGAGCTGACCCCGAATTGAACGAGGCTTTAGCCAACTCATTTACCGGCCCTCCTTCCCTTCAACCTTGCTTTAACCAACTTTCACCGGGGCCTTGCCGGCAAGCCTGGCTTCAATATCTTGTGCGATCTGGCGGCCGTGGAAGCGGCCATTTTCAATGAAAATTTCATTGGTTCGCATACCTGCAACGATCACTCCAGCAAGGTAGAGACCGGGGATATTGCTTTCGAGCGATTGCGGATCACAGGCCGGGCAGCGGTCCTGCCCCTCCATGCGCACGCCAAGAGCAGTCAGAAAATCAAAGTCGGGATGGTAACCCGTCAAGGCGAACACGAAGTCGTTATCGATGGTAACGGTACCTTGGGGGGTTAGCAAGTCGACCGAGTCTTCCCCAATGCTGACCACCGAACTCGAAAAATGAGCGGTAACTTCCCCGTTCTTGATGCGATTGTTGATATCCGGAAGAATCCAGTATTTGACGTGATGGTGCATCTTCTCGCCCCGATGCACCAGGGTCACGCGGGCGCCGTGGCGCCACAGATCGAGAGCAGCAATGGCGGCCGAGTTTTTCCCTCCAACCACCAGCACCTTCTGATCGTAATAGGGGTGGGGGTCGTGGTAATAGTGCAACACCTTGGGCAGCTCTTCCCCGGGGACTTCGAGGTAGTTGGGCAAGTCATAGTAACCGGTAGCCAGAATGACTTTGCGCGCCCCGTAGGCCCGGTGCCGGGAAAACCGGTCGACCGTGGTAATGGTGAAATCTCCATCCTCTCCGGTAATGCCGGTGACTCTCTGATATTGACGAAATTCAAGCTGGTAATGCTCGGCGACTTTCCGGTAGTACTCCAGCGCCTCGTTCCGGCTCGGCTTCTGGTTGGGGCTGGAAAATGGCATATCGCCAATTTCCAAAAGCTCAGGAGTGGTAAAAAACGTCATGTTGGACGGGTAGTGAAACAGGGAGTTGCATAGGCATCCCTTGTCCACCAGAACCGTATTCAGGCCGACCCGCTGGGCCTCGATGGCGCAGGCTAGACCGGTCGGACCCGCCCCTACTACCAGCACGTCAAAACTTTCCTTCAGGACACCACGTTCCATCTCCCTAGCTTAGACGATGAGCCGCCCGGCGCCCCACCCGTCTTTCACAGCAGGCAGCTTAAATCGCTATAATCGAACGTTCGACAAGGGTTATTCAGGAGCCGCATCCTTATGTCCGATGTCCGCAAAGAAAAAGACTCGCTTGGTTTTGTCGAGGTGCCATCGAAGGCTTACTACGGCGCTCAAACAGCGCGCGCGATGGACAATTTCCCCATCTCGGGAATGCGCTCTCATTCTCCCCTCATCCGCGCCTTGGGCATGGTCAAGCGTGCCGCCGCAGAGGCCAACAAGGAACTCGGGTTGGTGGATGAGAAACGCGCCGGCGCCATCATCCAGGCGGCCCAGGAAGTGATCGACGGGAAGTGGGACGCGGAATTCATGGTCGATGTTTTCCAGGCGGGCGCGGGCGTCAGCCTGCACATGAACACCAATGAGGTCATTGCCAACCGGGCTAACGAAATCCTGGGAGGAAAGCTGGGGGACTACGCCCACCTGCACCCCAACGACCATGTGAACTACGGGCAATCGACCAACGATGTGTTTCCTACCGCCATGCGGCTGGCCACGTTGCTGGCGCTCGACACGTTATACCCGGTGCTGGACCACCTGGCCGCGACGTTCGCGGAAAAGGCGCAGGCGTTTCACCACATCATGAAATCCGGCCGCACCCACATGCAGGATGCGGTTCCGATGCGCCTGGGGCAGGAGTTTGCGGCCTACGGCATGGCGATCGAAAAGGGGCAGCAGTTCCTGAAGATGGCCTCTGGCACCCTGCGCGAACTGGGCCTGGGCGGCAGTGCGGTGGGCACGGGGATCAATACTCATCCCGACTACCGGGTGAAAGCCGTTGCCCATCTGGCCCGCATCTCAGGGCAGCAGTTGGCGCCGGCCGAGGATATGCGCTGGGCGATGCAATCCAATGCCTGCATGGCCGATGTGAGCGCGGCGTTGCGCGGAATTGCCCTGGAGACGATCCGGATTTCCAACGATATCCGGCTGCTGAGCTCCGGACCCAATACCGGTTTTGCGGAGATCTTCCTTCCCAGCCTGCAGCCCGGTTCTTCGATCATGCCGGGAAAGATCAACCCGGTTATTCCGGAACTGGCAGCCATGGTCAGCTTCCAGGTCATCGGCAACGATACGGCAGTGGCCTATGCGGTGCAGGCCGGGCAATTGGAGCTGAACGTGATGATGCCGACCATGGCGTACAACGTATTGCTGAGCGTGACCATTCTCACCAACATGCTGCGCCAGCTCGACGAGTATTGCGTTCAAGGCATCACCGCCAATGAACAGCGTTGCCAGATGTACGCGCAGAGCACTGTGTCATTGGCCACGGCGCTCAATCCTTACATCGGCTACGCCAAGGCGGCGGAGATTGTGAAAGAATCCGTGGGCACCGGGAAGTCGATTATCGAGATTGCCCGCGCCCGGAAGCAGCTCACCGAAGAAGAGATCGCCGAGATCCTGGATCCGGTCAGGATGACGGAACCGCAATATCCCCTGCAAGCCGCGAAGGAACGAGACAAAGCCGTTACGGCCTGAGAGTTGCTGCGGCCTGCGGAATCAGCACGAAGCCCTCTTCCCTGGACGGGTGACAAGAACCTCGGCCGTAGTTTGGAAATCGACCCATGCCGAAAACCACCCGTCACTGGTGCCCGAACCGATACACGAAGCCGGCGTTGAAGCCCAGGTTCTTTACCTGGGTCGTGCCGCCGAAGGTGGTTAACCAGTAGCTCGGTTGCAGACGGAAAGCGAGCGCCGCGCCGATGTTGTAGTCGATCGGCACACCGGCGGCAAAACTGACGGTGGTACCGTTACTCCACAGTCCGACCAGCGGGCCGGGAAACTCGGCGCTGTTGGCATTGAAGTTGCCCTTGGCGCCACCCACCAGCACCTGCCCACTCACAGCCAAGTGCTCCCGACGCAGCAGGCGATACTGCGGTCCGGCCATAAAGGAGTACTCGCTGATGCTGGGCTTGAAGATGTTGAACGGGTTGGGAGGAATGAACGCGACTCCGTAATAGCCGCGCAGGTCTACCGTAACCCCCAGCCTTGGCCGGAGATAATCGGTGAAACCAGCGTTCCAGACGTACTCATTTATGTGCTGCAAGGAAGCGCCTGGGCGAAAGCGGACGTAACCACCGCCCCCATAGACTTCGAACTTTTGGCTGTACGTATCCTGAATGACACGCTGTGTTCTTTGCCGCCGCCGTGCCCGTATTCGTGCCTGAGCCTCCTGGGCCAAACGAACCTGATTTTGTTGCGGATTCTCGGGCTCGGTCTGAGCGGGTACTGGAGCCTGTGAGCTGGTATCGGTGGGATTCTGCGCCATGAGCCCGGGTACCGCGAGAAGGATCAAAAAAAGAAGCGGATACACTCGGCATCCAAAACGCTTGCGATGATGCATGAACCTGAAAGCCTCCACTGCCTGCCGCCACTCGGCGATGAAAATACGATTTGATGTCCTGGTTAGTATTAGAGCATTTCTGCGCTTGCTATATCCTGCTCACAACCGGAGAGTGCAGCTTTTCTTATCCCACGCGGCAAAAGAGGGCGAACTGAATGAGATTCTTGATCGGGCTGGTGATCGGCCTGCTGATCGTGCCAATAGGCATCTGGCTCTACCTCACCGCGGGTAGTCCCCCCGTGGCCACCGGCGATGCGCCTCTGCCCTTCGAGGCCAGACTCGTCCACATCCCGATGCACGCCCGCATCGATCGTGAGCTGGTCAAGACGCCCCCGGTCGAGGCCAGCCCGACCAACCTGGAGATCGGCGCGCACATCTACCGCCAGCAATGTGCTGCCTGCCACGGTCTCTACGGGCGTCCTTCCGGCTTCGCCAAGGGCATGTTTCCTGAGGCGCCCCAGCTATGGGAGCCCCACCGCAACGGAGTCGTCGGGGTCAGCGACGACCCCCCGGGCGAAACCTATTGGAAGGTGGCCAACGGTATCCGCCTCTCCGGCATGCCCGCCTTCAAAAAAGTGCTCAACCAGACAGAAATGTGGCAAGTGTCGCAACTGCTGGCCAACGCTGATAAACCCCTGCCCCCTGGCGTGCTTACGCTGTTGCAGCAGCCGCTGGATTTTGACCAGGCGGCCCCGCAATAGCGGCACCGCAATAGCCGCTACTTGAGCGTGTAGGTGACCCCGGCAGTGAACTGGAACGAATTCTTTTTGCTGCCGGCCGCCGGATCGTTCAGGAAGTCGTCCAACGCCCCAACGCTAAATCCGAGCCGCTTGTACACCGGGAACAACAGTCCGGCGGTCGCCACTGCCGAATAAGCGTTCGATTGATTGAATGCAGGGGTGATGACTGCCCCCTGGTTGAAGACCAGCCCCTTAGGGAGCTTCAATGTGTAGGTGTCGCCAAAGTTGGCGCCGATCAGATCCTTACTCGGAGTCAACGGAGGAGGCGGCACGATGTTGGGCGTCACGAAGTATTGCTGTCTCTCGTAGTGAATGTCGAACTTGACATCCAGCTCCTGCTTCGGAGTCTTGATGACCGTGTACCCCAACCCACCGCCGTAGATCTGCTGTAAATCAAGACCTTGCGAGTAGTTGTGGTCAAAGGACGAATCCACCAGGAAGTAGAAGCGGGGCGAGATATACCAATCATGCTCAGCATCGAAGTGAATGATGTTCGTCTTGGTGCCGACAGTGCCGGGTTGGGTGACGCTGCCGTACGCTCCGGTGAAATCAAAGATCGTTCGGTCCCGTGGGTCGAGCCAGTTCACTGTTGGAATGGTTCGTACCAAGGCTACCGCGCCGGTAAATGCCCGGCTGTTCTGTGTCGCCTCCACCGCCGTTGCACCCGCGGTGATCGCGCCAGTCCATCCGTAAAGAAATCCCGGACTTCTGCGCACTTCTTTCCCGTAGGTCGCCTCGTCGATCATGTACGCTGCGTTCTTCACCGGGATGTCTTTCGTGGCGCCACCGGTACCAGTTGCCACCTTCACCTGGTCATCCTGGACCTGGACGACACCCTGGGCAACATTAGAGTCCGGAGTCTTGCGGGTCACGTGCTGACCCTGCTGAATGACGGCAAACTGCTGCGACGAGTGAATGGACTTGATCTTGTCCCAGGTCACGGTCACATCGCCGGCAATGTCGCTGTGAAAGGTCACGCTGCCCGCGACTTCGCGCAGAAGCTTGCCCGTCAACTGATCGCCGTTGGTAAAGATAATGACATCCGGCGCCGGCGCGGCACTCTTAGCGGGAGCCGCCTGTGCATGCCCAGGAAGGACACAGGTGAAACCAAGAGTCACTCCGAGCACAAGGCGTAGGGTGGTTCGAAGTCGCGAAAAGGCACGGCTGGCAAATTTAAATTGGGACATAGAGACGGAACCTTCCTCGTAGGAGATGGGTAGCGCGAGAAACGGCGCTCCGTAGTAATGGATTGGGCCCGCGAACTGACGCATTTATCGTAAAATGTTCGATCGAACATGCCGCAAGAACCGGCATGGAAGCCCTCAACTGGTTGTGATAGGGCGCAACCAGCTTACACAGGCCGCATTCGCAGCCTTTATATCGGCACGGGACCCCTCGCACAGTAGCACTGGATTGTAGGCCGCCATACCCGTAAAATACGTATGTGGCAATTACCAGGACTCAAGCTCTCGACTATTTCCGCTCCGATGACCTCATCGGCGTGGGTATGGAAGCCGATGCGCTTCGACGCAAACTGCATCCCGAGGGCGTAGTTACCTACATCGTTGACCGCAACATCAACTATACAAATTTTTGCACCGAGTATTGCAGCTTTTGTGCTTTTTATCGGCCTCTTAAAGGTAAGCGCGCCAGCGAAGGTTACATTCTCGATTTTGAGACCATTTACCAGAAAATTGCCGAGACCGTTGAGATGGGCGGCACCGGCGTGCTCATGCAGGGCGGCCTGCACCCTGACCTCAAAATCGAATGGTTTGAACGCCTGCTCAAGGGCATCAAACAGCGGTTTCCCCAGGTCTGGCTGCATTGTTTTTCCGCCTCAGAGATTCTGGCCATCGCCGAATACAGCAATCTCTCGGTGCGCGACACCATTGCGCGGCTCCGGGATGCGGGCCTTTCGTCAATTCCCGGCGGCGGCGCAGAAATCCTGGACGATGAAGTACGGCATCGCATTGCGCGGTTGAAGTGCTCCACCGAGGATTGGGTGAATGTGCACCGCACCGCCCACGAGCTCGGCATGCGCACCACGGCCACCATGATGTTCGGTGTGGGAGAAAGCTTTGAACAGCGCATCAATCACTTTGAACAGGTGCGGCGCCTGCAAGAAGAAACCGGGGGCTTCACAGCGTTTATCCCCTGGAGTTTTCAGCCCACCAACACAGCCCTGGGCGGCCGGAAGTGGGATGAAGCCACCTCGGTCGAGTATCTCAAGGTACTGGCCATCTCGCGCCTCTACCTGGACAACGTAGAAAACGTGCAGTCGAGCTGGGTGACGCAGGGATTAAAGGTGCTGCAGCTCGGCCTGCGCTTCGGCGGCAACGACGTGGGTTCGGTCATGCTCGAAGAAAATGTAGTCCGGGCGGCCGGTACGTCCAATTGCACCACCGAAGAGGAACTGCGGCATGTGATCCGCGGCGCCGGTTTCCGGCCTGTGCAGCGGGATACTTTGTACACCACCTATTTTCTCAATTGAGCCTGATAAGAACCGCCGCAGGATGCATCAAAGCCCGCAGGATGAGCATCTTCGCGGATCATACGGAGTTGAGTACGGAGGGGAGTGCCCGGCTGGCGATGACTGACCAACTCAGCAACTTCTCGATGAAGGCTCTGCTCCATGGTGAATGGGGGGGCCGGTGGGGTTTGTGCCTGGCCTATCCTCAGCACGGTCTCGAGCACTATTTCAAGACTCATTATGCCGACAAAACCTTCGAACACTTATATCGCTGGAACTCGTTCGACACCGCACTCTTAGTTCCCTACTTCATCGTCATGGTGATTCTTGCCTTTTACGGCATCCATCGCTACCAGTTGGTGTACCGCTACTACAAGAACCGGAAGAACGCGGTGCGAGAGCCTGCGTCGTATTTCGCAGAGCTTCCTACCATCACCGTGCAGCTCCCCATCTTCAACGAGCAATTCGTCGTCGATCGCCTGATCCGTGCCTGTTGCAATCTGGACTACCCCGCCGATAAGTTGGAGATCCAGGTGCTGGACGACTCTACCGATAGCACGGTGGAGGTCGCCAAGGCTGCTGTGGACCTCTATCAATCTCTCGGCCACAGGATCGTCTACATCCACAGGGTGAATCGCCACGGATTTAAAGCGGGGGCTCTGGATGAGGGTTTGCGTGTATCCACTGGCGAACTTGTGGCCATCTTCGATGCCGATTTCGTGCCTCCGAAAGACTGGCTGATGCAAGTGGTGCATCATTTTGCCAATCCGAAGATCGGCATGGTGCAAACACGCTGGACACACCTCAACCGCGATTACAGCTTTCTTACCCAGGTGGAAGCCATCCTGCTCGACGGCCACTTCGTTCTCGAACACGGTGGACGATCCCGCACCAATGCCTTCTTCAATTTCAACGGGACCGCCGGCATGTGGCGCCGGGCGGCGGTCGATGGATCGGGAGGATGGCAGCACGACACCCTGACCGAAGATACCGACCTGAGTTATCGGGCGCAGCTGAAAGGCTGGAAATTTCTATATGTGCAGGACATTGAGTGTCCCGCCGAACTACCTGTAGAAATGACTGCGTTCAAGACCCAGCAGGCGCGCTGGGCCAAGGGCTTGATTCAGACCTCAAAGAAAATCCTGCCCATGATGTTCCGCAGCGATGCGCCTTTCCATGTGAAGCTGGAGGCGTTTTACCACCTCACGGCCAACATCAGTTATCCGTTGATGATTGTGCTTTCCACATTGTTGATGCCGGCCATGATCATCCGATTCTATCAGGGATGGTTTCAAATGCTGCTGATTGACGTTCCACTTTTCATGGCGTCCACGTTTTCTATCTCCTCTTTTTATCTGGTTTCCCAAAGAGAGTTGTTTCCCGGGAAGTGGTACAGAACGTTTTTGTATCTTCCCTTTCTCATGGCCCTGGGCATTGGTTTAACTGTGACCAATACCAAGGCGGTGATGGAGGCGATTTTCGGCATTAAGACCGCCTTCAAGCGCACCCCTAAATACCGCATAGAAAAGCGCGGCCAGGTCCCGCAAGCCAGCAAGTACCGCAAGCGGCTTGGCATCGTGCCCTGGATTGAGCTCCTGATTGGGAGCTATTTTGCGCTGACCATCTGGTATGCAATCGTCAATGAGAACTATTTCACGGTGCCCTTTCTGCTGCTCTTCGTGCTCGGCTACTGGTACACCGGCCTGATGTCGCTGCTGGAAGGCAGATTCGACCGATTTCGTATCAGCGGCGCCAATGCCGATGAATCCTCGCCGAAGCCTTTTCCGGTAGGCGTGTAGCCAGGATCAGCCCTCTGTCCACGCTGCCAGTTCGTTCCCGTCGGGGTCGGCGAAGTG
Organism: Acidobacteriaceae bacterium; assembly: GCA_049693715.1. GTDB lineage: Bacteria > Acidobacteriota > Terriglobia > Terriglobales > Acidobacteriaceae > PALSA-350. The sequence goes on along the minus strand of JBAVQC010000380.1, from coordinate 763 downwards.
GAAGCGCGATCCTCCGGGAAAGGAGAAAATGTTCTTGGTGATTTTCCCTCCGGCATCTTTGATCTGCTTTTCTGTAGAGGCAAGGTCGTCCACGTAGATGACGACGAGCGGCCCTGCGCCTGGCGCGACTGGTCCCAGGCTGAATCCACCGGCGATCCTGCCATCTTTGAAGCTGGTGTACTCGGGGCCATAATCCTCGAATTCCCATCCGAAGACCTGGGTGTAGAACTGTTTGACGGCGGGCAGGTCGTTGGCGTGAAATTCGATGTAGTCAATCGTTTTGTTGCGATTCATAGGTTCCTCCAAGCTTCGTAGGTGGCGGACAAAAGTAAGCACACCACCGCGGTGTGCTCGCAATTCCTCCGTCCATGCTCCCTGCGAGTTGGAGAACGTGGGTAGGGTCTCTTCATCCGAACGGCAGAGACCACCGAGGTACAGGAGAAGAATAGGGAAGGCCGAGCCAGAATTCAAGCGTGGGACTCGATTCTGCTCTCGATAAAAGGCTCAGCTAAAAACTACCAGCGGAACCCGAACGTCACCGGAAACATGTTAACGGTGCCGGTGCCGACATGAGTCGCCGTCGCGCCGATTGCGGGATCATTTCGGTCGTCCCCCAACTCCCGTCCCCCAACTCCTCGCTTCGCTACGACTCCTCGCGAGATCACAGGCAAGACTCGAGGCCAGAATGGAGTCGCTTCTCCTTTTCCGTAGGGCTCTTCCATCCCCTACAATGTGCCGGTTTATCCCGGCGCTCTCCGTCCCC
>JBAVQC010000379.1:0-29318 GCA_049693715.1 Acidobacteriaceae bacterium | reverse complement strand
GAAACGGGGATGAAAATCACAGCCTATAATCATCATGCTCGGCTCCTTCTTCCCGAGCTTCATGGTCGTTTGGTAGCAACCAGTCTACTTGGCTTGAGGGAGCCGACGCTGTCATGCAATCAGGACGACAGTCCTGGGTTATAACAAAAGGCTGGATCAGTCCCGCCAGGGACGGCTGAAACCTCGTCCCCCGTATTCAGCCGTCCCTCACGGGACTGGTCGGATTGCTTATATCTACCCAGTACTGTCGTCCTGGGCTAAGTTCAGACGTCCCTTCGGGACTCAAGCAGAGTTCTCTAATACGCTTTAGTTAAAGCCCTCATCATTCGGTTCTTGTACGGCACGGCTAAACAGACTGCTGAAAAACCTGCTTTGTATCAGGGCACGACTTTGTTCGTGCCGCAACTTGGGAAACTACGATGGGCCCCTGAGGTACGCTTTTTGCGCCGGTCTTCGAATTTTTCAGGATCCTGTAAAAGCGTGCCCTGATACAAAGCACGAGCACTCTCTTAGCTGTGGGTTGTGTACCCCATGCCCGCCAGCACTCCACGCATGTAGGCGAAGCTGGTGATGACCCCGGGCATTGGGTCGTCGCCGTGAACCTCGTATTCCAAATCGACGAAGCCGTCGTATTTCATCGCAATCAGCGTCTCGAAAATCTGCCGCACTGGCATCATCCCGTCACCCACAGCGACTTGGCTCTCCTTTGCGTTAAAGTCCGTCAAGTCTTTCATGTGGACGTCGAATAGCCGCGGGCCTACTTGCTTGATCGCCTCTACCACATCGGTGCCGGCTCGCACCGTGTGCCCTACATCAATGCAGCAGCCCATGCGCGGATCCATAGTGCTGACCGCCTTCAGTACATCCAGGGGCGAATGCCACAACTTGTCCTCCGGGCCGTGGTTATGAATGGCGAAGCGTATGTCGTACTCCTTCACAAACTTCTCGATACGCGGAAGAGTATTTGGCGTGGGGTCCCCAGCGACGATCACCTTGATTCCCGCTCGCTTGCAGTACTCAAATTTGCTGCGGATGTCGTCGTCCTCGTCTTTGGGGAAGTAGATCGCTCCCGCGGCGTGGAGCTGGATGCCCGCTGAATGATAATCGTCGAGCGCTTTCGCCTCCGCTGACGGATCAACGGGGAGATGGTCCTTAACGTCCTTGACATTCAGCGCAAGCACGTTGAGCTGCTTCATATAGCCGATCAGCTGCGCGCGATCGAAATTGCGGAAGGTATAACTGCACAGGCCCAAACGGACCGGAGAAGGTGCGTCGTGGGATTGTGCTGCTGCCGGTAATGAGCTTGAAGTAGCGAAGGCCGCTGCGGCCAGTGCGCCGGAGCGGACGAAGGTGCGGCGGGATAGGGTCATTTCCGTAGAGTGATTCATTTAGATGTGCGGAGCCCAACCCTTCTCATATTCACGTCCCCATCCTTTCATGGCCTGGGGATCGCCCAGGATCTTGCCATCCTTTGTATCCAGCGCTAACTCGTGGTTGACTTCCCAGGCGATGTTCGAAAGTTGCAGGATGGTCACGGATACGTTGCCGACTGCAATCGGAGCGTTCAGTTTCTCTCCGCTGCGGATGCCAGCGATGAAGTTTTTGAAATGAGCGTCGGTCATGGAATCCGCGCCGCGAAGATCAGAAGACGAGGTGTTCTTTCCAGTTTTGAATTCGCTGGTCCTCTTTCCATCAAGGTCGTAGATCTCGTAGCCATCGCGATCGAGGACGACCGTGCCCGTCGTCCCCATGATGGCCGCGCCGCGGTCGCGATTGTAGAACTTCATGCCCTGGCAGCTCTTGCCTTCCCAGGAGATCATTTTGTCCTTGTAGTCGAAACTGGTCACCAGCGTGTCATAGAACTGCCAGTCATCCTGGAACTGGTAGCGGCCACCGGTGGAAGTAACCCGCTGGGGATAGTCCACGTCGAGCGCCCAGCGGCAAACATCCACCTCGTGGGTTCCGTTGTTGAGCGCTTCGCCGGTGCCATAGATCCTGAACCAGTGCCAGTTGTACGGCTGCACATTGTCGGTGTAGGGCCTGCGGGGCGCCGGCCCTTGCCACAAATCCCAATCAAGTTGGGGCGGCACGGGCGCCGCCTTGCCGGTGCCAATCGTCTTGCGGGTATTGGAGTACCAGGCCTTCGCATAATAGGCGCGGCCGATCAGCCCGCTGTGGATCTTCTCAACGATCTCGATGGTGTGGGGCGACGAGCGTTGCTGGGTGCCCATCTGCACCAGCTTGCCGTATTTCTTCTGCGCCTCAACCAGCAGCGCTCCCTCGGCAGGGTTGTGGCTGCACGGCTTCTCTACATAAACGTGTTTGCCGGCTTGAAGCCCGGCGATGGCCATCGGAGTATGCCAATGGTCGGGGCTGGCAATGCTGATAGCATCCACGTCTTTCTGATCCAGGATCTTGCGGAAGTCCTTCTGAGTTGCGGGCGCCTCCCCCATCGCCTGCTTGGTTTCGGCGGCGAACTTGTCCATCGTCTTGCTATCTACATCGCACACGTGAGTGATACAGGCGCTATCTTTATTCGCCTGCAGCGCCGACAAGTGGGCATAGGCGCGGCTGTTGAGCCCGATCACGGCAAAATTCAGGCGGCTGTTGGAGCCGAGAATCTGAGCGTAGCTTTTTGCGTTGGCCCGGATAGCCAATCCGGCCGCTCCTATCGCAAGCGTATCGAGAAATTCACGACGATTGACCATATTTCCCCTCTTTTCGACTCCCCCGGCGAGCCGGAATCTGCGTCTGCAACACTATACCTGCGTCCCGATGGTCTTTACCGGATGGGTCAGCCTTTCAGCTTTTTCCTACCCGGGAGGATGGGAGCAAGTAGCTTTATTTGAATGGATTACGGGCAAAGTGAGTTTGGCTGTCGTACACCATAGCGGGACCAAACCCCGGCGTTGACAGTTGTTGTGAGCGAAGACTAGCGTTAAGTGTTCGACCCCCCAACGCCGCCGATTTGTACGGAGACCTGCTACTTGGCCCCGATAATATTCGCGTTTCGGCCCGCGCATTTCCGCACGGCGCCCTCTGTGGTGATCGCGGTTGCCCTGTTGGCGGTAGTCGCAGGATGCCACAGCAGGCATATCACCTCGTCTCAATCGCGCGAACATCTTGACTTCAACCAGGATGTGCAGCCGATTCTGGCCAGCAACTGTTTCAGTTGTCATGGCCCTGACCCGGAAATGCGGAAGGCCAATCTTCGGCTTGATCTGGAAGAGTCTGCCTTCAAGAAGCGTCCCGGGAAACCGGACGCGATCGTGCCGGGACATCCGGAGGCGAGCGAATTAGTCCGCCGCATCGAGTCGAAGGACCCCCATTACTTGATGCCGCAATCTTCACTGGGCGAAGCGAAGCCCATGAAGCCGGAGGACGTCGCGATTCTGAAGCAATGGGTGGCCGAGGGCGCCCACTACAGGCCCCACTGGGCATTTGAAAAGCCGGTCCGTGCAGCAGTGCCGCAAGTGCAGACAGCGGGATGGGCAAAAACGCCCATCGACGCGTTCATTCTTCGGCGGCTGGCGAAGGAGGGTCTGCGGCCCTCGCTCGAGGCGGACAAGCACATGCTGATTCGCCGGGTCACGCTTGATCTAACCGGCCTGCTCCCGACTCCCGAAGAGGTCAACCAGTTTGTCCAGGACGTTTCGCCCCAGGCTTACGAACATCTTGTCGACCGGCTGCTGGCGAATCCGGCGTTTGGCGAACAGAGGGCGCGTTACTGGCTTGACTATGCCCGGTATGCAGATACCTACGGGTTGCACTTCGACAATAGCCGTTACATTTGGGCGTATCGCGACTACCTGATCAAAGCGTTCAATACCAACAAGCCATTCGATCAGTTCGCGAAAGAGCAAATCGCGGGCGATTTACTGCCTCCGCGTGACCTTGATCAAATCATTGCCAGCGGATACGTGCGGTCCGGTGTGAGCAGCAACGAAGGCGGCACGATTCCCGAGGAGCTGCGCGTCAACATCGCCCGGGAGCGCACAGAGGCGTATGGGGCCGCATTCCTGGGCCTGACTGTGGGCTGTGCCGTCTGCCATGACCATAAATATGACCCAACCACGCAGAAGGACTTTTACCAGCTAAGCGCTTTCTTCAACAACATCAATGAACAGCCCTTCAACGGCGATAAACCGAATTGGGCGCCCGTGGTCCACATCCCAAAACCGCAGAACCTTCCTGCCTACAACACGCTGTTGGCGAAACGCGCAGAAGTCCAGCGGCAGTTAGACGCGTTACGGTTACAGCACCAGGTGCTGATTCAGCGGTGGCTCGCATCAAAACAGAACCCGGCGCAGCCGGTAGCGACGGATAAGCTGCTGCTTCGCTTGCGCCTGGATGAAGGCGGCGGTGAGGTGTTGAAGAATAGCGCGCCCAACGCCAATCCAAAAGCGTTCCCCATTGGAAAGTTCAAACCGCAGTGGGGAGAAACCACCTGGCTGTGGCCGGACTTCCGCATGGACACCAGCACTCGGGTGGAGATGGGACAGATCGGCGACTTCGAATGGAACCAGCCTTTCTCGAGCGGCGGCTGGTTCATGCTCCGCTCCGCACCAAATTTCACTTCATCGAAAGTGGCGGGCGCGCTGATCTCGAAGATGGATTCCACCCAGCATGACCGCGGGTGGGTCCTGGCCGCCGAGAACGGCATGATCAGCGTCATGCTGGCCGACCAGACGCCGAACCAGCAGCCGGCTCCTGACAAGCCCGGGAAGGGCGAGAAAAAAGCCGAGACGGCAAAGGTAAAGGTCCCGAAAGACACCACGCCCATGGTGGCCATCAAGGTTGCAACGGTGACGGCTCTGCCCACCAATGGCCAATGGGATCACCTCTTCTTTACCTACGATGGATCGGGCAGGGCAGCGGGCGTCAAGCTCTACGTGAACGGTGCTCCGGTTGCCACGAAAATCATTGTCGACAAGCTTGCCCGCAACAGCATGCGCACGTCCGCGCCGCTGCAGCTGGGGCGGAAGTCTCCTGATGAGCAACCGGCTCGTGACACCCGTTACCAGGATCTCCGTCTCTATGCGCGGGCATTGACTGAAGAGGAAGCAAAGAGACTTCCCTTCGAAGACTACGTGGCGGAAATTACCAGCAGACCCGCGAGCCAGTGGAACCGTGATCAATGGCATGCGGTGACTGAGTTCTACTTCGCCAATGTGGACGAATCGGCGAAGGGGATGCAAAGCCAGATTAAAAAGATGGATGCCCAACTCGACAAGCTATCCGAGGGAGGCGATGTTTCGCTGGTAGCACAAGAACGGCCGGCCGTGGCCTACGCGGATATTCTCACCCGGGGAATCTACACCGCGCGGAAAGAACGAGTGGAGGCCAACACGCCGCATTTTCTTCCCCCTCTGCCTGCTGGGGAGCCGCACAATCGGTTGGCGTTGGCAAAGTGGACCGTCAGCCCGGAAAATCCTTTGACCGCGCGGGTCACCGTCAATCGCATGTGGAACGAACTGTTCGGGGCCGGCCTGGTGGAGACTACCGAGGACTTCGGCATCATGGGGCAGCGGCCGTCGCATCCCGAGTTGCTCGACTGGCTGGCGGTGGAGTTCCGCGAGAGCGGCTGGGACATGAAGCACATGTACAAGCTCATGGTCATGTCCGCTGCCTATCGTCAGAGTGCCAAGTCAACTCCGGATCAGTTGGCCCGGGACCCCAAGAATCTTCTGCTGGCCCACGGCCCGCGTTTTCGTATGGATGCCGAGATGCTGCGCGACATCGCCCTGCAGTCCAGCGGGTTGCTGGTAAACAAGGTCGGCGGCCCGAGCGTGAAGCCCTATCAGCCCGGCAATGTGTGGGAGTCGGTGGGTTATCCCAGCAGCGACACCACCAAATACAAGCAGGACCACGGGGACGCGCTTTACCGGCGCAGCCTCTACACCTATTGGAAGCGCATGGCGATGCCGCCCAATATGGATGCCTTTGATGCTCCGACGCGCGACACTGCGTGTACTCGCCGCCAGCGCACGGACACGCCGCTCCAGGCATTGGTAACCATGAATGATCCCCAATGGGTAGAAGCGTCGCGCGCGCTTGCTGAGCGATTGATCAGGCAGGGAGGCAAGCAGCCGAAGCAGCGAATTCAATATCTCAGTGAGCTGGTGCTTTCCCGCGACCCGTCGCCGCAGATGGCCGCGGTGTTGCAGCAATCGCTCAACCAGATGGAGAAACATTACGCGACCGACCCCGCGGCAGCGCACGACCTGGTTGCAGTGGGCGAAAAGCCTCGCGATGCTGCCATTCCTCCGCCGGAGCTTGCCGCCTGGACCATGGTCGTGAGCGAAGTGCTGAATCTTGATGAGGCCTTGAACAAGTAATAGTGTAAGGAGAGATACCGTGAAGCAACATCCGCTATGCACTGATCCTGACAACGGTCCAACCATCATGGACCTGCCCATTGCGGAGGGCATGAAGGCGGAATGGGCCGAGCTTGAAACCCGGCGGCACTTTCTTGGCAGGGCGGGGAAAGTGCTCGGCTGGGCGGCTCTGGCAAGCCTGGGCGGCGAGCGGATGTTTACCGGGCATGCGCACGCGGCGAATGTTGTGCCCTCTCCGGAGAGCCTGCGGCTGCCGCAGTTTGCTCCTAAAGCGAAGCGAGCCATCTACCTGTTCATGTCGGGTGGGCCTCCGCAGATGGACCTGCTGGATTACAAACCGAACCTGGCCCAGCTTTACGATAAAGACATTCCGGATTCCGTCCGCGGGGCGCAGCAGCTTACCGGCATGACCGCGGGGCAGGCGCGTTTTCCTATTGCGCCGTCTCACTGGGCATTCAAGCAGTACGGTAAGTCGGGAACCTGGATCAGCGATCTGCTCCCTTATACCGCCCGCATGGTGGATGACCTTACCATCATCCGGTCAACCAATACCGACGCCATCAACCACGAGCCCGCGATCATGCTCCTGAACACGGGCAACATGAATGCCGGCAAGCCGTGTCTGGGCGCGTGGCTCTCCTACGGATTGGGCAGCATGAACGACAACCTGCCTACGTTCATGGTGCTGCTGAGCAAGCTGAACACTAAGGAAAACAACCAACCCGTGTCTTCGCGGCTTTGGAGCAGTGGTTTCCTTTCCTCGGAGTACGCCGGGGTTGGCTTGCGTTCCGCGGGCGATCCGGTGCTGTACCTGAGCGATCCCAACGGCGTGGATCGCGATGTGCGCCGCAAGATGCTCGATGCTGTCAACCAGATCAATCGCCAGACTTATCAGGAGCTGGGCGATCCGGAAACGAACTCGCGCATTTCTGAATACGAGATGGCGTACCGGATGCAGGCGTCGGTGCCGGAACTGACCGACATGAGCCGTGAGCCCCAGTCCACCTGGGATCTTTATGGCCCTGACGCCAAAGAACCCGGAACCTATGCCTATAACTGCCTGATGGCGCGGCGGATGGCGGAGCGGGGCGTTCGCTTTACCCAGATCTATAAGCGCGGGTGGGATGTGCACGCGAACGTGACCGGGTTATTGCCCATCCTCTGCCAGGAAACGGACCGCGCCACCTACGCGCTGGTTACCGATTTGAAGCAGCGTGGGTTGCTCGACGATACGCTGGTGATCTGGGGAGGCGAGTTCGGCCGCACGGTTTATAGCCAGGGAGGCCTCACCCCGGACAACTATGGCCGTGACCACCATCCTCGTTGCTTTACTACATGGATGACAGGCGGCGGCGTAAGACCGGGAATCACCTACGGCGAGACCGACGAGTATAGCTACAACGTGATCAAAGACCCTGTGCCGGTTCGTGACTTCAACGCAACCCTGCTGCATTGCCTGGGAATCGACCACAACAAACTCACTTACAAGTTTCAGGGACTGGATCAGAAGTTGACGGGTACCACTCCTGCGAGCGTCGTTACCCGTCTGCTTGCATGATGATTCGATTCCGAAGTCCGGGTGTGAAGGTGATCTGGGCTGCTTCTTTCCTGGTGAGTATTGTCTTGCTGCTGCTGCCTTTCGTGTTCCGGCTGGATGGGAAGCCGCATGCGGACTGGCAGCAGTTCCTGGGCCGGTTCCATCCCCTGGTCGTGCATTTGCCGATTGGCTTGATCCTGCTCGTTCCCGTGCTCGAGCTGGCGGGCAGAGTTCGCCCTGCCTTGCTTGAGGCGGCGATGTTCGTGCTGTCATTCAGCTTGCTTAGTTGTCTGCTTTCCGTAACTCTTGGCTATCTGCTCGCCTACGGCAGTGGGGAAGCCGGAGCGGGTGTCTCACGCCACATGTGGGGCGCCACCGCGCTGACCATTGCTGTGTTGGGCAGTGTATTGGTTCGTGGGGCTGCGGGCAGCGTGCGCGGATTCTATCCATATCTGCTGGCTTCCGTAATCCTTCTGCTGGCATGGACAGCTCACCAGGGGGGTTCGCTCACCCACGGGGATAAGTATCTGACCGAGTATCTTCCCACCCCGCTGAAGCGTTTGGGCGGCATGGGCACAGTGCAGGCGAAAGCGTTCGATTTTCCCGATTCCTTCTATGCCCGCCACCTCTATCCGATTTTCGATGCCAACTGCCTCGTCTGCCATGGACCGCAAAAGGTCAAGGGCGGCCTGCGCATGGACACTTACGACCGGTTGATGAGGGGCGGCAAAGAAGGCGCCGTCATCATTCCTGGAAAACCGGAGAGAAGCATTTTGCTCGAGCGGATTACGCTGCCGGCCGACCACAAGAAGTTCATGCCGTCAGAGGGGAAGCCCCCACTGAAAGCGGAGGAAATCTCGTGGATCCGGGCATGGATTCAGCAGGGAGCGTCAGAAGAGGTGAAATCCCTCGCCGGCATCGACGTGCCTGAGCCATTCAGGGAAGAGCCCGTGCCGCAGGTGGGCGATTACAGCAAATTGATGGGCGAAATAACCCAAACAGCAAAGTCGGCGGGGGTTACACTTGTGCCCGTATCAAAGAACCTGGGAGATGGTCTCATCTTGAACACCGTCGATGCCGGGCCGAAATTCGGCGACGCTCAACTCGCGGGCCTGGTGCGCTTTGCCCCGTATATCGTGGAGGCGGAGCTCGGACGCACCTCGGTGACTGACGGCTCCTTTCGCACGCTGGGGAAGTTCAGTCATCTGCGAGCACTGCATCTGGAAGCAACATCCGTGACTGGAGCGGGTCTGGCGAATCTGGCGCAGTTGCCGCAGTTGACTTACCTCAACCTGAGTGGGACCCAGGTGACGCAGGCCTCGATTGCTCCACTGACCTCGATGAAGAACCTTCGTCATCTTTATCTCTACAACACGCCGGCACAGCCGGCATCGGCTGCGAGCAAAACACCATGAACCGCCGTGAATTTTGCGCCGTCACAGGAGTCGCGGTGTTGGGGAGCCTCCTTCGCCCCGAAGCACACGCGGATACAAAATCGGAGGACCTTTCCTTGGACTCACCACAGCTTCAGACTGGCAATGGCGAATGGACCTACCGAGTAGCTTCTGACTGGGGACAACTGCCCGCGGGAAAAACGTTTGGCGGCACTCACGGCGGGATCGCCACTGATAAGGCCGGCCTCCTTTATGTCAGCACGCAGAGTACGACCGGGGTGTTGGTGTACGACCGCGACGGCAAGCTGCTCAAAACCATTGCCAACGAATATCCGGAGGTTCATTCGCTCACGTACGCGAACGAAGACAATGACGAGTATTTCTACGTCACGGTGCAGAAGGGAACGCCTAAGGAGAACTGGCTTTTTGTCAAAATGAAGACGGATGGAACGGTGGTGCAGAAGATTACTGCTCCGCCCGAAGCAGGATTTCATGCGCCGAACGAATGGCGCCTGACTGCCGCGGTACCAGGGCCTGATGGTTCCATTTACATTGCCAATGGATACGGCGATTCGCGCATCTTCAAGTTTGACAAGGGTGGCAATTATCGCGCTGCGTATTCCGGGAAAGGGCAGGCGGATGGTCTGTGCAACTGTAGCCATGGTTTGGTGGTAGATACGCGCTACGATCAGCCGCTTCTCCTGGTATGCGACCGGGAAAACCGTCGTCTCAGCCATTACGATTTTGACGGCAAGTTCGTGGGCAACGTGACGTTCCATATGCGGCGCCCGTGCCAGGTGAGTTTCTGGGGCGATTACGCTGTGGTCTCTGAGTTGGAGGGGCGGGTCACGGTGCTTGACAAGGACAATGTGCCGGTTGCTTTTCTGGGGGACAATCCGCACCAGGACCAGTGGGCGAATTACAAATTGCTTCCCGGTGATATTGCTTCTACAAACTTTAGCGCGGCCCACGGATGCCACATCGATCAGGATGCCAATATTTACGTGTCCGACTGGAACGTGTCTGGACGTGTGACCAAGCTGGTGAGGATGAAGGCGTAACCCAGCAAAATGGACGGGTTCATGGACCCTTACACTCCGGGTTACTTGGCGTAGTCGTTGCGCACAACAGCGCCGCCCTTCATCACGAACCGCACGTGCTCCAATTGCTTGATATCCCCAAGTGGACTTTCGTCCACAGCGATAATGTCGGCAAATTTGCCCGGCTCGATGGCGCCAATTTGGTCTGCCCAGCCCATCAGGTCCGCAGCATTGATCGTCGCCGCCTGAATCGCTTGCAAAGGCGTCATGCCATAGCGAGTCATCCACTCGAACTCGATCGCCTGGGTGCCGTGCGGAAAAGGACCAACGTCGGTGCCGAATGCTATCTTCACCCCCGCCGCCAGTGCCTTCTTGAAGCTGACCTCGTGGATAGCGAGACGGCTGGTCTTTCCTCCAGACATTGCGAGATCGCTCTTCTCCAAGGCGCAACAGTAAACGTAAAGCGTGGGCACCAGGTAGATCCCTTTGGCCACCATCTTTCGAATGGCGTCGTCATCGAGTTGAATGCCGTGCTCAATGGAGGCGACACCAGCATCAATGCAGTAGTGGAGTCCCGGTCCGTCGTAGGCGTGGCACGCCACCTTAAGCCCCTTCAAGCGCGCCTCATCCACGATGGCCTGCACCTCTTCCAGGCTGAAGTCCGCGACACTCACCTCTTTGCCGTCGGGCAGGAAGCTGTACCGATCGGTTCCATAAATTTTGATCAGGTCTGCGCCGTAATTGAATTGTTCGCGAACAGCCTTGCGCGCTTCTGAAGGGCCATCGATGGTCTGCACGCCGACGGGAACCGTGACCTGCGGCGAATAGCCTTCCAGACCGTAGCCACCGGTGGTAGAAATGCCGCGGGTAGCGACTTTGAGGCGAGGGCCGGGGATAAGCTCCTGGTTGATCGCATTGCGCACATCCACGTCACTGTACATCGCGCCTTCACTTTCGACGTCGCGCAAGGCGGTGAACCCGGCTTCCAGATCGCGCTTCACGTTCAGGGTGGCGAGAATTGTCCTGTACTGCCACGATTGTTTGAGCAAAATGTCGTCATAGTGGGAGTCGTCTGTATCCGTGAGCATGATGTGCGTATGGCAATCGATCAGTCCCGGCAGGACCGTGGCGTGGGTCAAATCCACCGTGGTGGCTCCCGCGGGAATTTGCACTTCGCCGCTGGCCGCGAAGCGCTCGATGCGGTCGCCGCGAATCACGATCACCTGATCGTTGAGCATTTTCCCGGAGCGAACATCCAACAGCTTACCGGCGTGAACGTAGGTTGCTGCTGATGTATCTGCAGCCTTTCCAATTGGGGCAGCCATAGCAAACGCCAAAGTCAGCATTCCCGGGAAAAAATGACGCACGTCCCCCACCTCCAGAAATCGTTTTGATGCCCTCAAAAAAAAGAAAAACCCCAGCTTTTGGGTGGAGCCGGGATTGTGGGCCAAGGCTTAATTGTTTTGCGATCCGTATACCCGGAAGCGCGTCCAGTAGGTTCCGTTGTCCCAATTGATGCGGTTGCCGTTGGTGCTGATCGTTCCCCCGATTGTGTCCCCATCCCACGTGCTGGTCAGGGTGCGTTTTCCGTTGATCTGTCCGCTTGCGTTGTCGCCCGCTTCGTTGCTCATCTGAAGATTGTTGCCACGCTGCCGGATGGAGCAGGATTTGGAGCGATCTCCCTGGGCGTACCAGGTCCCGGTCAGGTTCAGCCGATTGTGCCCGCCTCCTCCACCCCCGGAGTTGGAGTTGCACCTTGCCCAGAACGTCCCATTCGACCAGTTGATCTGGCTGCCATCAGGGCTGAGGGTTCCGGTGGTGAATTGCCATCCTGGAGCGACAATGCCGGTTTGTCCCTGGAGTTGACCCGTAGAAGTGTCGCCATTCTCATTGGTTAAGGTAAGAAATGCTCCGTTGTTGCTGATCGAGGCATGTTTTGTAGGATCTCCCTGCGCGCACCACGCACCCGTGAAGGCAGCCGGCTGCGACTGGTTTGGCGGGAACTGTGCGAGGGCATCCTTCGCCGTGAGGCTAATGGCGGCAAACAGCAAGAGCGCCGCGAAGTTGGCGACTTTAGCATGGATCACGGGTCTTCTCCTGTACGCGGGAAACCGAAATGCCGGGGTTGGATATCGTGAGGTAATCAGAGTACAGGGAAATCCGGTCACCTGCTCCCGGAACAATGTCCAGTCGCGCGCATCAAAGTCAGGGGGATAAACAGGCACGGCGCGTTACGAGACATAGCGCCGGAAGTCCAAGGTCACAACTGCCCATGGAAGGGTTCGCTTCTATGGGGAAGGACCATTAACATGGTGAAAGAAGCTTCACTGGAACCCCCCGGTAAAAGGACGGTGTGCAATGACTCTCAAACCGACGGACATGCTGGAAATTCAAACGGCAATCGACGCGTACGAGAGGAAGTTTCCGCGCCGGCCAGCCCCCTCGGCAGAGGTGGCGCTGGCGTGGCGGCTGGGCAAGAAGGAATGGGCGAGGCGACAGGCGGCGCAACAGGAGGCGCAGCCGAGCGTTCCTGGCGTTGGATCCAGTGTCGACGAGTCCCCTTGGATAACAAATGCATTGATGGTTGGCTGGTGGGGGGCGGTTGCGGTCATGGTCGCCTCAGTCTTTTTCTTTGGCGCGATTGTTGGCGGTTTCAAGTGAATGCCGGGCAGGTTCTTCGGCGATCGGGCAGCGCGCTTGTCCTCGCCGGAACCCTGCTTGGCGTCCTGTATGCGCAGCGCCCCTTTCGGCAGTACCCCTCGGTAGAAGGTTATGAATCCATGCCCCTACCCCAGGACTGGCGCCGGCAAGCCGAGTGGACCTTCGCCCGCTTGATGTATCCACCGGGACCGCTCGACGGTTATCGAGGCAGATTTGATGGCGACTGGCGGCAGGGACTCTCTCTGTGGACCCAGGATTTTCCCAAGGCGGATCGTAGTCTTGCTGCAGCGGTCAGGCGCTTGACCCGGGTCGATGCCAGATCGGTAGAGCAGTGTGTGAACCTTGACGATGGCGATGAGGTCTACAACTGGCCATGGCTCTATGCCGTACAGGTGGGGGAGTGGGGGCTGACCGAGGCCCAGGCGAAAAAGCTTCGCGACTATCTGCTCCGGGGCGGATTTTTCATGGCCGACGATTTCCACGGGTCGGAAGAACAGGCATTTTTCGAAAAGACTATGAAGATGGTCTTTCCAGAGCGGCCAATTGTGGATATTCCGAACGACGACCCCATATTCCACACTGTCTTTGATCTGAACGATCGATACCGCATCACCGGAGCCGAACACCTGGATACCGGTTATAAGAAAGATGGAAGGGTTGCGCGCTGGCAAGGGATCTACGACGATAAAGGCCGCGTCATGGTGGCCATTTCTTTGAATTCGGACATCGGCGACTCCTGGGAGTGGTCCGACACTCCACGGTACCCGCTGAACTTCTCTGACCTGGGAATCCGGATAGGCGTGAATTACATTGTTTACGCCATGACCCACTGATCCAGGGCATTACTACATGCGTTCCGGTCATTACTACATAGGGTTACTACAATTTGCCCTGCTGTTACCCAAGAGCCATAGCTTATTTTCACAGAACCGCTATGCTCATTCTCAAGCGGCGATTCTCCGCGGAACATTTTCATCGATTCTTTCGGGGGAGGGACTCGATGAAATGGAACGAGGAGAGTTGCCGTTTCGTTTTTGGTAAAACCCTAAGATTCTGCAGTTTACCTCTGGCTTCGCTGTCCCGATGCCGCCTGCCGCTTGAATTCCATGGATTGATTCCTGGGCACGGTCAGCGATTTCCATCGAGGGCCGGCAAAGTGCCCTTGCCAGCAGGACGATCTGTCCCACATGATGCCCATAATGCGCCACCTGGCGGTTGATCGCCTGCATGACCGAGTGCGGTTCGCCGCGGATGGTGACCGTGCGCACCAGATCCGCCTCCGAAAGTAACTCCAGAGCCTCGAAAAGGCGCCCCCACCCGTCTTCCCAGGTTTCCAGGAGAGCCTGGCGGGTTAGGGGTGGGTCGAGGAATTCCCCATCACGGTTACGTTCCGGCGTTTCCCCATCCGTGGTCAGGAAATCAGTCCAGCGGGAGCGCATGTTGCCCGAAAGGTGCTTGACGATGATGGCGATTGAGTTGGTTTCTGGATCGAGAGGGCTAAAGAGCTGTTCCTCGGTGACCTGTGCCATCGCCCGCTCGGCAAGCTTCTTGGACTCACGGAAGAGTACCAGCGCATCTTCGAGGTACGAGGTTGTGAAGTGGTGTGCCAAGCCATTAATCTAGTCAGAATTGATTTTGCCCGACTCCATCGCCAAGGTTGAGGGAGCGTTCCGGAATTGAAAGCTCGAACCAAAAGGAGAATCAGCCAGGTCCATGACATAATCAGTCGTCTTACACCCAAGACTATAGAAAGGTTTACGAAATTGCTGACTTGAGCGTTGGTAGCGAAAGGGAAGAGATATGAAAATAGCGTTCGTCAATCAACCGATCGATGCAATTGTCCCCCCCTACCAGAATTCGGTTGGGGCCTGTACGTATTGGGTGGCCCGTCCGTTAGCAAAATCTGCGGAGGTTCTGATCTATGGCGTCAAGGATTTGAATCCCGGAGATCCGGCAGCGCTGGCGGCTGAGTACGGCATACAATTCCGGTTCTTTCCCGCTACCTGGTTTGATCGCTTACTGTTCAACCTGCGTCGCAAGTATGGGAGATTGTTTCGTGGCGCTTCGCCAATTTCCACGTGGCGCTGGACATTTCCCATCTACGGCCGGCAGGTTGCGCTGGACCTCAAGAGGCAGAATTGCGATGTAATCCATCTGCAGCATTGTTCCCAATACATTCCGGTCATTCGCGCTCACAATCCGCGCGCGAAAATCATCCTCCACCTCCACGGTGAATGGTTTTCCCAAAGCAATCCGGCGGCGCTCACCGACCGGATCGCGCAAGTCGACCTGCTCACTTCAGTAGGCAACCACATCACAGAAAAGACCAAGCGCACCTTCCCAGCCTTTGCCGATCGCTGCGAGACAACCTACAACGGGATTGACGCGCGGGAGTTTGCCAGAGAAAAAGATTATGCCGCCCTGCGGCAGCGAAAGACCAAGCGCATTTTTTATAGCGGCGCCGTTTCTCCCCACAAGGGCGTGCATGTATTGGTGGACGCGTTTCTGCTGGTTGTCCGGCAATATCCCGACGTCGTGCTCGACATTGTCGGCCCGATCGGTGATTATCCCATCGAAGAAAACTTCGACCTGCACGACGACCGTGCGCTCATTCAGGAATTAGCGCCGTTTTACGACACGAGTATCTGGCCCCTCTTCAAGTCGACGATATTCCGTAAGTCCCCCGGCAAGGGAAAGTATCTCCGCTACCTTGAGAGTAGACTACCTGCCGACGTGGCGGAGAAGGTTACGTTTCGTGGGTTCATCGAGCGGTCAGATCTGGTTGAGACCTATTATGCGGCCGACATTTTTGCTTTCGCACCGATTTGGGATGAGGGGTTTGGCCTTCCTCCGGTTGAAGCCATGGCTGCCGGGTTGCCTGTGGTGACGAGCCGATCAGGCACGGTCCCGGAAACGGTGATGGATGGAGTAACTGGCTTTGTGGTGGAGAAGAACAACGTCGAGGAACTGGCCCAGGCCCTGCTCCTTCTGCTCAGGGACGATGATCGTAGAGAAGCCATGGGGCGGGCAGGCCGGCGTCGAGTGTTGCAATACTTTAGTTGGGATGCGATCGCCCAAGGACTGCGCGATCGTTACGAAGCGCTACGCAAGCCGGCCGTGAACCTGGTCTAGCGAAAAGATTCGCTCGGGGTGACCATCGCGTTGCAGTCACAGTGCCCTCGTACACAATCGAGGGTATTTTCAGAACAACTACTCGCCACCGGTGGCATTCGCTAACAACGTATCTACTCCGAAGCAGCGGCTGCCTCATTCAAATCGCACCTGCTATCGTGCGCTTTGAATGAGGCGCTCGCGTTTCCGGAGGATTCACGCGATCCGACTACATATCATAGATGGATAACCCATTAGTTGTAGATGGAGACACCCCAGGCTGGTAGGTCCTCATTATCAACGAGGCGCGGGCGCCACGATCAGCAAGCCTTCTCGTTAACGCTTTTCACTTTTCCATTAGTATGTCTAGCAGGCAATTCGTACGCGAAACCAATCCTGTGAGTGGGTTGGATTTAGCAGCCGGTTGCATCCGATTCTAGATCGGGCTGGCAATCGAAATTTTAGGGTAACTCAAGCCGTCGCTGGTTCAGGAGTGGGTTATGAAGAAAAGCGAGGACCGCAACGCGGTCGATAGTACCAACGGCAGTCCCTCTAGAACCCTGAAGAACAGCGAAAAGAACGGGAGCATCGCAGTCGCTGAGCCGGCCGATGTTCACCTCGATGTAATTCTGGCCCAACTGCAGGCTGTGCGCGATGGAAACTTCTCCGTGCGGCTCCCTGGTTCGTGGATCGGATTGCAGGGAAAAATAGCAGATACGTTTAATGAGATCGTCGCGGCCAACCAACAGATGGCCAAGGAGCTCAGACGGGTCGGACAGGTCGTCGGGAAAGAAGGCAGAACCAGGGAACGCACGCGGTTCTACGAGTCGAGAGGCGCGTGGGGCGAAATGGAAGTTTCGGTGAATACGTTGGTGGAGGATCTCCTCCGGCCCACAACGGAAGTCACCCGCGCCATCGCCGCCGTCGCCCAGGGCAACCTGGCACAAACGGTGCGACTGGACGTCGATGGGCGGCCGCTGGAAGGAGAATTCTTTCGCTCTGCCGAGATTGTGAACACCATGATTCAGCAGCTCAGCGTGTTCACTTCAGAAGTGACGCGTGTGGCGCGAGAGGTGGGCACCGATGGCAAACTGGGTGGCCAGGCCCAGGTGCCGGGCGTCGCCGGTACATGGAAGGACCTGACGGATTCGGTCAATTCGATGGCCAGCAACTTGACCGGTCAGGTTCGTAATATCGCCGAGGTGGCTACCGCCGTGGCCAGCGGCGATCTTTCGCGCAAGATCACGGTCGACGTCCGCGGCGAAATCCTGCAGCTCAAAGAAGCGATCAACACCATGGTGGACCAGCTGCGTTCCTTCGCATCGGAGGTGACGCGTGTGGCGCGCGAAGTGGGTACGGATGGTAAGCTCGGCGGCCAGGCCGTAGTCCCCGGCGTGGCCGGCACCTGGAAGGATCTCACCGACTCCGTGAACGCCATGGCCGGTAACCTGACGGCCCAGGTTCGGAATATCGCCGAAGTGACCACTGCGGTCGCGCGCGGAGATTTATCGCGCAAGATCACCGTCGACGTGAAGGGCGAAATTCTGGAGCTGAAAGACACCATCAACACGATGGTGGATCAATTGAATGCTTTTGCCGGTGAAGTGACACGCGTGGCGCGCGAAGTCGGCACCGAAGGCAAGTTAGGCGGTCAGGCACAGGTGCCCGGCGTGGGTGGCACCTGGAAAGATCTCACCGACAATGTGAACTTCATGGCCAGCAATCTGACCGGCCAGGTACGCAACATCGCCGAAGTGGCCACAGCCATCGCGAGTGGCGATCTCTCAAGCAAGATTACGGTCGACGTGCGCGGGGAGATCCTGCAGCTCAAGGAAACCCTCAACACCATGGTGGATCAGCTGAACCGGTTCGCTGGTGAAGTGACCCGCGTAGCCCGCGAGGTGGGCAGCGAAGGCCGGTTGGGTGGCCAGGCGAACGTGCCCGGCGTCGCCGGCACCTGGAAAGATCTTACCGACTCCGTCAACTCCATGGCCGGCAACTTGACCGGCCAGGTGCGCAACATTGCAGAGGTGACCACTGCCGTAGCCCGCGGCGATTTGTCGCGCAAGATTACCGTCGATGTGAAGGGTGAAATTCTCGAGCTCAAGAACACCATCAACACCATGGTGGACCAGCTCAACGGCTTTGCCGGTGAGGTTACGCGCGTGGCGCGTGAGGTCGGCACAGAAGGTAAGTTGGGCGGCCAGGCGCAGGTGCTCGGAGTCGCTGGTACCTGGAAGGATCTCACCGACAACGTGAACTTCATGGCCAGCAACCTGACTGGCCAGGTGCGCAACATCGCCGAAGTGGCCACTGCCGTAGCTCGCGGCGATTTGTCGCGCAAGATCACCGTGGATGTGAAGGGCGAAATCCTGGAGCTGAAAGACACCATCAACACCATGGTCGATCAGCTGCGAGCCTTCGCTTCCGAAGTGACGCGCGTGGCTCGCGAAGTCGGTACGGACGGAAAGCTCGGCGGCCAGGCGCAGGTTCCCGGCGTGGGTGGCACGTGGAAGGATCTCACCGATTCTGTCAATTCGATGGCCAGCAACCTGACTGGCCAGGTGCGCAACATCGCGGAAGTCTCCACCGCCATCGCCAGCGGCGATCTCTCCAAAAAAATTACCGTGAACGTCAGCGGAGAAATTCTCCTGCTGAAAGAGACCATCAACACCATGGTCGATCAGCTGAATGCATTCGCCGGCGAGGTCACCCGCGTAGCGCGCGAAGTGGGCAGCGAAGGGCGCCTCGGCGGGCAAGCCAACGTTCCAGGAGTCGCCGGCACCTGGAAGGATCTCACCGATTCGGTCAATTCGATGGCCGGAAATCTGACTGGCCAGGTGCGCAACATTGCCGAGGTAACCACCGCCGTAGCACGCGGCGATTTGTCACGCAAGATTACGGTCGATGTCCGTGGTGAAATTCTTGAGCTGAAAAACACCATCAACACGATGGTGGACCAGCTCAACGCTTTTGCCGGGGAAGTGACGCGTGTGGCGCGCGAAGTAGGCACAGAAGGCAAGTTAGGCGGCCAGGCGCAGGTCCCGGGCGTGGGCGGAACCTGGAAGGATCTCACGGACAATGTAAATTTCATGGCCAGCAACCTCACTGGCCAGGTGCGCAACATCGCAGAAGTGGCGACGGCCATTGCCAACGGTGATCTTTCCAAGAAGATTACCGTGGATGTCCGCGGAGAGATCCTGCAACTGAAGGAAACACTCAACACCATGGTGGAACAGCTGCGCTCGTTTGCCGCGGAAGTTACGCGCGTGGCTCGCGAAGTGGGGAGCGAGGGAAGGCTGGGCGGCCAAGCCAATGTGCAGGGCGTCGCCGGTACCTGGAAGGATCTTACCGACTCGGTAAATGCCATGGCCGGCAACTTGACCGGGCAGGTGCGCAACATCGCGGAAGTGACGACTGCCGTGGCTCGCGGCGATTTGTCGCGCAAGATCACCGTGGATGTAAAAGGCGAAATCCTGGAGTTGAAGAACACCATCAACACTATGGTGGACCAGCTGAACGCATTTGCTGCAGAAGTGACCCGTGTCGCACGCGAGGTGGGTACGGATGGCAAACTGGGCGGACAGGCGGAAGTTCCTGGCGTGGCCGGCACGTGGAAGGATCTTACCGACAATGTGAACGTGATGGCCGCCAACCTTACCGAGCAGGTACGCGGCATCGTTAAGGTAGTCACCGCGGTTGCGAATGGAGTGCTGACCCAGAAGTTGACCGTGAATGCCAAGGGCGAAGTCGCCGCGCTGGCCGAGACCATCAACAACATGACCGACACGCTGGCAACTTTTGCCGACCAGGTAACTACGGTAGCCCGCGAGGTCGGCGTCGAAGGCCGGCTGGGCGGCCAGGCGAACGTGCCGGGTGCCGCGGGTACGTGGAAAGATCTGACCGGCAACGTGAATCTTCTGGCCGACAACCTGACCAACCAGGTGCGCGCAATTGCCGAGGTTGCCACCGCGGTCACCAAGGGCGACTTGACGCGCTCCATCCAGGTGGAGGCGAGCGGTGAGGTCGCGGAGTTGAAAGACAACATCAACACCATGATCAACAACCTGCGCCTGACCACGGAGAGGAACACCGAGCAGGACTGGCTCAAGACAAACCTCGCGCGCTTTACCGGCATGCTGCAAGGCCAGCGCGATTTGTCGACCGTAGGACGGACTCTGCTGTCGGAGCTGGCACTCCTGGTGAATGCGCAGCAAGGTGTTATCTACCAGATGCACAATGAGGAAGGGGCCATGGTCCCGCTCTCCGCGTTCGCCGATGACGGAGACAACGTGCACCTGCGCCGGCTGAGAATCGGCGAAGGGCTGGTGGGGCAGTGCGCCAAGGAAAAGCGGCGGATGGTCATCACCGATGTGCCCTCAAACACCATCACCATCCGGTCAGGCCTGTTTGAGGCGACTCCGCGGAATGTGATTGTACTTCCTGTCCTTTTTGAGGACCGGGTGAAGGCGGTCATTGAGTTAGCTTCGCTGGGCACATTCACCGCCTCGCAACTCGCGTTTCTGGAACAGCTGACGACCAGCATCGGTATCGTGCTCAACAGCATCGAGGCCACCATGCAGACCGAAGGTCTGCTGAAACAATCGCAGCAATTGGCAACCGAATTGCAAACCCAGCAAAAGGAGTTGCAACAGACGAACGAACAGCTGGCACAGAAGGCGCAGCAGCTCGCTGAACAAAATGTCGAGGTGGAACGCAAGAACCAGGAAATTGAGCAGGCCCGCGGCGCGCTGGAGGGCAAAGCCAAGGAGTTGGCGCTGACCTCCAAATACAAATCGGAGTTCCTGGCGAACATGTCGCACGAACTGCGCACGCCTCTGAACAGCATTCTGGTCCTGGGGCAACAGCTGAGCGACAATCCGGGGGGTAATCTCACCCCAAAACAGGTAGAATTTGCCCGCACCATCCACGGAGCGGGGACGGATCTACTCAACCTGATCAGCGACATCCTCGACCTTTCCAAGATCGAATCCGGTACCGTCTCGGTGGAGGCGGAGGAAGTTGCATTCGCAGGGCTGGTGGAGTCCATCGGACGGCCGTTCCGCCACGAGGCCGAAAACCGGCGGCTTGGGTTTGACGTAAATACCGAACCGCATCTGCCGCGTAGTTTTGTGACCGACTCCAAACGCCTGCAACAGGTACTCAAAAATCTATTGTCCAATGCGTTCAAATTTACCGAGCATGGCAGTGTCCGTCTTTCCGTATCGATCTCCGCGGGAGGATGGACCGAGGACCACCCGATCCTCAGCCGGGCCGCATCGGTGATTTCCTTCGAGGTGGCCGATACTGGAATCGGTATACCCTACGAGAAGCAGCGAATTATCTTCGAGGCCTTTCAACAGGCAGATGCCGGCACCAGCCGCAAATACGGCGGCACCGGTCTTGGGTTGGCCATCAGCCGTGAGTTGGCGAGTTTGCTGGGCGGCGAAATCCGGCTCCGTAGCGTACCCGGGAAGGGGAGTGTATTCACCCTTTACTTGCCGCAAACCTATGTGGGCCCATCTGCATCCACGGTGGCTACATTAGAAGCCAAGGCCTCACCTTCCAGCGCGAGCCCCCAATTATTGGGCGCGAGCGTCCTCGAACTCCCGGGCGAACGGATCGCCGATGATCGCGAAAATCTCCAGCCCGGCGATGCGGTTCTCCTTATCATTGAAGACGACCCGCGCTACGCGCGGCTGCTGTGCGATCTGTCCCGCGACAGCGGCTTCAAAGTGTTGCTGGCCATGCGTGGCGCGGAGGGCCTTGCTCTCGCCCGCGAGTTTCACCCCACAGCCATATCCCTGGATGTGTTTCTTCCCGACATGTTGGGCTGGACCGTGCTCAACCACTTGAAGCAGGATCCGGAAACCCGTCATATTCCGGTACAGATACTCACGGTGGATGAGGACCGCCGGCACGGCCTGGCGCGTGGGGCCTTCGCCTCCGTCATGAAACCAGCCACGGCGGAAGATATAGACGCGGCGTTTATCAGAATCAAGGATTACGCAGCTCTCCAACGCAAGCGGCTCTTGATCGTGGAAGACAACCCTGCCGAGCAACTGAGCATTCGGGAGTTGCTGGGCTATGACGACATCGATGTCACCGTGGTCACCAGCGGTGGTGAAGCATTAGAAGTGCTGGGCGAACATCCGTTCGACTGCGTGGTGCTTGACCTCCGTCTCCCGGACATGTCCGGTTTCCAGGTTCTGGAGCAGCTTCGCGAAACCCCGGAGCTGCGCGAAGTTCCGGTCGTCGTGTTCACGGGAAAAGAATTGTCTCCCGCGGAAGATGCCCAGCTGCGAACCCTGGCCCGCAGCGTGGTGGTCAAAGGAGTCGAGTCGCCGGAGCGGCTATTGGACGAAACGGCTCTATTCCTCCATCGGGTGATCGCCAATCTGCCGACGGAAAAGCAGAATATGCTCGACCGGCTGCATCGCTCCGATGAAGCGCTCATCGGTAAGAAAGTATTGGTGGTCGATGATGACGTGCGCAACATATTTGCCCTCAGTAGCGTGCTTGAGCGCCGCGGGATGACGGTCTTGACCGCGGGAACCGGCCACGAAGCCATTGCCATTCTCGAATCCACTCCTGATATGGCGATTGTGTTGATGGACATCATGATGCCGGAGATGGATGGATACGAAACCATGCAGGTAATGCGGCAGAACGGATTGTTCCGGCGGCTGCCGATCATTGCCCTCACCGCCAAAGCAATGAAGGGTGACCGCGAAAAGTGTCTGGAAGCAGGTGCTTCCGAGTACCTGGCAAAGCCTGTCAATACCGAGCAATTGCTGTCCGCCTTGCGCATCTGGCTGCATAGATAGCAACGCAGTGGTGCTTGGGTTTCCGGGGGAGAGCGCGATGGAATCGAAGGTCAACATCCTGATGGTGGACGATCAGCCGGGAAAGCTGTTGACCTACGAGGCCATCCTGGGCGAGCTTGGTGAAAACCTGGTCAAGGCGTCCTCCGGAAGAGAAGCGCTGGATTTCCTGCTGAAGATGGACGTCGCGGTTGTGCTGATGGATGTGAGCATGCCCGAACTGGATGGATTTCAGCTCGCGGATATGATTCGGCAACACCCACGGTTCCAGAAAATCGCGATTATCTTCATCTCCGCCGTACACCTGACCGACCTGGATAGACTGCAAGGCTATCAGCGCGGGGCCATGGATTATATCTCCGTTCCGGTAGTCCCCGAACTCTTGCGGGCTAAAGTCAGTGTGTTCGCCGAGTTGCATCGAAAGGCACGCCAGTTGGAGCAGTTGAATCGTGAACTGGAACAACGGGTCTTCGAAAGAACGGCGGAATTGCGAGAGAGCGAGAAGCAATTACGACAGCGCGCAGATTTGCTCGACCTCGCAACCGAAGCCATTATGGTGCGCGATATGGATGGCGTTCTTCAGTTCTGGAATTCTGGCGCAGAAACCCTCTATGGTTGGAACCGGAATGAGGTTCTGGGCAGAAATGTTCACCAGGTACTGCGCACCAAACTTCCCAGCGCAGCGGAAGAAATTGAGTCTGTGATCGTGCAGGGGGGAAGATGGGAAGGGAACCTGGTTCAGTATACGAAGGGCGGCCGGGAAGTGGTGGTGGCCAGCCGCCAGGTTCTGCAGAATGACGGCGGTGGAGTGCGGCCCGCCATCCTGGAAATCAACCGGGATATCACGGCACAACTGTTGGCCGAGGATGCTCTGCGCAAGGCAGAGAAACTCGCTGCGATGGGAAGAGTGGCCGGAATTATTGCCCATGAAATTAACAATCCCCTGGAGGCGATCCGGAATGCCTTTTACTTGTTGCAACATCATCCGTCATTGGACGAAACTGCCCGCATGTACGCCGGGATTGCCGACGAGGAGTTGACGAGGGTCGCGCACATAACCCGCCAGACACTCAGTTTTTACCGTGAATCGAAGGAGGCCGTTCCCGTTTCCATCGCGGAGATCCTCGACGACATCCTCTCGCTTCAGTTGCGCTTGTTGGAACGCAATGGGATTGTCCTGGAGAAGGCGTACAGCAGCGGCGGGCCGGTCATAGGGTTCCCGGGTGAGTTGAAGCAGGTATTTCTCAACCTGGTCGGTAACGCGATCCAGGCTATGCCTGAAGGCGGACGCCTCCGCATTCGAGTGAGCGAGGCTATGCAAAACGGGCAGCACCCGGAGGGAGTGCGCGTGGTTATTTCCGACACCGGCTCGGGCATTCGCCCCGAAGACGCAAAGCAGCTATTTGAGCCATTCTTTACCACCAAGTCGACCAAGGGCACGGGCTTAGGTCTTTGGATCAGCAAGGGGATCGTTCAGAAGTATCACGGCATCATTCGATTTCGAAGTTTGCAATTCACACGCGGGCACATCACGGCGTTCTCGGTGTTCATTCCCAAGTCTGCACCCCCGCAGATGTCTGAATCACGCGTGCTTTCCAGCGCGTCAGCAAGCTAGTGACACCGGCAGAGGTTCAAGGAGCCTGGATGTGCAACAAAGAACTCATCTTATGCGTCGACGACGAAGAGAATCAGCTGGCCGTCCGGAAGCTCGTGCTTGAAAGCAAAGGCTACGAGGTGTTGACCGCAGCCTCGGGCCGGCAAGCGTTAGGTCTCCTTGGTCAGCACCAGGTCGATCTTGTCTTGTCGGACCACCTGATGCCCGGCTTGACCGGGGCGGAGCTGGCACGCCAAATCAAAGCCCAGAAGCCCGAACTGCCGGTGATCTTGATTTCCGCCGTAAACGAGATACCGGCGGATGCCGCCTATGCGGATCTCTTCATGAGCAAGCTGGATGGTCCCATGGCCATGTGCGAAAACATCGCTGCGATGCTGGCTCGAGTCCGGGACGGCTCGCGCAACGGATCATCCTGCGGATAGCGCGCGACGGTCAGGAGTGCTTCTTATACACTCGCGTCGCAACGATGCCGGCCTGGGGTGAATCTGACCCAAAGCTGCGGGTCTCGATCAAAATTTCAAAGGGGTTAAAGGAGCCATCCGCATTTCTGAACTGCCCGAGAAGTGGCCCCATCACGCTTCTGTTGAAAAGAGTATCCACTGCCGCCTGGGTTCCGGCCATCGTCAGTCCTTCTACCAGCAGTACCCATCCAGTGTTGTTGAGATTGGGAACCAGTCCGATGACCGCGTACGTGCGGTGCGAGGGCCCAGTTGCATCATTTTCATAGATGGGGAGTTCTCCGCTCTGAGGGTGCCGGTTCACGATGTGCGAGGCATTGGGAATGGGTTCATAGTAGAACTCGAAATTGAGGGTCTTCTCGAAGAGCTCCGCCCAGGGGTTGGAAAAGCTGGATCCCAAAAGAATGGCATTTGCATCCTTGAGATCCTGCATGCGGAGTTCACGCGCGTAGCGGACGTGGGAATGACCCGAGTCTGCCCGCGGAAGTCGCGATAGCCTCAGCACAGCATTCAGGTCGGTGACATTCGTGTACCGCTGGGCGTCCAGATCCTTCATGTTCTTTGCGTCGATGTGGTAGGGGCTGGCGAGAGATAAGTAGTCCCGGGCAATATATTCGGACAAGGGGACAAGATGCCCCGTCAGGTTTTGAATCATGACGATTCCGTCATCCGACGGCACAATCAAGGTCTCGTGATTACTGTCGAAGAGTTGAGTCCAGAGTGGATCCCGCTCCGGAGGTTGGTAGGCAAAATGCCGCACCGTCCACCAGGCCAGGCACGACAGGCCGGCTGCCAGAAGAAGAAACGCCAGATACCGCTTCCGCTTCGGCTCGGGCTGAAGTGGCGCGAAATGTCGTTCAGGGACCGGGACTGATTCCAGAGGTTCATCGTCGTTATCCTGCTCCGGCGCACGAAGCCAGCCCGCAAAATCGTGGGCGGTAAAGAGAGGAACATATTTCCCGAGCGGGATGCTGACTCTTAACTCTTCGTCTTTGCCCTCCTCCTGAAAGTATTGCTGCAGCCGCTGGCGGAGCTGGCGCGCATAATTCCGTACGATGTTGTCTTCACCGGCACTGTAACCAGGCCGGCGGGCAAAAACGCGAACCCCAATCTGGTGTTCGCTGATTTCGTTGGTCCTTCCTGTAATCTCGCGTTCACACACATAGAGCAGGAAGCGGGAAAGCAAAGCCGATTTGGAGAAGCTACGGCTCGCGGCAATCCGCTGGGCAAGTTGCCAGCGCGGGTCCGCGTTCAGGTCCAACACGGACTTCCACGGAGAATTGAGTCGCTCGCCGACGCCGGTCGCGGACTCGGTGTCGTCTGCCTCGAAGTGGGGCGTTGAGAGGTCGCCGTGACTCATTGCGTTCACCCCCGGCAGGGTAGCAGATTCGCGTAAACAAATGCTAAACATCGGAGACAGGGAATTGCCCCGACGAAAACCCTCCTATGGGAGATGAAAAGACCGGACTGTGTACTGGTTACTTCGGCCGTCCCTGATAGCGGGACGTCATGGTGAGCGGTACCCAGAGGACTGGCGTCCTGGGCTCTGTGTCGTAACAAAGGCTGGAGGAAATCGGACGGGTGACTCCCGCTAAGCAAGGTCCGTGGGTGGATACGCAAGGCAGGACCAGAAGGTTCCCGAAAGCGGTAGGTCACAACCTCAAGGGCAGCACCAACCGTCGGGCTTCCCATGTTTGCCCGGGCTTGATGAGTGCGACTGTTCACTTACGAACAGTCCTCTCTCGATTTCGAACAAGAGCAATCATTTTTGGAAAATTGACGATCGCAATCAACTGAAAAGATTGCTCCTCTCCCACGGAC
This sequence comes from Acidobacteriaceae bacterium, assembly GCA_049693715.1. Classification (GTDB taxonomy): domain Bacteria; phylum Acidobacteriota; class Terriglobia; order Terriglobales; family Acidobacteriaceae; genus PALSA-350. The sequence continues at coordinate 2,519 of JBAVQC010000379.1, read as the reverse complement.
GGTTTGGCCTGACACGTGCCTGCTATAACAGGTATCGGTGTCGAAGGGAGATTGTGTGCGAGCCTTGCGCCTGAATCTTCGGTTGAGTATCCGCTCCTTGCGCAGGTCACCGGGATTTACCTTGACCGCCCTCTTGACCATAGCTTTGAGCATCGGCGCCATTACCTCCGTTTTCAGCGTGGTGAACACGGTTCTGCTGAAGCCGTTTGCCTTTCATGACCCAGGTCAACTGGCTATCCTGCGTGAAGTCGTAGGGATACGCGGTAAGACATCGATTGCGCCCGACAATTACCGGCATTACGTGCGCCTCCAGAAAGACGCTAAGACCGTCGAGGATGCGGCGATCTTCCACCAGCGTGGAATCAGCGTGTCTTCAAGTGGCGATCAGCCCCGCATTGTAGGCGCGGTTACGGCTTCGCCGAACCTTCTCCGCGTGCTCGGAGTGCATCCCATGCTCGGCCGGGACTTTGTCCCCCAGGACGCCGAAAAGGGCGCAGCCAATGTGGTGCTGTTGAGCTATGACGGCTGGCAGACGCTCTTTCAAGGTAATCCCCAGGTCGTTGGACAAACCCTGCGGCTTGGGGGCGAGCCGTCCACGGTTGTTGGCGTTTTGCCGCCGGGCACTCGTCTTCCGCACATTGCGATGGCCCCGCAGATCGCGTTTCAGGAAATTGGGGGAGCCTTGGAGACCGCAATCTTCGCACCCCTGGTACCGAGCGATGAGGAACGCAAGAGAGACCTGGGTAGCTTCAACTACAAAGTAATCGCGAGGCTCAAACCCGGTGTGACCCTGGAGCAGGCGAGAGCGGAGTTAGAAGCCCTCCAGCAGGCGTACAGCATTTCCGCGCGTCTGCCCGTTCGTCTCGGAATCTCTCTCATTCCCCTGGCCAGCGACGTCACTTCGGGCATCAGCGGCGCACTATGGCTGATGTTTGCGGCAGTAGGCGGAGTGCTGCTGATCGCGTGCGTGAACCTGGCGAATCTGCAACTGGCGCGGTCCGTAGCCGCTGAGCGCGAAACGGCGGTGCGCGCCGCCCTGGGTGCGAGCAAGGGTCAACTCGTCATGGCTCGGCTCGCCGAGAGCCTGGTACTTGCTTTGGCTGGAGGCGCGGCCGGAGTGGCGCTGGCGTTCAGCGGCGTGCGGCTCCTGATCGCGCTGGCCCCGGGGAACGTTCCACGCCTGAATGAAGTGCAGGTGAACCTGCCGGTGTTGCTGTTCGCTGCCGCTGCGTCAATTGCCTCAGCGTTGTTATTCGGCGTGCTGCCGGCGCTGCGCTCGCTTCGCGTCCACCCCCAGGCGGCATTGCAGGCGAATACGTCACGTACCGCCAATACCCATGAGGGCCGCCGCACGCGGAGCCTGTTGGTGGCGACGGAGGTTGCCTGCACAGTAGTGCTACTCATCATCACCTCTCTGGTGCTGCGGAGTTTCTCCCACTTATTGCGGCAAAATCGAGGGTTTGACTCCAGCCATATCACCATCGCGCAAGTGGACCTGTTTGCGCCGCAGTACGACGACGCTTTGCCCAATGTCAAGGCGGTCAAGTTGGCCTTCGCCGATTGCGCACAGGCAGCTCTTGCACAGTTGCCGGGTGTGCAGTCAGTAGCGATTACCAGTGCCACGCCATTGACGGGCGAAACCTGGGTTGACAACCTCGGCCGTCCGGATCATCCCGTGCCAGAAGCTGAGCAGCCGCCGGTCAACGTGCGTTGGATTAACCCGAGCTACCTGGCAACCATGCAGATTTCGCTGCTCGCCGGCCGCAATCTTACCGCTGCCGACAGCGCCAACCCCTATGTCGCGCTGATCTCTGAGCGAACAGCTCGCGACGCCTTTCCCGGTGAGAATCCAGTTGGCCGAAAAATCGATCCTATCGTTCCCGATGACCAACGTCCCGTCACCGTGGTTGGGGTGGTGGCGGACACTCACATCAACGGCCTGAAAGACACCGCCGCCATGGTCTACATGCCGTACTGGGCCTATACGCCGTGGACGCTGTCGTTCCTGGTGCGCAGTTCCGCGCCGAGCGATGCGCTGATCCCTGAGATTCGCCGCACCCTATGGGGGATCGATCCACAAGTGGCCATTCCCACGCTCAAGTCGATGGATGAACAAGTGGGGGACTCGGTGGCTACGGAGCGCTTTCAGGCATTAGTGTTGACAAGTTTCGCCGCGACGGCATTGCTGTTGGCGCTTTTGGGAGTCTACGGGGTGCTGGTGTATTCGGTTTCGTTACGTCAGCAGGAGTTCGGCATTCGCATAGCATTGGGCTCAGGCAAGGCCGCGCTCATGCAGTTGGTCCTGCGGCAGGCTGCATCACCCGTGCTTCTGGGTGCTGTTGTTGGGCTGACCCTATCATTCCTGGCGTTACGCTGGGTGCGCAGCCTCTTGTATCAAACATCGGCCGTGGACCCGTTAGCTATCGGCGGAAGCCTGGTATTACTTCTGGCAGCCGCGGCGCTGGCAGCCGTGTTGCCCGCCCGCCGCGCGGCCTCGGTTGATCCCATGCAAGCATTAA
>JBAVQC010000378.1:0-13233 GCA_049693715.1 Acidobacteriaceae bacterium | reverse complement strand
GTTTTAAGGCAAGTAGTAGCGTAAGGAAGTGAGAAACATATTGTCCGTGGCGACGGGCGTAACGCCAATGCCGGACCAGATGTTGCGCTGGAGGTAAGCGTATTGCAGCCCTTGGCGCAGACGTCCGTAAGGTCCGCTGTAGATGTTGTACCAGTAGCCGGCGGTGAATTCCTGAACGTCCTTGGTGTCCGCCGTGCAGCTGGCTGGTTGGGCGGGGCTGTAGCCCGTAATCGTGGTGCCCGGGACCGGTTCGGTATCGCAGCCGGTTTGTACGCTGGTGTAGGCGCCGTATCCGACCGAACTGGTTGGGCTGGTCTGGAAGTAACGGCGGCCCACATAGTCACCACCATAGTTAGCGTAGACATCGAGCCGCGGAGTCACGTGGAAGTTCAGGGTTCCGAGGGCGCTGAAATTGTGGATCAGAGCCAACTGGCCGTCCGGCCGAACTGTCAGGTCAGCGATGGTGCTGCTGCCGTAGCGCCCGGTGCCGTCACCCCAAAGCCCGCTCAGACCGACGTCCAGATGCTTATGCAAGGTTGGCACCCGAAAGCTGCCACCGATGGCTCCACCCACCGTGCTGTCGTTGTAAGCACCCACGGACGAAGGGACTTTGGCCGTGGCGTTGGGAAAGACGCGGTCACGGAAAAAACTGGCAATACCAAAGATCTCGTAGTGGCCCAAACTCGGTGATTCGTATACCACCTTGGCAAGGAGGTCAGGAGCGATGTTGGCGGAGTAATTCGCCACGTTGGTGTTCGCAGCAGACGTACCGGCGGAGTTGTACAGACCGCCGGCGTTACCAGCCGAACCGATGATGAAATTGGTGGGAAGATTATGGCCAGCCACGTTCAGAGTTTGGGGATTTTCGGCGGATATCGCAATCGCAGCGTGGGTGCCGAAATCCTTGCTTACGCGGAATCCATATTGACGCTCCCAGGCGAAGCCGGCGACGTACTGCGAGTCAATGGTTTGGGGAAGAATTTCCGATCTGTTTTGGGTTAGCTTGGTGGTTTCCGTGACCAGTGACCACATCTGGCCTCCGGTGAAGGTCAGGGAGTTCCAATGGGCCTGTGCCCACAGTTGCCGCTGCCGCAGAGTATAGCTGTCGCTCTGATTGTTGTTTGAGGTCACACCGGCGCTCAGGAAGTCAGCCTCGTAGTAGCCTCCGATCGCAACGACGGGATTGATCTTGCCGGTGGCTAACAAGGCAATGCGGGACTGACGGCCTGACCCGTAGAACTCTGAGTACTGGCCCGCGTTGGCGTAGTTGAGCGGAATTCCCGTGAATTGGGTGTTGATGTCGCCGCCAGTGGCGCGTTGCCGCCATACCGTTTCAGCAGCCAGGAAGCTCCCCGTCGGTGAGAGCGTAACCCCTTTGAAATGAATTTCGTCGGGGAAATTGATTTGCTTTTCTACCTTGGCCTGCTCTTCCTGAACGGTGGAAGCCAGCGAAACATTGTTCGTCTTCAGGTCAGTGACGGCGCCCTGCAGATTGCTGACAGCCGCCGCGTTCTCAGTCAGCGCCGACGCTTGCTGCGCTGACTGTTGCTGCGCCTGGGTTGCCGCGGCTTGGGCGGCGGCGGCAGCCTGCTGCGCCTGCTGTAGTTGCGTGTCGCGATCGCTCAGCTGTTGCTTCAACTGTTGGATCTGTGTCTGCATGTCTTCCCGCAGCGATTGAATCTGGCTCTCGACCGAAGGCTTCTTGGGCACTGGAGCCTTGCGAGCGGTTGTGCTCTTGTGGGTTGCCTTACTCGTCGTGCCAGACGCGGTCGTCTGGGCCAGCCCGGCAGACATTGCCGAGACAAGGGCCAGTGTTGCCAGCGTCGTCAGTTGGTTCTTCATTTAGCCTCTCTTTGCCGTTTAATCGCAATTACGAATGAGTGCAGGAAGTACTGACAAAACTCAACGGAGGTCTCCCCGCCACCGGGAAGGTAGTTGCCGCACAAAGCCTGTTTTGCTCCTGTGAGGTTCGCAGTTGCCCATGAAGATCTGAAGAATTTGCCGTGAAAAACAGAAGAAAGAGGTTGCTTTTCTGGGCTGGAATCAGATAACAAGACCTTTATTTTGAGTAGGTCGCGCACTTGCCGGGGTTGGATGCCAAGTCGGCCTGCCCGCAAAGAGGGAGAGCCAACCCTAGGTTGTCCATGCCAGATTGGCCGGGAAGCCGTCTGCGCTGAATCGGATGAGAGTTCGCTCCTTGAAGGATACGGGCTTCAAGGGCACGGGTTCAGCCGTCCCTACGGGACTCGATGCAGCCTGTAAAGGCCGTACCCTTCAAAAGGTTAGTTCCCACGGCTTGAAGCACTTCCGCCTCAATCGAAACGGGCAGTCACTTCGCCGAACTTGAGGAAGCGAGCCAGGGCGACAGAACCGCTGTCAGCCAGAATCTTCCCCGTCCAGCTTCCGGTGGTGATCCATTGCCCGGCCAGCAAGCCTCCCGTACGGCTCTGGGCGTTGTTGGCCAGCCAAAGGACGAGGCGCAGCAAATCGCCTCCAGCAGCATTTTTGCCGTTAGCCACGCGCACAAAGCCATCCACATTCATTTGCGCGCTCTCCTTGGCAAAGTCGAAGTCCTGCCAGCCCTCGACTGCCGAGCCGGAAATGAAACCTCCATTTGACTGCAGATCCGCGATCGCCGTCAGCCGGTCTACAGCGTCCGGGTCAAGCAGGCCAGATTCCAGCAATTCGATCGCGGGATGACAGCTGGCGATAGCATCGACCAGTTCGGCCCGCGAATACGGAGTGGAGCGTGGCGGCAAATCCTTGCCTATCAGGAAGGCAATCTCCGCTTCGACACCCCGTAACCTGCGGTATTGCCGGCTAATCGGCTGCCCGCTCGTGATGAAGCCGTCCACGGGCATGGGAGCATAGAAGGGAGTGCCATCCGGGGTCGTGGCGCCCACCTTCCACCCGCCCGCCTTCCCAATGGCCTTAAGCATCAGGTCCTGCACATAATAGGCCTCTTCCAGCGTCCCGGGGGCCATCCCTTGCGGCAAGTCGTCGATCGGCTGTACCGTGCGCCTTGCTTCCAGCAGCAGATCCGCGGCCTGGTGCAATCGGTCGCGGTCGATTCCGCTCAAAGTTGTGTCTTGCGTGCAATCCATTTGGCTCCTTGAAGCGTTCTCAATGGGGTCCCACGCCTTTCATTGTATTAAATGAGGACTGTCCGTCGCCGGCGTAACCTGTGGACAGGGATTAGCGTCATACTGCCGGGGATTTATGTTAATCAAAAGAACGAAAGAAATACCGTACTCAGAGATCACTCCCAAAAGTGCCTACCTCAATCGCCGGACCTTTATGACCGGCGCCGCCGCCCTGGGGGCGGCGGGGCTGCTCGACCCGCTTCAGAGCCTGGCGGATGCCACCAAACTGCGGACGGTCAAGAGCCCGCTTTCCACCACCGGGTTGACGCTCACTTCCTATAAAGACATCACCAGCTACAACAATTTTTATGAGTTTGGCGTGGAGAAGGACAACCCAGCGGAGTATGCGGGAAAGATGAAGACTCGTCCCTGGACGGTCACCGTGGATGGCCTGGTGAAACAAAAGAAGACCGTCAGCATCGAAGAGCTGCTGAGTTTTAAGCCGATCGAGGAGCGGGTGTATCGCCATCGCTGTGTGGAAGCCTGGAGCATGGTAATCCCGTGGGCCGGATATTCGCTTTCCGAGTTGATCAAATGGGCTGAGCCCCTGCCCAAGGCCAAGTATGTGCAGTTTCTTACGCTCGAAGATGCGAGCGTGATGGTGGGGATGAGGGAGATCAATTTGAACTGGCCCTACTCAGAGGGGCTGCGGATGGATGAGGCCATGCACCCGCTTACGCTGCTCACCTTCGGTTTGTACGGGGAAGTATTGCCCAACCAGGATGGCGCTCCGGTGCGCGTCGTCATCCCCTGGAAGTATGGTTTCAAGTCAGCAAAATCGATCGTAAAAATAAACTTCACGGCTGACCAGCCGCGCACTGCCTGGAATGATTTGGGGCCTGACGAATATGGCTTCTATTCCAACGTGAATCCGAACGTGGACCATCCCCGTTGGAGCCAGAAGACCGAGCGTCGTATTGGTGCGCCGATCTTCAGCCAGCGTCAACCTACGCTTATGTTCAACGGTTACGGAGACCAGGTTGCCAGCCTCTACAATGGCATGGATCTGAAGAAATATTTCTAGCCTCGGGCAGCAAGGGTGCTTCGCATGAACAAGCGCGCTGTGGTGGTGCTCAAGGTCGCGGTCTGGCTTGCCTGCCTGGAGCCGCTCGCCCTGTTGATCTACCGCGGCTTCACCAACAACCTGGGGCCGGATCCGACCGCGACGGTCACCCACTGGACTGGCTTCGCCACGCTTCGTCTGCTGGTGATCTCGCTCGCGATCACCCCGGTGCGTAGACTGTCTCCGCGGCTCGCCTGGCTGGTGCGCTTTCGCCGGCTGCTGGGGCTGTTTGCTTTCTTCTACGGTTGCCTGCATCTGCTCACCTGGCTATGGCTTTATTCCGGCTTCAGTGTTGCCGCCATGAGCGATGACCTCGGCAAGCGGCCCTACATCATGGCGGGCATGGCTGCATGGCTGCTGTTGCTTCCCCTGGCCGCTACCTCGACCAACTGGTCGATCAGGAAATTAGGGGGCAAGCGGTGGCAGGCTCTGCATCGTCTCGCTTACGTCTCGGCCATATGCGGGGTGTTCCATTATTGGTGGATCGTCAAGACCGGGGTTCGTACACCGATTACAATCACGCTGGTATTGGCCGTACTGCTTCTGGCTCGCATTGCTTGGACGGTTCGTCAGAAAGTCAGCAGGCAGGCAAGAGTCGTCACCGCCAGCTAGATTATTCTTCGATCCCGGCGAACATGTCAGTTTCAAGTGGAGAAGAGGGAAGGCCCCGCGCTGCCGCCAGCAGATATTTTTCTTCATCTCCGCTCTCTTCGAAGACGACCTTGATCTTGGCCAGCATCTCGGCCTGGGTGGTGTGTTGCCGGAAGGCCTCGAGTTTTTTCTGTATCAAATTATCCAATCTGAGGACGAGCGAGGCCGGCATGAGGGTGATTTTTCGGGCCTCTTCCGGGTCTGGGTTCGCCAGGAAAGGTGCGGCCGCGTGGTAGAGTTTTTGGGCGCGGAAGGGAAGTAGCCCATCTGCCAGTTGTTCTGGAGCAAAGTTGGTGCGGCCAGCCCAATGAAAGGCGGCGGTGCCGAAAAACGACACCATGGTGTGGTCAGGGTGCAGGTTTACGTTGCCGTCTCCCCCGAACGTCAGCACCACATGAGGGCGAAAGCGGCGGATGCGTTCCACCAGAACGGTGGTGACCGCAGCAAAGTCCTGGCGCAGCAGGCCGCCATCGGGGTAAGCCAGAACCTCGCCGTGGGTGACGCCAAGTACGCGCAAGGCCGCAGCGAATTCCTGGCGTCGCAGTTGGGCGAATTCATCGTCGGTACGCGCATTGCCGCGGTGCGATCCGGCGCGCCCTTCGGTAAGGCAGACCACGCTGGTTTCCACGCCCCGCTGGTGGGCCATCATCAACGCACCGCCAAAAGCTCCGCACTCGTCGTCGGGATGGGCGGTGAAACACATCAGCCGTAGTGACAAGTTAGTCCTCCTGCGTGGACAGTGTAGCTGCAATGCGGACCGATGCTCTTACTACGCTGGCCGGCAACAGATCCCGGGAGACCACTTTGCTCAACTCGAAAGCGTTCCGCTCACTCTCAATGTTTAAGGTCTAGATCTGTGGCATCCCACATCTCGCGAAAAACGAGCGAGATGTGGGGCACCCAGATTTTCGTTACAGATTCAAACTTTGAAGAAGAAATTAGTCCCAGGGGAGGCAGTTTTCGGCGACAGGGCGAAAGCTGCGGCGATGCAGTGGGGTCGGCCCATGCACCAGGAGCGCCTGCTTGTGCTCTGGCGTGCTGTAGCCCTTGTGCGAGGCGAGCCCGTAGAGCGGGTAGTCGCGGTCAAGTTGGCGCATGCGGTTGTCGCGATAGACCTTGGCGATCACAGAAGCAGCGGCGATGGAGATACTCAGCGAGTCGCCGTAGATGATGCTGGTTTGGGCGCAGGCCAGATCCAGCCGCAGGGCGTCCACCAGCAGATGATCGGGGACCAGGGCGAGGCGGCAGACCGCACCGGTCATGGCCACCCGCGTGGCCTGGTAGATGTTGATGCGATCGATGGTTTCGGAATCGACTTCCTCAATCGCAATCGCTAACGCTCTGCGCTCGATGATGCGCGCCAGGCGCTCGCGTTCCTCACGGATGAGCTGTTTTGAGTCACGCAGCCCGGGAATCCGGCAGCCCTCGGGCAGAATCACCGCGGCGGCTACCACGGGCCCAAATAAGGCGCCGCGGCCGACTTCGTCGACACCGGCAACCACCTTTGCTCCGTTCGCGCGAGCGGCGCGCTCGTAACGGTTACCGCAGACCAGTGACTTGAGCATGCGCATCTTGCGCGCCGCCGGAGAAAGCTCACGCTCCAGCGCTTCAGGATCTAGAAGTACGGCCTCTGTTAGGTCTGGTGCAGGTGAGGGAGCGATGCAGTTCTTCCTGAGCGAATTTTTTGCCGGGATGAGTTGTTCCGTAGCCACTCTTGGATCTCTAAAAATCGAGTGTAGATCATCCTGATAAGCGGGCGGAGCGTTACGTCCGGGTTTCCCACAAGGCCCGGCGAAAAAATCCAAAAAGGAATCGACAAAGCAACGCCCCGGCAGTGTGGCCACCGGGGCGTGTTGGTGATGGATCATTGAAGCTTACTTGCGTTCCACTTCTTTCAGACGGGCCGCCTTGCCCCGCAGGCCGCGGAGGTAAAACAGCTTGGAGCGGCGGACGCGTGCGGACCGGACCTTCTCCACCTTGTCGACCACTTTGGAGTTGAAGGGGAAGATGCGCTCAACGCCCTGGCCGAAACTCATCTTGCGCACCGTGAAGCTGCCTTGGGCCCCATTCTTGAGCGCAATCACAATGCCCTCGAATGCCTGCAGGCGTTCTTTATCGCCTTCTTTGATCTTGACTTGCACCCGTACCGTATCGCCGGGCACGAACTCGGGCAGGTCGGTGCGCCGAAGCTTGTCGGCGAGACGCTGCATAACTGGATGAATAGACATGGTTGCTTCCTGATCGCGATGAAAAAGCGCGGTTACGTCGAAGTTCTTAGTTTACACGGAATCTTCGCTTTGCGCGCCTTCAGCATGTACTTCGAGGCTGCGTAAATAGCTGCGATCCTCCGCGCTTAACGCTGCGCCCTCAAGCAAATCCGGCCGGTTGCGCAGAGTTTTCTTGAGGGCTTGCTGCCGCCGCCAGCGGCGAATCTGCTCATGGTTACCGCTGCTCAACACCTCGGGCACCGGCAGCCCCCGAAATTCCGCCGGACGAGTGTAGTGAGGGTAGTCCAGCAATCCACCCGCGCCGTGGGTTGAGCTCACGCCTTCCCCCGGCTTGTTTTCGAGCAACCGGTCGGCCAGCCCGAAGCTTTCGTATTCCGAAGAAGCCTGGTTGCCCAGCACGCCGGGCAGCAGGCGCATGGTAGTGTCCAGCACGACCGCGGCCGCCAGTTCTCCGCCGGAAAGCACATAGTCTCCAATCGAAAGCTCCTGGTCTGCGATCAGTTCGTTGACCCGCTCGTCGACCCCTTCGTAGCGCCCGCAGAGAAGCACCACCCGGTCATTCCGGGCCAGCTCTCGCGCCATGGCCTGAGAATATCTCTTGCCTTGCGCAGAAAGCAGGATGACCGTTTGCCCCTTGGCTGTTCTATCCGGTTTGAGCGAGAGCCCCAGGTGCTCAACTGCTTCGGCCAGGGGTTCCGCCTTCAGCACCATGCCCTCGCCACCGCCGAAGGGGCGGTCATCGACGGTGCGATGCCGGTCATGCGTGAATTCCCGCAAGTCGTGCACCGCAACCTCAAGCAAGCCGCCCTGGATCGCTCGCTTGACCACGCCATGTTCGAAGAAGCCGGCGAATAGGCCGGGAAAGATGGTGACGATGTCGAAGCGCATAGCGGTTATTCAGCCTCGTCCGGGGAGGGAGTCTGCACCGCCAACAGGCCCTCCGGGAGATCCATCTCCAGGCGTTTGCCTTCGAGGTCCATTTTCCGAACGTAGGCGCGGACAAAAGGGATCAGGATTTCGTCGCCGGCCGGACTGCGTACCACCAGCATCGCTGGGCCGGGTCCTTCCGGCTCAACCTCGGTGATCTCGCCGGCGTCGATGAATCCGCCGCGGCTTACATCGATCACTCTGACCCCCAGCAGGTCGCTTACATAGACAGCATCGCCGCTCAGCGGCATGCGCTCCTCGCGCGGAATGACCAGATCGAAACCGCGCAGATTTTCCGCTTCGGTCATCGAGTCCACCTGGGCAAATTTCAGCACCACGCGTCCCTTGTGGAGCCAATGGGACAACACCTTCGCTTCCCGCATGGCATCGGTCTGGCCCTTGGCCGGAGGACGAAGAAACAGCCGCTTACGCTGGGCGAAGTGTTCCGGAAAGTCGGTGAAGATGTCCGCCAGCACCTCGCCGTGACGCCCTTGCGGACGCACGATGCGGGCGAGCAGCACCCAGGTTTCAGGGGAGACCGTCATGTGTTGGCGAGGACCAACCGAGGCCCACGGAGCAAGCTAGGAAGCCGCCGGCTTTGCCGCCTCATCTTCTTCGAGGATGTCCAGCGTGTACCGATGGTGCAACTTCATGCTCACCGCGCTAAGAATGGTACGCATGGAGCGCGCGGTTCGGCCCTGTTTGCCGATGACTTTGCCTACATCCGCGGAGGCGACCCGCAGGCGGAGCACGGTGTTTTCATCCCTGGCCACAGCCTGCACTTCCACTGCCTGTGGGTCGTCCACCAGGGCCTTGGCGATTTCTGTCACTAGCTGCTGCATGCTGTCATGATTCGTGTCTTGCATCATCGGTACGGCCTCGAAAGGACCACCCACTGCAGGATTGACTCAGCAACCTGCGGCCAGCCTGAAGTTCGGAAACAGGCTTGCCTCGCGTTCCTTCATGACCGAGCATTAAACCGCTTTTCCTGTGGTTGTGTCCAGAACCGTTTTACGCAGCGGTAGGCGCCGGGTGGTAAGCAGCCAGCAGCTTGGCCACGCGTTCGGAAAGCTGCGCCCCGTTACCGGTCCAGTGATCGATGCGCTCACGCTTTAAATCGACAGTGGCCGGACTGGTGCGAGGGTTGTAGGTGCCCACGACTTCGATCGACCGGCCGTTGCGGGCGCGGTCCTTTTCAATCACAACAACACGGTAATACGGCTGCTTCCTTGCACCGAAGCGAGCCAGACGAATCATCAACACAGGCGTAAATCCTTTCAGAAAACTCTTCCCTGATGGAATTCAATCCAGGTGGGTTTGGGACCGCGGCAAACGGGCGAAACTAACGCTGTGGGCGCGTGCTTCCCAACGTCTAAGTATCGCTGGATCGGGCTGATTGCGCAAGTTTCCCGGTGCGGTAGAGCCCGGATGCTATTTAGGCGACAGCGTCCAAATAGCTGGGGAAGAGGGGGGTTGAATATTCCTGGATAAACGCCGTGAGGCGGACCAGCATCGAACTGTAGGTGGCCACCGCACGATGGGCATTCACTGCTGCTCCAACAGACGATGCGGAGAACACATATTGCCCCAGAGCCAATAACACACAAAGCCGGATTTGAAAAGCGTCGCTGCGCAGTCGTTCGAGCATCTCCAAATCGACGCCTTCGCCGTGCTCAGCAGCATAGTCTGCCAGTTGAACCAGGACCGGGGAATTTTTATACATGGCCCAAAGGCCTTTGCAGCCCTGGATGCGCTCCCACACATCTTTCGGGGTCACCTGAACTTCACTTTTGTAAAGAAAACGCTCGGTGATCTCTTCGATACCCCAGTCATTGCCACGCAATTGACTGATGATCCCGTTCCAGCTTTTGTCCCGACGCTTCGTCTGTTGCCGGCGCCAGAACGCAGCGTAGGCAATCAACAGGGCAGTAAGTATTACCTGGAGCAATGGCAAGATCATGTGCTTATTTCACCTGCATCCGAACCAGCGCCGTTCGCGCGAGCTTTGCCCGCCCAGCAAGTGTAACCAAAAACTGTTCCATTTGTGGACTGAATTCGCGCCTTCGTACCTCTTTAGTTGTAAATGCCCACACCAAGAACCCTAGTTCCAGCGCAAACGCCATGGTACGAATACCCTCGAGATCGCTTGAGCCTCCGGAGTAGCGTTCCACCAGGCTCACGATCAGGTCCACTGCGCTGTAAAACGAGAGAGCGGTCGCCAGCTGCAGAACCTTGTTTTTCCAGCCGATACCTAGCAATTGTGCAAAACCGGCCGTCCCCACAAAGATGAGCATGCGCAGCAAAGCGACGGTCACGTCGAGGGGAACCTTGATGTCCTGTATTTTGTTGCCGGTATGGTCGAAATGCCACGCCAGGAGAACGCCACCGAGCAGTGCCAGCGCTACGGAGGCAACAAACACACGCACGCTTCCTTTAGGGAGCGAGGTGTGGACCGGGCGCAGAACGCTCCAGGTAATCTCGAGAAGAACCCCTAATTCGATCAGGTATCCGAGCGGTAGCAAACCGAATTCTATGGAGCGCGTAACCTGCACTCGGTAAAGGGAAAGCAACGTGCCGATGGCTACGTCGTTTAACAAAATAAAGGCGATATAGAGGGTAAAGACAGGAAAGATCTTGTACTGCCGACGTGCGATCAGCACCGCCAACAATCCGACCTCTCCTATAAGAGCCAAGAGGCCAAATGCTGCATAGAGGGCTTTCAGACTCATATTGCACCTTTACAGATGCAGAATAGTCCAAGGACTGCAGTTCGCAAAGCGTGCTTCGGCCAATTAGAGCAGGGAGGTTCCCTTGTGAACATCAACTTGACGTTTCCAGCAAGGAAACCGATTCTTGCCCATCATCGTACTTTGCCACCCGCTCACCGGTCAACGCAAGAAAGGCGCTGACCGAGGTCGGAGGCTTGAGTAAGTTACCACCAAAAAAAGGCTGCAAAAGCAGAAGGCAGAGCGTGTGCAGAAGCGGACAGGGCAAGCATTCCAGCTACCGTCAGAGCGCGGATCAGAGTCATTTTCACGGGAGGTCTCCTAGCGCCGGGGCGCGTATGCAGATGTTACTGTCGGGGATGCCTGGCTGCTACAACTTTCGTGTAATTACTACTTAGTATATAAGCCAGGGCACAAGTAACGGCGAAGCGCACCACCAGGAGGTCTCTTCCGCAGAGCTCGAACGACCGTTTGTGAGAATTCCTTAAGAAGGGGGCAAACCGAAGGCACCACAGGGCGTGACTTTAGTACTGTGGGGCAAAGAAGGTGGCCTTTTTAGGGGATTCCTGTCCTTAAGGGATCGATTATTATCGGGAACATGGATATCTCTACCGCAGTCGCAACTGAACGTCCTGTCGAGCTCCGGGCTGCGGTTCGCTTTCCCCTTTGTGTTCCGATTACCATTTGCACCGAAGGGGGGGACCTTCCGGCGGTTACGGAAAATATTTCCGCCAACGGTGTCCTGTTTGAACTTGCCACTTCTTTAGTGGTAGGCAGTATAGTCAGCTTCACTATCAAAATGCCTGCCGAGGCAATGGGCACACCCACCGATGTTGTATTGCATTGCACCGGCCGCGTGGTACGCTGCACACCAGATGTAAAAAAAGATGTAAAGACGACACACGTCGCAGCAGTTATTGATAAGTATCACTTTAGTCACTGAAGCTATTTTGGTCTCTGAACCTATGGTATCTGCCAAGCCTGAATTTTCCGATGCCGGTCCTGTCGACGGCGCATTTGAACCCGACGAGGGTGCAGACAACGCTGCGATTCGGATTGTCCTTGCCGACTCGCAGGCGATCTACCGGGTAGGTATCCGGAAGATCTTTGCCCTCGAAGACGATATCCGCGTGATTGCCCAGGTTGATACGCTGGCCGGCCTTCATAGCGCGATCCAACGCTTTCCAACCGACATGATTCTGCTCGAGGGCAATTTGATCGCGGGCACGATTGATGCGATTCCTGAGCTGGTGCGCCGTGCGCCGCAGCTCAAGATCATCGTTCAGTCTGCGCAGAATGACGAATCCAACACCGTCGAACTCTATCGCCGCGGTGTTCGAGGCATCATTCCCCGGTCCATCTCGCCCGACTTGCTGGTCAAGTGCGTGCGCAAGATCGCTGCGGGTGAAACCTGGATTGATAACCAGTCGATCAATTGGGTGATTGAGGCTTACCGGTCGCAGGCAACTGCGCTGACCAGCCCGCGAACCCAGCCGCGCCTTTCGCCCAAGGAACTGGCCATCATCACTTGCATCACGCAGGGCAAGCGCAATAAGGAAATTGCTTATCAGCTCGGTACGACTGAGCAGGTGATCAAGAACTATCTGCGCAAGGTCTATGACAAGCTTGGCGTTTCCGATCGCCTCGAGCTTGCGCTTTATTGCCTGCACCATCAGCTGCACAAAAAGGCAGCCGGCACGGTGCCCGCGACCAACGCCCCTGCGAATGAGGCGCTCGCGGTCAATAACGGCAAATAGGTCTCACCGTTTCAAAGCCCAGGGTCCTCTCCGTCTCGCTGCTGCGAGATGGAGAGGACCTTGCGTTTGTTGAGCACTAACAATCCTTTAACTTACAGAATGCCTGGCGGGCCCTAGCGCCGGACGCCGAACAGCATCCAAAGGATCAGGCTGGCCAGCACCACGAAGAAGAGCAGCAGAAATCCGCCCAGCGCGAATGCCACCGTGCGCTGCTGTTCCGGCTTTGGCTTGGTAATCCCAAAAGCCCCAACAAAGCTCTCAACCAGGAAGTTCAGCAATCTCATAAGAGAACCCGCTTGAAGTATCGCTCCCCGCGGGTGTGGTAGGCTCAAAAATCGCCGACATGGCAGGGGCAACCGTGGTGAGTGATCGAGAAGAAGTGCCAGACCCAGCCCGCGAAGCTCTCGATGAGCCTCGTCTTGATGCCGAAGATCTGGAGCGGGAGATAGGGGATTCGGAAGAGTGGGATGAAGCTTCTGAGGACGATGGCGAAGAGGCGCCCTGACGGCTTACAAAAAGGCGCACGAGGTTCGTCAACGCCACCAAGTTTTACAGGAAATCCGGGGGACCCGGATTTCCTGCCACGTTGTGCTGGACACGATTACGTGTGCGCCTTTCACTTACAGAAAGGCGCATGAGGTTCGTCAACGCCACCAAGTTCTACAGGAAATCCGGGGGAGCGAAGCCGAGCGACTGCAGTTCCGCGGACCTTTCCTGGAAATGTTTCCGACAGAACGC
>JBAVQC010000377.1:0-5583 GCA_049693715.1 Acidobacteriaceae bacterium | reverse complement strand
AGGTTGAGTTCCGCGCCTACGGTGCTCAGATCAGCTTGCGATTGCTATCCCAGCCCTTCCGGGCTGGGCTGACGTTTGGACGGCCGGCCCTCCGGGCCTCGCATCGATGGCGACTTGCGCTGTCATTTCTCTCTTAACTTGCCGCAGGCAAGTCGCTCCTCTCCCTATGTACAAAATGTTAAACCACATAGAATCAACAGCAGATTTGGGCCGCGTTTTGTTCATTGGTTTCATGACCTCGCCGCAGGCGAGGTCACCGGCTCGGGATGACAAAGGAAAGGGTAACGGTTGAAATTATCCAAGAAGGCGTGCGGCTTCTTTGGCGAAGTAGGTTACGGTGAAATCGGCTCCGGCTCGGCGGATGGAGATGAGGGATTCCAGGATGGCTCGATCCCGATCTAGCCAGCCTTTGGCGAAGGCGGCTTGCAGCATGGCGTATTCGCCGGAGACCTGGTAGGCGCCGATGGGTACATCGAGGCGCTCTCTTGCGGCGCGCAACACATCGAGATAAGGCATGGCCGGTTTCATCAGAATCATGTCGGCGCCTTCGGCGATGTCCTGGTCGATCTCGCGCATGGCCTCGCGCAGGTTGGCGCCGTCCATCTGGTAGGTGCGCCGGTCGCCGAACTGGGGAGCCGAGTCGGCGGCTTCGCGGAAAGGTCCGTAGAAGGCAGAGGCGACCTTGGCCGCGTAGGAGAGAATGGGCACCTGTTCCAGGCCGGCATCGTCTAAATGATCGCGAATCACTCCCACCCGGCCATCCATCATGTCGGATGGAGCTACGATATCGGCGCCGGCTGCGGCCAGCGATACGGCGGTCCGGGCGATGAGGCTCAGGCTGGGGTCGTTCTGGATTTCGTAGTCGTCTCCGTTTTTGCTGACGACGCCGCAGTGGCCATGCGAGGTGTACTCGCAGAGACAAACGTCGGCAATCAGCAGGAGTTTTTTTGCTGCAGGCTTAAAGGCACGGAGGGCCTGCTGCACGATGCCGTCCTCCGCCCATGCGCCGCTCGCTTCTTCGTCCTTCACCGCCGGGAGGCCGAAAAGCAGCAGCCCTCCCAGGCCGAGGCGTGCAGCCTCCTCCACTTCTTTCATCGCTTCATCCAGGGAAAGGTTGAAGACCCCGGGCATGGAGCTGATCTCGCGCCGGATGCCTTCGCCGGGGCAAATAAAGAGCGGGTAGATGAATGCTTCGGGGCGAAGATGCACTTCACGTACCAGGGAGCGCATGGCCTCGGTGCGCCGTAAGCGACGCAGACGGGTAACGGGAAATTCCATTTCTTCATTTTACGGGGATCGTGGTTTTGCAGTTCGATCCCTGGTCTTTCCGGCAATGCTCTAGCATGGTTCTGTGAGTTTCCTAGATCCGGTTCCGTTGGCCGTCGAAGAATGCAGTTGCGAAGCGCTCGAGTGGGGGCGGCTGCTGGAACTGGTGGCGAGCTTTGCCCACTCCTCGGTGGCACGGGCCTGGCTGCTCGCGATGAAGCCCTCACGCGACATCTCATGGATTGACCGACAGCACACTTTGTTGAGCGAGATGCGTTTGCTGCTAGGGCAAGGAATCTCTCCGTCGTTGGGCGGATTGTTTGACCCGACCCAATTGACGGATAAAGCGCGCATCCAGGGAGCCCTGCTGGAGCCGGAAGAGATCCGCGATGTGCTGTTTCTGGTGGATAACATCACTAGCTGGCAGGCACTGATCGAGAGCCCTCCGGACAATGTGGCCGCACAGCTCTCAGGACTGAAAGCACTCAGCGCGCTGCCTGCGGGCGCACAACTGGCGAACCTGACACGTTCGCTGCGGGCGCGCCTGAATCCCGATGGCTCGCTGAGCGATGATGCGTCGCCGGATCTGCGGCGCATCCGCCGGGAGATGGACCGCCAGCAGAGAGTGATCGAGGAAAGCCTGCGCAGCACGCTGCGGCGTCTCTCGGAGGGAGGCAGCACACAGGAGGAACTGATCACCATTCGCGGGGAGCGATTTGTGATCCCGGTCAAGTCAGAGCATAAGCGGCGCATACCGGGCGTAGTGCATGGCGCTTCCTCGAGCGGGCAGACGGTTTACCTGGAGCCGCTCGAGACCATCGAGCAGAACAACGAGCTGGTGCGGTTGATCGAGGAAGAACAGGCGGAGACCCGCCGGATTTTTTTGGCGATGACGCGAGAGATCGGGGTGCAGTCCCATGCAATCGCCCAGGGCGCTCAAATTCTGGCGCAAGTCGACGGTCTGCAGGCTCGGGGACGCTTTGCCGCCGAGTTCGCGTGCGTTCGTCCGCGGTTTGCCGATACAGCGTCGCCAGTGCTTGAGCTCACGCAGGCGCGGCACCCGTTGCTGGAAAAGCGTTTGCGGGCGCGGCAGGCAGCCATTGTTCCGCTTACGCTCGAGTTAAACGATGGGCAACGGCAGCTGATCATCAGCGGTCCCAATACCGGGGGCAAGACGGTGGCGCTCAAGACGACCGGTCTGCTGGGGATGATGGCGCAGGCGGGAATTCCAGTGCCGGCCGCGGAGGCGGTATTTCCGCTCTTCGATGCGTTTCTGGCCGACATTGGGGATGCGCAGTCGATTGAACAAAACCTCTCCACGTTTTCCGCTCATATCACTAACCTGGAGCGCATCTCGCAACTGGCGGATGGGTCTTCACTGGTTTTGCTGGATGAGCTGGGCTCGGCGACCGACCCGGAAGAAGGCGCCGCGTTGGCGGTGGCAATCGCCGATTACTTTCTGGAGCGCCGCGCGTGGTGTCTCATCTCCACCCATCACACTTCGCTGAAACTGTATGCTGCGAAGCGGACGGGAGTCCTCAATGCCTCAGTGGGTTTCGACGAAGAGACGCTGGCGCCGACGTTTGCCTTGCGGCTGGGTGTTCCGGGGGCTTCGGCAGGCATCAATATTGCCCAGCGCCTGGGCCTGAACGCCGGCATTATTGCCAACGCGCGCGGGCAACAAAATACGCAGACGCAGGATATTGCTCACTTCCTGGACCAGTTGCATAGTCAGCTCGACGCCGTCGCACGGGAACGCGAGGCATTGAAGCGGCGGGAGCAGGAGGTGGCCCGGGAGAAGAGCCGGCTGGAGAGCGAGGGCTTGAAGGAATGGCGAGCTAAAGTACGAGACCTGGAACAGCAACTGCAGTCGTTACTGAAGGACTTTACGTACCAGATCCGCGAAACGGTGCGGGCCATTGACGATCGGGCGGCGCAGCAAAAGCTCTCCAAGGAAGCAGAGCGGCGCATGGCTCGGCTGCGGCGGGAGTTTAGCGAGCAATTTAACTCCGCGGTGGTGGCACAACATAGCGGGGCCGACCGGGGAGACAGCCATGCCCATCCACATCTAGTACGGCATGTGTCCATTGGGGACACGGTGAAGCTGAAATCGCTGGGCAAGACCGGGGTGGTGCAGCGGCAGTTGGATGGCAATGCCTTCGAAGTAGCGGTGGGGCCGATGAAGATGCGGGTGGCCCGGGATGATATTGCGGAAGTAATCGCCGGACGCGAGATCAAGGCAGTGAGTCCGCTGGAAGCAGCGCGAGGGCGCGGGGTTACGGTTTCGATTGCCCATCCGGAGGAGATGGTTCGTCCGGAACTGAACGTGATCGGGCGCACGGTGGATGAGGCGACCGGCGAGGTGGAGCAGTACCTGGATCGCGCGTTTCTGGCTGGGTTGCCTCGGGTGCGGATCGTGCATGGTATGGGCATGGGGGTTTTACGCAAGGCGCTGCGGAGTCTTATGGAGCGGCATCCGCATGTGGCGCTGGTTGGTGAGGCTAGCCCCAGTGAGGGCGGCGCGGGGGCTACGGTGGTGGATTTGCGGGTATAAGTTGGGATGGCACCATGGGTGCCCAGCCGGAATCTGTGTTGATCAGAGTAAGAGCCCGTCCTGTTCCCTCCAATGTTTCTGTGACTTTCGAGAGCTTTCGAGAGCTTGGCTACTTTTTGTCGTCGAAGTGGAGGAAGAGGTTGTTGATGGATTCGGATAGGGTGGGGTGGGCGTAGATGCCGGCTTGCAACACGCTCCATTTCAGATGGCCCATCATGGCCATCTGAAATACCGTCATCACTTCTCCACCCTCGATTCCCAGGACGGTCACGCCTAAGATTTCTTCCGTGTCAGCATCGACGATCGCCTTCATCAGGCCGCGGGATTCATCCATCTCGAGCGCACGGGCTACATAGGTCATCGGCATGCGGGCGACACGGATCTTTTTGCCGGAGTTGTTTGCTTCGGTTTCTGTCATGCCGACGCGGCCGAGCTGCGGGTCCATGAAGACGGTGTAGGGCACCATGCGGTCGCTCACGGTTCGATTTCCGCCATCAAAGAGGTTGGCTTTGAGAATGCGGTAGTCGTCATACGAGATGTGGGTGAACTGCGGACCTCCCTTCACATCGCCGATAACCCAAACCCCGGGAGCCGTAGTCTCCAGGCGATCGTTGGCGCGGATGAAGCCGCGTTGATCGGTTGCAATGCCGGCCGCAGCGGGATTCAATGCACCGGTGTTGGGGATCCGGCCCGTCGCCACCAGGAGATCGGTTCCTTCGACCGTCTGCTCCTTGCCTTCCACCATGACCGTCAGAGTCATCACTCCGTTGACGAGCGCAGCTCTTTGCGTGCGCGTATTCAGCAGGATCTCGACGCCGTCCTCGCGCAGGATCTTCGTTACCTCGGCCGCTACGTCCGGGTCTTCCGCGCGCAGAAGCTGCGATCCTGCCTGGATCAGCGTTACCTTGCTGCCGAAGCGGCGAAACATCTGGGAGAACTCGATCCCGATGTAGCCTCCACCGATGATCAACAGGTGCTCGGGCACACGGTCCACCTCCATGATGCTTTCGTTATTGAGGTGGGGAACAGTGTCGAGACCCTGGATCGCGGGCGAAGCGCTCTGGGTGCCGGTATTGATGAAGATCTGGGGTGCAGCCAGCCGGCGCTCTCCGCCCTCGCGCAAGGCCACGCGCAGTTTTCCGGGAGCCGTAAAGGAAGCCTCGCCGCGGATGAGCTCCACATGAGCGTTCGCCAGCCTTTTTTCCCGGCTGTGGCGCGCGTTAAGGACTATGTTGCGTTTTCTCTCACGAACGCGGCTCATATCGACGGCCACGGGCCCCACATCGACGCCGTAATCACACCCCCGGCGGGCGAGGTAGGCGACGCGCGCACTGGCCACCATGGTTTTCGTGGGAGTGCAACCGGTGTTGATACAAGTACCGCCTGCCTCCTTGCGCTCGATCATCGCGGTCTTCTTTCCGGCTGCGACCAGAACCTCGGCGAGGGGATTGCCACCCTGCCCGGAGCCGATGATGATGGCGTCAAAGTTTTCCGTCGTACCTGCATCCGCGCTCATGTGCGATGACCTCCCAATGAGTAAAACACTTGGATGCCGCCGCGCAGACAGCAGACCGTGATTTCACAGATGGGAGATCAGCAAGACGAGGAGGATGTCAAACCCGGCTTAGGGGTTCGGGTTCACCTGGCTCACCTGGGTCTCAGGAGACAGGGTGAGTGCATCCTGCAGGCGGAAGGTGACGACCGACTCCGCGGGGATGGAAAGATCCTTGTTGCCGGTGAAGGCTGCGCCCAGGGCTCCCGCG
>JBAVQC010000376.1:0-3927 GCA_049693715.1 Acidobacteriaceae bacterium | reverse complement strand
GAGTCGAAACTCTGGAACAGCGTCAGTATCTAAACGAGAAGAAGTGTGCCGAAATCCAGGGATTCCTGTACAGCCCGGCTTTGCCGGCGTCGGAGTGCGCTGCGCTGATGAGATCAGGAAAATCAGGTCTCGCTGAAATTCTAGGAAACCTGGGGATGTCCTCTGTCACTGAGTTTCCCAGGGAGCCGGTCTCAACGGGATTTAGCATAAGCGTCACGTCGAGGCCGTCTTGACAGCACGTATGATCGTGAGCGCCTGTGGCGTGACGTAGACGAGACGAGATGAGCGAATCGTCCGCTCAACCAACCATCAGGTCGAGGTCGGCAGCCTCAGCAAACGCTCGGAAGTCCCGGTCTCTGGTAATGAGCAAGACCCTGGCGTCGATGCACGTGCTGGTATCTGCCGCGATCATCTGTCAGCTTTCAAATCAGCTGCCGTCCGCGAGAAACGGACCTTTCCCCTGAGCTCAAGCAGGCGCGCATAGGTCCGCGAGGCTGCTATGAGTTCGAGACCTGTGCGGACAGTCTGCGTGATCCCGCTGCCGCTGGCATCCTGCGCCTGTTTTAGAAGTTTGGCTGGCACCTCGACCGTGATTTTCCGCGCCGCTTTCGTGATGCACCCTCTTTCCCCATAGCTTGTACCGGTACGCTCCATGGTGTTCCTGGGACCGTACTAACCCGTAAATCGGTGATCGATTTACGGGTTAACCGGAGGGGTGAGAGGTAAATCGTTCAAACTCGGAGCCCCATTACTGTAGAAGCCAAACACCGGCCGCTCGAATTTTGCGATGCCCCGTAAATTTATCTTCCATTACGTATTCAAAGATGCGGTCCTCAGTCTTCAATGCTCTCGCACGTCCAGAGTGGAAAAAATTGGCACGAAATTGAATACCGCACGACCTGTGCGGTTTGGGAGGATCAGCATGATGAGGATCAGCATGACTTTGACATGGAAAAGAACTCTAGGTTCAGCCATCTTGACATTGGCTCTTGCCTCGAACCCCATATTTGCGCAGTCTGATCGCGCAACGATCGCGGGAACGGTGAAAGACACGACCTCCGCGGTTATTCCGGGCGTTCAAGTCCGGGTGATTGATATTGGAACGAACGATACGCAGACGGTGACCACGGACAATGGGGGCCTTTACCGCGTGGGCAACCTCCCGATTGGCAACTACACGGTTGAGTTCTCCAGTCCCGGCTTCAAGACTCTGGACCGAACCGGCATCACCTTGCTCATTGGCCAGGCGGTCGAGATAAATGTGTCGCTTTCAGCAGGGGGCACAAATGAGACGGTACAGGTGACAGGGGAACCGCCTCAACTTGAGACGGAAACTACATCCGTCGGGACCAATCTCAACGCCCAAGCCGTGAGCGAACTTCCAATCAATGTCCAGGGGAGCCGCAATCTATCCAACTTCCTCTTTCAGTATGTTCCCGGGGTCGAAGGGAGCGATTACGAGTCCCATATCGACGGCAGCACGGCGTTCACGAAAGAGGTGCTGATCGACGGCACCTCCGCCATCTCGCAGATCGGCGGCTACATCAGTGAATCGCAGCCTCCGCAGGAGGCCGTGCAGGAGTTTCAAGCGGATACGGCGGGCATTGCCCCGGATGCCGGACGCAGCGGCGGCGGCGTGTTTCGCTACGAGTTGAAGTCAGGCGCCAACCAGATTCATGGCAGCTTGTTTGGGTTTCTACATTCGACGGGTCTGGATGCGGAGGGTGCGGCCAACAAGCTGGCTGCCATTACCGATCCTTCGAACGCGGCGGCCTATCTCCGTAAGAGCGATACCCTCTCTGACTGGGGAGGCGGTTTTGGCGGTCCCATTCTAAAAAACAAGCTGTTTTATTTCGTCGCGCTCGAGCGGTATCAGCAGAGCGACCTGGCTCTTGGAAATAACAGCCGGACGGTGCCGACCGACGCCATGTTGGGACTGAATGCCGACGGGAGCACGGCTGCATTCGCGGACCTCAGCCCGCAGCTGACGACCTCGAACGTGATCGGCACGGACCCCTGCGGACATACGGTCTACCAGGGAGCTGTGGTCGACTCGGCTACCAACTGCGTCTACGTGAATAACCAGATTCCAACGAGCCTGATCACATCCTCCCCAACGCGCCAGATCATCCAGCTATTCCATCAGTATTACAAGCCGCAGACGAACACGACGCTCAACGAAGCAGGTCCGGCGTATCAACCGGACCCCTACTTTCACAATACCCAGAGCAGTATAAAGATCGACTACAACGTGAGCAGCCGGCAGCATCTGAACGGCTCCTTCTATTACGATGACTACCCGCGCATCAATGCTGACCAAGGGGGAGCCTGGTCGGCGATCCTCCCCAACGGCGGCCCACTGGCGAACTCGTACACGCACAACACTACGGCTCCAGGCGCCCGCATCAGCGACTCTTTCGCGTTTACACCCAATGTGGTCAATACCGTGTATGCGACGTTCAACAGCTTCCGCAACCCGAGCATCGCGCTTTCAGAGTCTGGAGATTATGACAGCAAGCTGGGGTTGCTCAACGGCGCCGGTAACTTCCCGCTCATCAACTTCTCTTCCGGCTACTTTGGGAATGGAGCAAACTACCAGAACGGCTGGAACTTCTCTCCGCTGGGGAGCCAGTTCAACGATCATTATTCCGGCAACACATACGTCTATAGCGATCAGGTCGTTTACAACCATGGGCGGCACAGCCTGAAGATAGGTGCTGAGTTTCGTGCCTTGCAATTCAACTCCCATCCCGACCAGGGAACGTTTCAAGGCGGAAACCCGCTGATCTTCGATCCAACCTCGACCGCGGGCGCCTGGTACAACTACGCCAATGGCTACAACAACCTTGGGAATGCGTTTGCCAGTTTCCTTCTCGGAGATGTTTTCCGGGCGACGAACACGACGCCTGATCCGGAGTATGGGCGTCGCAAAACATTCTCGGTCTATGCCAGTGACACCATCAAGGTGAATCAGCGGCTCACCGTGAACGTGAGCCTTCGCTGGGACTACAACAACCCTTACAAGGAGAAGTACGGTCATTGGTCCAGCTTCGTAACCGATGCCTCGAACCCGGTTACTGGCCTCGAAGGAGAGTATCAGTACCTCACCAACGGCAGCCAGTCGTGGGAGAAGCGTCAAGATTGGTATAACTACGCTCCGCACATCGGCGCGGCTTATTTGCTGACGAGCAAGACCGTTCTACGCGGCAACTACGCCGTGTTCTATGTGCCGCTCAACCTGAATACCTATGGCGGCATTCCCTACCAAACGAGCGGAAACCCGGGCTTCTACCAGCAGAGCACGGAGAGCAACTTCAACTGGGCCAATGGCTACCACCCCATCCTTAGCCAGGTGAAGACACCGGACTACACGCAGTACGGTCCTGTGAGCATCGATCCGCGCGCGTTAACGCCCGGCAATACGGAGCAATACAACATCGGTATACAGCGCCAACTCGACCGCGTTACGACGTTCGAAGGCAACTGGATACAGAGCGCAAGTTATCACCTGCAGAGCGGAATCTTCCTGAACAACCAGCCCACCGTGGCCAACCTGCAGAACTACTTGCTCAACGGCTCCTACCCGGCATCCTATAACGGTTATTACAATGGAGTGGGCGCATCCTACGCGGGCATCACGCCCTATCCGCAGGTTGCAGCCGGTTTCGGTCCGTTGTATTCGGTGGGAACACCGCTCGGCAACGGAGACTACAAGAGTGTACAGCTGAGCATTACCCGGCGAGCAGCCAAAGGGCTTTCTGTGCAGGGGAGTTACAACTGGTCCCGCGCTCATGGAGATGTGGATTCGAACTTTGAAGAGTTGTACTACGCAGGCTCTCTACAAAACATCTATGACCTGCAGGACGAGCGCAAAGACATTCTGGACTTCGACGAGACCCATATCGTGAAGGGCTACATCATCTATAA
>JBAVQC010000375.1:0-18298 GCA_049693715.1 Acidobacteriaceae bacterium | reverse complement strand
GCTTTCAGCCGTCCCTACGGGACTTCCGATCGGCTCGAATTACCCAGGACTGACGTCCTGGGCTAAGTTCAGACGTCCCTGCGGGACTAAGGTAGCCGAGGGATCTGCGTTTTTTATCTCGGCCAGGGACGATGCTTGGATGCATCTGTTCCCGCGCGCTTTGTGAGCGCATCCGCGCTCAGCTGAGCCTGATTGCGGACCGCGGCCTCATTTACCGTGGCCACGACTCCATCGCGCATCACGAAACGCCCGTCGATCATGAGGCTCGTCACTTCATGCCCCAGTGCCGAATAAACAATCGCCGAAACAGGATGATGAATGGGCGTCATAAACGCGTTGTTGTAGTCCACCACCGCGATGTCGGCCTTCTTCCCCACCTCGATCGAACCGATCTCCTTTTCCAGGCCGACCGCTCGCGCGCCACCAATCGTGGCCATCTCCAGCACTTTTTCCGCGGTAATGATGGTGGCATCCTGATGCACACCCTTTTGTTGCAGGGCAGCAAACTTCATCGCCTGAAAGAGACTGTGATTGTTGCTGCTTGCGGGCCCGTCGGAAGCCAACCCCACCGTGACCCCCGCCGCCAGCATTTCCGGAATGGGCGCGCAACCCGAGGCCAGGTACATGTTGCTGCAGGGATTGTGGGACACCTTCGTATCGTGCTTGCGCATGATGGCAATATCGTCGGTTTTGCAATGCACGCAATGCACGGCGATGACATCGCTGCCGAGAAAGCCGATCTCGCTCAGAAACTGCGTGTCGTTCATCCCGTGGGTCGCCGCGCAAGTTTCCAGCTCGAAGCCGGTTTCCGCCACATGGGTAGTGATGAGCACATGCTCCTCATCGGCCAGCTTCCGGGTCTGCCGGTAACCCTCCTCATTCACCGCCCAGATCATGTTGGGAGCAAGCCCCACCTGCACCCGCCCTCCGGGCTTGTTGTACCGCCGTATCTGCTCTTTCGCATCCGCCAACGCGACCACCGGTTGCTCGATCAGCGCTTCCGGAATGCCGTACTGAACCCCGTCGGAGATAAACCCGCGGCAAACAAACCCGCGCACGCCGGTTATGTGGAACGCATCCACCACGGACGTGATCAAGCCCGGTTGTGGGTGAACGTACATGAAATCCACCACCGTCGTTACCCCGGAACGAATGGACTCAACGCAACCGTGAAGGGCAGCCGCATGGGCATCCGGCGCAGTCAGATGCACCGCGCTTGGCGCCGTCATGCAGGTAAACCACTTCTTCAACACCATGTCGTCGCCCAGACCTTTCAGCAGGGTCTGGAACAAATGGGTGTGAGTGTTCACCATGCCCGGCATCACGATGCGCCCGCTGCAATCGACAACCTCGGCCCCGGGATACTTCTGCTGTAACTGCTGCCGGGTGCCCACCGCGGCGATGCGATCGTTTTCGACACACACGCTGCCACGCTCCAGGATTTCCCGGCGCTCATTCATAGTGATCAGCCAGCCATCGGCGAGGATGAAACTCATTCGGTGGGACCTCCGGTAGATGCTTTGTTTCGTTTCATCCTAACCGCTATCATGGAGTCAGGCCATTACCGGCATGCCCACACACCCCTCCACCGCCGAAGAGCTTTACCACCAGGCGCTCGACCGGCTCGCCGAAGGCGATGCGGCTGCGGCCGCCGAGAGCCTGCGCCGGTGCCTCGAAGCAGACCCCGGCATGCTCGATGCTATGCACGGGCTCATCCGCGCCTTACAGGAGCAAGGTGATTTCGATGAGGCGATCGCGGTGGCGCACCGCCTGCTTGAGCTCGACCCAGACGAGGTGCTGGCTCATACCAGCCTCTCCATCCTCTATCAAAACAAAGGCATGATCGCCGAGGCAGAAGCCGAGGCGCTGAAAGCCAAGCTGCTGGGCTGGAAGAAACATTTGCAGCAACACAAGCCGAAGCCATGACCAAAGCAGCGGGGCCCATTCTGCGCAATTTTCACGACCAGCTGGCTGCCGCGTATGGCCCCCAGCAATGGTGGCCGGCGCAGACGCCGCTGGAGGTGATCGTCGGCGCATATCTGACCCAGAACACGTCCTGGCGCAGCGTAGAGCGCTCCATCGCCAACCTGGTCGAACATGGCGTGATGAACCTCGAAGGACTGCGAACGATTGAGGAAGACGAGCTGCGCATGCTCATCCGTCCTTCGGGATACATGGTGCGCAAGGCTGCTGCCATCAAGGCGTTTGTCGCCTTTCTCGACCGCGACCACGGCTCTTCATTGGCCCGGCTCGCGGCCCAACCAACCAGCGTGGTACGCCGCCAACTCCTGGACTTGCCAGGGGTGGGCGAGGAAACCGCGGACGCCATTCTGCTCTACGCGCTGCTTCATCCTGTGGCGGTGGTGGATGAATATCTGCGCCGCATCGCCGATCGCCACGGCATCGCCGGCCGCGATCGGAAATATGGCGAGGTGCAACGACTGGTGGATGACGCATTTGCCAACGACCCGGCGGAGTTTCGCTTGCAGCTGTACAACGAATTCCACGCCCTGGTGGTCGCCGTGGGCAAACACCATTGCGGCCCAAAGGCTCGTTGTGAGGGCTGCCCCCTGGCCCTTTTTCACTGATGGCAAGCACCCTTTACATCGCCAGCACCAACCCAGGCAAGTTGCGCGACTTTCGCCTGGCGGCGTCGCGGCACGGCATAGAGATTCTCCCCCTCCCCGGCCTCAACCACATTGAGGCCCCTGCCGAGGATGGGCTGACCTTTGCCGATAATGCCAGTGAAAAGGCGATCTACTACAGTCGCTTTCTCCCCGGCGAGATGGTGTTGGCCGACGACTCCGGGCTCGAGGTGGACTTTCTTCAGGGCGCCCCAGGGGTTCGCTCCGCCCGTTTTGCTGCGGACGCCGGGTTCCGCGAAGCCAACACCCCAGACGCCAGCAACAATCTTTTTCTGTTACAGCAGCTCGGCGGGGTTGCCGACAGGGAACGCGGCGCCCGCTACCGCTGTGCGCTGGCCGTTGCTCAGGATGGGGTACCCCTGATGGTCGCTGAGGGGGTGGCCGAAGGACGCATCCTCACCGCTCCGCAGGGCTCTAGTGGCTTCGGATACGATCCGCTATTTTATGTGACTGCTCTCGACCGCACCATGGCGGAGATTGACGATCAGGCCAGGTGGACACACAGCCATCGTGGACAAGCCTTTCGTGCCCTATTGGAAGTCCTGGTCTGAAACCTTGACGGTGCTTCGCTCACGCACCAATAATAGAGAGTTGGGCCAGATTCAATTTCAGCCCCTCCTGAGGCATCGGAAAAACTCAAATGAGCACAATGGCAGCCGTCCCTCGGGACAATCGGGCGCCCGGGTTCTGGGCCTCCACCGTCGGCAAGAAGATCGTGATGGCAGTCACGGGCATCATCCTGTTCGCCTTCGTGATTGGGCATCTGCTGGGCAACCTTCAGGTATTCGAAGGGCCGGCAAAACTGAACGCCTACGGCGCGTTTCTGCACAGCATCGGCGAATTTCTCTGGCCGGTGCGCATCATCCTGCTGATTGCCGTCACGCTGCACATTGTCGCAACCGTGCAATTGGCTTTGCGAAAAAAGCGGGCGCGGCCGGTCAATTACTCCGTCAAAAAGTCAATTGCTTCCTCCTACGCCTCGCGGACGATGTATTGGTCGGGCCCCATTGTGCTGGCCTTCATCATCTTTCATCTTTT
Organism: Acidobacteriaceae bacterium; assembly: GCA_049693715.1. GTDB lineage: Bacteria > Acidobacteriota > Terriglobia > Terriglobales > Acidobacteriaceae > PALSA-350. The sequence goes on along the minus strand of JBAVQC010000375.1, from coordinate 14,615 downwards.
GCACCTGACCGCCGGCTACATTCATCCCGGCGCGGCCTACATTGAAGGTGACGTGTACCACAATGTGGTTTCCGGCTTCCAGGTGTGGTGGGTGTCGCTTTCTTACGTTGTCGCCGTCAGCCTTTTGGGTCTGCACCTGCGCCACGGACTTTGGAGCATGTTTCAAAGCCTGGGCATCCACCAGCCACAACACACATTGAGATTTAAGAATGCAGCGATGGTGATCGCTCTGCTCATCACCCTCGGCTACCTATCCATTCCGATCAGCGTTCTACTGGGGCTGGTGAAATAGATGATCCTCGATTCCAAAGCGCCCACGGGCCCCATCGAGCAAGCATGGGAACAGGCTCGTTTCGACTTCAAGCTGGTCAATCCCGCGAACAAGCGCAAACACCACATCATCGTCGTCGGGTCCGGCCTTGCAGGGGCCTCAGCCTCCGCCACCCTGGGCGAACTGGGCTACAAGGTTCAATGCTTCTGCTTTCAGGATTCGCCGCGCCGCGCGCACTCCATCGCCGCCCAGGGCGGCATCAATGCCGCCAAGAATTACCAGAACGACGGCGACAGCGTGTTCCGTCTCTTCTACGACACGGTGAAAGGTGGAGATTTCCGCGCGCGCGAGGCCAATGTCTATCGCCTGGCCCAGATGAGCGTCAACATCATCGATCAGTGCGTGGCCCAGGGAGTTCCCTTCGCCCGTGAATACGGCGGCGCGCTCACCAACCGATCCTTTGGCGGCGCCCAGGTCTCGCGTACCTTCTACGCTCGCGGCCAGACCGGCCAGCAGTTGCTGCTCGGCGCCTACCAGGCGCTCGAACGCCAGATCCACGCCGGTACCGTTACCATGCATCCGCGTACCGAGATGCTCGACTTGATCGTGATCGACGGCAAGGCCCGCGGCATCGTCGCTCGTCACCTGGTCACAGGCGCCATCAGCACCCACTTTGCCGATGCGGTCATCCTGGGTACCGGCGGTTATGGCAACGTCTACTACCTCTCCACCAACGCCAAGGGGTCGAATGTTACCGCCATTTGGCGCGCCCACAAGCGTGGAGCGCTGTTTGCCAACCCTTGCTACACGCAGATCCATCCCACGTGTATCCCTGTTTCCGGCGACTACCAATCGAAGCTCACCTTAATGAGCGAATCGCTGCGCAACGACGGCCGCATCTGGGTGCCGTTGAAGGCCGGTGACAAACGTACTCCCGATCAGATACCTGAAGCAGAACGCGACTACTACCTGGAGCGCCGCTACCCGAGCTTCGGGAATCTCGTACCGCGCGACGTGGCGTCGCGGAACGCAAAAGCTGTGTGCGACGAAGGCCGCGGTGTCGGCGAGACCGGGCTGGGAGTCTATCTCGACTTTACCGACGCCATTCGGCGGTTAGGCGAGAAGACCATCCGCGATCGCTACGACAATTTGTTCGACATGTACCAGCGCATCACCGATGAGAACCCCTACAAGGTTCCCATGCGCATTTACCCCGCCATTCACTACACCATGGGTGGCCTGTGGGTGGACTACAACCTGCAAAGTACTATTCCCGGCCTGTTTGTGGTCGGCGAAGCCAACTTCTCTGACCACGGCGCGAACCGGCTGGGCGCCAGCGCCCTGATGCAGGGACTCTCCGATGGGTACTTCGTCGCTCCCTACACCGTCGGCAACTATCTCGCGACCAACAAATTTCCCGCGGTGCTCGATACCGCGCCCGAGGTCAAGCAAGCGGTCGCCTGCGTCAAGCAGACCATTGACCTGCTGCTCTCGATCAAAGGCAAGCGCACGGTTGACTCCTTTCACCGCGAACTGGGAAAGATTGTCTGGGACTACTGCGGCATGTCGCGCACCGCGGCGGGTCTGGAGTCTGCCATTGGCCAGATTCGGGCGTTGCAGGAGGAGTACTGGAAGAACGTCAACGTTCCCGGCAGCGGAGAGGACCTGAATCAAAGCCTGGAGAAGGCCGGCCGCGTGGCAGACTTCTTCGAGCTCGCCGAGCTCATGTGCATCGACGCCCTCAACCGCAATGAGTCCTGCGGTGGCCACTTCCGGGAGGAGTATCAAACCCCCGAGGGCGAAGCCCAGCGTGATGACGAGAACTACTCCTACGTGGCCGCCTGGGATTATCGCGGCCCCGGCAACCCGCCCACGCTCACCAAGGAACCGTTGGAATTCCACTACGTCCATCCGAGCCAGAGGAGCTACAAGTAATGAAGGTAACGCTGAAGATCTGGCGCCAGAAGAACCGTAAGGAACCGGGCAAGTTCGTCAGTTATCCGATCGAGGTTGCCAGTGTAGAGATGTCTATGCTGGAGTGCATTGATGTGCTCAACGAGGAACTGATTGAAAAGGGCGAAGAGCCAGTGTCGTTCGAGCACGATTGCCGCGAAGGCATTTGCGGCTCTTGCGGCTTCATGATCAATGGCGTCGCACACGGACCCCAACGCGCCACCACCGTTTGCCAACTGACCATGCGCCACTTCAAAGACGGAGAAGAGCTGGTCCTCGAGCCCTGGCGCGCTTCCGCTTTTCCCATTATTAAGGATCTGGTTGTCGACCGGCGCTCCTTCGACCGCATCATCGCTTCCGGCGGCTACATCTCTGTATCCACCGGGAACGCCGTCGACGGCAACACCCACCTCATCGGCAAGGAGACGGCTGACCGGGCGATGGACGCTGCTGCCTGCATCGGCTGCGGAGCTTGCGTCGCGGCCTGCCCCAATGCTTCTTCCGCACTGTTTACCGGGGCCAAGATTTCCCATCTCGGCATCCTGCCCCAGGGCAAGCCCGAGCGCGACAAACGCGCGCTGGGCATGGTTGCGCAAATGAACGCGGAAGGCTTCGGCAGCTGTACCAATATCGGTGAGTGCACGGGCGTTTGCCCGAAAGAGATCCAGCTGGAAGTGATTGCGGTGATGAACCGTGACTATCTCCGCGCCAGCATCAATCGGCGCGATGAGTTGGGCACCACCATCACCCCCTTCACGGAGTGGAGCACGGGAGCAAAATACAGCAGCCCTAATGTGCAAGAATAGCTGCGAATGAAGATTGCCCACGCGCTCATCCTGTTCACCGCGGTTCTCCCGCTGCATGCCCAGACCACCTCGAAGACTGCTTCCGTGACTAAACAAAAGGATCCGCTCGCCGTACACCAGGCCGCTATTGTCATCGACACGCATGCCGACACCACCCAGCGCATGCTCGACGAAGGCTACGACCTGACAGAACCGCTCAAAGGCGGCTATGTCAATTTCGAGTCCGCGCGCAAAGGCAACCTGGGAGCGGAGTTCTTCTCCATCTGGGTGGACCCGGCTGCTTACCCGAACGGACATGAAGCGCGGCGCACGCTGGAGTTGATTGACGCTGTCTACCAGCAGGCCGCCAAACATCCCCAGCAAATGCGCATGGCCTTTTCCCCGGAAGACATTATGGCCGCGCATCGCGAGCACAAACTGGCGGCGCTGATGGGGATTGAGGGCGGCCATTCCATCGAAAACAGCCTGGGGCTGCTGCGCGACTACTACCGGCTCGGTGTGCGCTATATGACGCTCACCTGGAGCAATTCAAACGGTTGGGCCGATTCTTCCGGCGATATTGACAACCCCAAAGTTTCCCATACCAACGACGGCTTAAGCGACTTCGGCAAAGACGTGGTGTACGAGATGAACCGCCTGGGCATGATGGTGGATATTTCCCACGTGTCGGACAAGACCTTCTATCGCACGCTGATCATCAGCCGTGCTCCGGTCATCGCGTCCCACTCGTCGGCGCGCGCGCTTTGCAATGCGCCCCGCAACATGGATGACAACATGCTGCATGCCGTAGGCCAGTACGGCGGCGTGGTGATGGTGAATTTCTATTCCAGCTTTCTGAGCGAAGACTACCGCAGGGCGGCGCAGGCCATGCAGCCCGCCATCGACCAGGCGGTTGCGGACGCGAAGGCTAAACTTCAGGCCGAGGGCAAGCCCATGCCCAACGAGCTTGCCGAGGAAATCAGCAAGAGTTACACCGCCAAAATACCGCGCCCTCCGCTCAGCGTGCTGATCGATCACATTGACCACATCGCCAAGATTGCCGGCATCGACCACGTCGGACTTGGGTCAGACTTCGATGGCATTCCTTCGAGCCCGGAGGGCATGGATTCCGCCGCGGACCTGCCCAAGATCACACAGGCACTGATGGCGCGTGGCTACAGCGCCGAGGACATGAACAAGATTCTCGGCGGCAACTTCCTGCGGGTTTTTGAAAAGGTGCAGGAGGTTTCCCGGCAGTTGCAGTCCGAAAGCCGCCCGCGTATCGGTGAAAAGCAGCCTTTTGACAAGAAGTAGGCGGGCAAGCAATTCTCCTACGGCTGTATTAGTCTGAGTTTGGAACTATCCATGAGACCCTGTCGTCGTTTCGCAGTTTTGTTTCTTTTTTCGACTGCTTTCGCCATTGCTCAGCAGTCCACTCCACCGCAGACGCCCCCGGCCGAAACGCCGCCCGCGCAGACTCCTCCCGCTGAGCTGCCGGACACGCCCGTCAGCCAGGTCCCGCCGACGATAGAGCCCACCGGGCCTACGGCGGTGCTCGATACCAGCTTGGGCCGCATCACCTGCAAGCTCTTCGACAAAGAGGCGCCGCTTACGGTGGCCAACTTTATTGCGCTGGCCCAGGGAACCAAGCCGTGGACCGACCCCGTTAGCAAGAAGAAGATGAAGAACAAGCCCTTCTACAACGGGACCACGTTTCATCGCGTCATCCCCGAGTTTATGATTCAGGGGGGCGACCCCACCGGCACCGGAACCGGCGATCCGGGATATATGTTTGCCGATGAGTTCGATCCCAACCTGAACTTCGATGTACCCGGACGGATGGCGATGGCTAATTCCGGACCCGGCACCAACGGGTCTCAATTTTTCATTACCGAAGTGCCGACCACCCACTTGGACCAGAAGCACACCATCTTCGGCCAGTGCGACCAGCCCAGCTTATCGATTGTCTCGACGATTGCCCGTGTGCAGCGGGATGCGGAAGATAAGCCGGTCCAACCGGTCGTTCTCAATAAAGTCACGATCGTGCAGCCGGGTCAGCAGTTGCCGCCACTGCCCCCTGCTCCTCCGGCGCCTGCGGCCCCGCCCGCTGCGCCCCCAATCCCCAATTAAAACCAAACCGAATACCAGGAGTTCTTGAATGTCCCGTGAATCCGGAACCTATGCCATCTTCAACACCAGTGAAGGTACGATCGTCTGCCGCCTCTTCGAAAAAGACGCGCCCAACACGGTAAAGAACTTCGTCGAACTCGCCGAGGGCAAACGAGAGTGGACACACCCTGTCGGCAACAAGAAGAGCAGCGACAAGCTTTATGACGGCACCATTTTTCACCGCGTGATCCCCGACTTCATGATTCAGGGCGGAGATCCGGCGGGCAACGGCATGGGTGGTCCGGGCTACAAATTTGCGGATGAGACCAAGGGCTCACCCCACAGCCTGAATGCGCCGGGCAAGTTGGCGATGGCCAACGCCGGTCCGAACACCAACGGGTCTCAGTTCTTTATCACGGTTGCGGCGACGCAGTGGCTCACCGGTAAGCACACCCTCTTTGGCGAAGTTGTGGAAGGGTACGACGTGGTGGAGAAAATCTCCAAGGTGCCCCGCAACTCGCAGGACAAGCCCAATAAGCCTGTGACCCTGGATAGTGTGGTCATCGAACGGGTCTAACTTAGAACCGGTGTGTGGCCCACATCTCGCTAGGAACGAGCGAGGATGTGGGCCACAGAAGCTTCTTCCCTTCCTCGACGCCGCTTAAGCTTCCGGCTCGCCGAAACCAGTGATCTTTACCGGAGCGCCCTTGGGGAAACGAGCCAGGAGTGTCAGCTCGCCACCCATTGCTTCGATGGAGCGGCGCAAGGTCGAAATATGTAGGTCAGTACGCTTTTCGATCCGCGAAATTTGCTCTTGCTTCACGTTCAGTGTTCTTGCCAGCTCGGCCTGCGTTATGCTCAACGCCTTGCGCAGTTCGCGCATCGTCATTTCTTCGCGGATCAGCTGATTGGTGCGCGCAGCGATCTTTTTACGCCGAGCGGCCGGCAGGGTACGCAGTTTCTCTTGTAAGGTTTTCATCTCTTCTTTCCTTTACTTGTCCTGGGTTCGCTCTTCAATTTTTCCAAATGTCGCTTGTATCGTGCATCGGCTTTATCGATCAGAGTCTTGTAAAATCGCTTTTCGCTGACACCGGTCTTACCGCCGGCAACCAACAGGATGGCAGTACGCTTCGGATCAAATGCGAACGCCACGCGCCACTCGTCATTCATCGCCTCGAACCGCAACTCCTTCATTTTGGCGTAACCGGACCCGTGAAGCTTGTCAACGTGCGGCCGGCCTGTTGCCGGACCGAGCAATTCTACAAATTGAGCCTCAGCGTAAAGCTCGTCCTGAACCTCACGCGGCAGTTTATCGAACTCCGGTTCAAACTCGTCGTGAAAGGCCACCGTCCACTTCATCTATTATGCTCCCTAAAGCATTATGCTTTCAAGCGCATTCCACTCTGAAACGATGTGGAGTAAGTTTCGCAGTCGCTCGCGCGTCGGCAACGGTAGCGGAGACCTGGTCAGACGAGGTGCCCACCAGTGCCGGCCGGGTAGGCGAAACCCGAGAAAACTCTTCGACTGGCCTTTTCCGGGGATACCGGTCTCAACACCCCTTCGCGTTTCCAGTCGGCGTTACCTGCTACCCAGCCTCTGCCAGTTGCTCGTCGACCAGTTCACAGATGGTGTGCAGCAGGAATTTATGACCTTCCTGGATGCGCGCCGTTGTTTTTCCCGCCACTAACAGTTCAACGTCTGCCATCCCTGCGCACTCGCCACCACCGCGCCCCAGGAATGCGATGGTCTTAAGCCTGAGATCTTTCGCGGCCACCAGCGCGCGAAAGATATTCTCACTGTTCCCACTGGTGGTAAACACCGCCAACGCATCGCCAGGCTGACCGTACGCCTGCACCTGCCGGGCAAATAGATCAGCAAAGGAATAATCGTTTCCGATAGCCGTTAAATCGCCACCGTGGACGGCCAAAGAGATCGCCGGATAGGCCCGGCGTTCACGGTCGTAGCGAACGACAAACTCTGTCGTCAGATGGGAAGCATCCGCCGCGCTGCCACCATTCCCGCATGCCAGCAGCTTGTGCCCGGAAAGCAAAGCCTCCGTAATCATCGCGGAGGCCGCCTCTATTTGCGCTTCCAGTTCCAACAACTGCTGCAAGACCGCCTTGGCCTCGGCAACGTTCGCAGTCACGACCTGGCGGGCGCGTTCCTTCACGGCTCACACTCCAATGACAGAGCACAACTCTTTCACTGCGTCGGCGCTCCTCTTAAGCGCAGCGTCTTCTTCCTTGGTGAGCTTGATCTCGATGATCTGTTCCAATCCTCGCTCGCCCAACTTGCAGGGGACGCCCACATACAGGCCATGAATACCATACTCACCTTCCAGGTAAGCAGCGCAGGGCAATATTTTTTTCTTGTCTTTCAGGATAGCCTCGACCATCTCCGTCGCCGCGGCGGAGGGAGCATAGTAAGCGCTGCCCGTCTTAAGATGCTTCACAATCTCCGCCCCACCATCGCGCGTCCTTTGCACCAGGCGGGCAACCGTTGCAGCATCCATCAGCTCGGTAATCGGAATTCCAGCGACAGTAGAATAACGCGGTAGAGGCACCATCGTATCCCCATGGCCCCCGAGCACAAAGGCAGTTACATTCTCGACCGATACCTTCAGCTCTTCCGCAATGAAGGAGCGAAAGCGGGCGGAATCGAGGATACCCGCCATGCCAATCACTCGCTCACGGTTGAACTTGGCCAGCTTGTACGCAGCTTGAGCCATGGCATCGAGCGGGTTGGAAACAATAATCAGGATAGCGTTGGGCGAGGCAGCGACCACCTTGCCCACCACGTCCGACATGATCTTGTAGTTGGTGTGCAGCAAGTCATCACGGCTCATGCCCGGCTTGCGCGGGATGCCCGCGGTGATCACCACAATGTCGGAGTTGGTGGTGTCGGCATAATCGTTGGTCCCGATCACGTGGACGTCCCGCTTCTCAATCGGCAAAGCCTCCAACAAATCGAGGCCCTTGCCCTGCGGAACACCCTCCACCACGTCCACCAGCACGATGTCGGCCAGTTCCTTGGCTGCGATCCAATGCGCCGCGGTCGCGCCTACATTGCCTGCTCCTACGATGGTTACTTTCTTTCGCATATTTCTCCTAACCCATGTTCTCGATCAGTCGCGTGGCAAATTCACTCGTCTTCGCCTTGGTGGCTCCAGGCATCTGCCGCTCAAAATCGTAGGTGACATACTTCTGCAGAATGGTTTTCTCGAGCGCGGTCTCGATCAGCTTCGCCGCTTCTTTCCAGCCCAGAAAATCAAACAACATCACGCCCGAGAGCATCACCGACCCGGGATTGATCACATCTTTGTCGGCGTATTTGGGCGCCGTGCCGTGGGTGGCCTCGAATACCGCATAGCCGTCGCCCACATTGGCCCCGGGAGCAATGCCCAGCCCACCCACCTGCGCCGCGCAGGCGTCGGAAATATAGTCGCCATTCAGATTCGGGCAGGCTAGGACGCTGTATTCCTCGGGCCGAATGATGACTTGTTGGAAGATGGAGTCGGCGATCCGGTCATTGATCAGCAGCTTCTTCTTCCATTGCCCGTTGCCGTGCGTTTTGCCGATGGAATCGATGACACCCTTCACGCTCTTGTTCATTTCAGCCCGGAAATCATCGGATCCGAAAGCAATCCCGGGCTCGATGAGCGCGGCGTTTTCTTCCACCGTCAACTTGGGGTTGGCTTCCAGGTTGCCCAGGATCCAGCTCTCCATCTCGGTCACCGTCTGGTCGCGGAATTCCTGGGTGGCCACCTCGTAGCCCCACTCCCGGAAGGCTCCCTCGGTGAACTTCTGAATATTTCCCTTGTGCACCAGGGTCACGGATTTTCGTCCGTTCTCGAGCGCGTATTTGATCGCGTACCGCACCAGCCGCTTGGTCCCGGTGATGGAAATCGGCTTGATGCCAATGCCCGAGTCCTCGCGAATCTTCTTCTTGCCGCCCTTGAGCATGTCGTTGTTGAGGAAGTCGATCAACTTTTTGACTTCCGGCGAGCCTTGCTTGAACTCGATGCCTGCGTAGACGTCTTCTGTGTTCTCACGGAAAATCACGACATCGAGCTTTTCCGGGTGCTTTACCGGGCTTGGTACACCTTGGTAATACTTGACCGGCCGGATGCACGAATAAAGATCGAGAATCTGCCTTAAAGCGACATTCAGCGACCGGATGCCGCCCCCTACCGGGGTGGTCAGCGGTCCCTTGATCGAGATGCGCAGATCGCGTGCCGCATTGACCGATTCATCCGGCAGCCAGGTGCTGAATTGCTGAAAGGCCTTCTCGCCGGCAAAGATTTCAAACCACTTCACCGATCTGCGGCCGCCGTAGGCCTTCTCCACCGCCGCATCGAAGACCCGCTGCGAGGCACGCCAAATGTCGCGCCCGGTGCCGTCGCCTTCAATAAAAGGAATGATGGGATGGTCGGGAATCTTGTATTTTCCATCAGCATATTGAATCGCCTCGCCCCCCGTGGGCAAGGAAAGACCGTTGTAGCTTTTCTGCATGGATGCATATCTCCGAGAGCGGATGAGTGGTAGCGCGAACGAATCTTCAGGCTATCACCATGCGAATTGCAGTGGCAATCGGAGTAGTCTGTAGGTATGCGTTTCAGGTCCCTCCCGGGTATGGCTGCGGTTCTCGTCCTTTCGGTCGTGGTGCCCGCCTGGGCCCAGCAGTATTCAGCGGATAAGCCTGTTGGGACTGCGGCACAATCGACCCCTGCCTTTCTCAAGAAGGCCGGCATCAGCCAGAACCTCGATAATCAACTACCTCTGAATGATCGATTTCTCGACTCCAGTGGCAACAGCGTGCCTCTGGGTGCCTTTTTTGAGCATCGCCCGGTGGTGATGGCGCTGGTTTACTACAAGTGCAAGATGCTTTGCCCTCAGATTCTCAGCGGCATGGCAAGGACGCTCCGCCAGGTGGGGTTCGCTCCGGGCAAAGACTACGACATCGTGGTCACGAGTATCGATCCGGCGGATACGCCTGCCGACGGCGCGACGGAAAAAGCCCACTTTCTAGATTCCCTCGGGACCCCGGATGCCGGGGCGAGCGTACATTTTCTCACCGGCCAGCAAGCGTCGATCAGCGATCTTGCCTCGGCCACGGGCTTCAATTACGTGCGGGTGCCTGGCCCAGATGGGAAGATGGACCAGTTTGCGCACTCCAGCGTGATCATGATCGCCACGCCCGACGGCCGGATGTCGAAGTATCTCTTCGGCATCGACTACCAGCCGCGGGATGTTCGCCTGGCTGTGATTCAGGCCAGTACTCACCATATTGGCTCCCTAAGCGACTTGATCTTGCTCTATTGCTGCAGCTACAGTCCCAGTGCCGGCAAGTACACGGTGTCGATCCTGAGGGTGATGGGATTGGCCGCTATGGGTTCGCTCTTCATGCTGGTTGCCATGCTCTATGCCTTATCCCGCAAGCCGAAACGCACCGCCACCCACGCCTGAAAATTCTTAACCCCGCCACAAAACCCTGGGTGCCCCGGGCTTGTAGCAGATCGCAGAATCTAGTCCGCGACCATGAGCTCTCCGGGGACAATCGGCCGGGTGCGGGGCAGCATCCCAAAAGCAGCAGCTGCGCCCACCGCACACAGGCTCAACACGAACGCTGCCAGCTTGATCTGGTTGGTCGCCGCTGACCGGGGCAGTGTCTTCCACAGCACCAGCAAAAGCGTTTGGGAAATGACCGCAGCCCACACCGCCCCGTAAAAATAGCGCCGCTCGATGCCTTCACCCTTGGTGGAACGCCCTACCCGAGGCAACAGCCCAAACAGCCCGAGCAGCAACACGATGGCGCACAGCGGGAAATAAGCCTGGAGATAAATCTGCTTCATCACCCACTGGCCGCTCACCACGGCAATCACCAGCCCGGACAGGTTTAGCAAGGTGAAAGTAATGACCGCGTTCCAGGCAAACGTGTAGCAGATCTTCCGGTATAACGGGTTCGGTTTGTCCTCGGTAAAGCGAAGAATGTACGGCCGCGGCTCTACGCCGGGAAGCTGCCCGAAATAGCCGGCAACCCCCGTCGCCGCAATCACCAGCAAAAGCCAAGCCAGGTTTTTTCCGCTGCCGCCGTGCGCAAACAGGTCGAACGTAAGCGGTCCGGGCGCGAGAAAAAACACCCAGATCCATATCGGCAAGTGAGCCACACGGTAGCGCACGGTGTTGCGCTCGCGCATCCTGCGGGCTTCTGCATATTCCACTTTGATTGGGTACGCCATCTCACTGCTATTGTGCATCTTTTTCCATCATCGAGGGGCGCTTCCGCATCCATTCATAGGTTTGTGTTAGGTTCGTCTGGGAGGATTCTGCATTGGGCAAAAGCATGGTCCCGAAGCGTCTTTTTTTGACCAAGGGCGTCGGGAAACACAAGGAGCGGCTAACGTCTTTTGAGCTGGCACTTCGAGACGCCGGCATCGCCGCGCAGAACCTGGTGCGGGTCTCTTCCATCTTTCCACCGCAGTGCAAACTGGTTACCCGCAAAGAAGGATTGAAATATCTCTCGCCCGGGGAAGTCGTCTTCGCCGTGGTGGCAGAAAACTCCACCCGCGAGCCGCATCGCCTGGTGGTTTCCAGTATCGGCGTCGCGATCCCTACAGATCGCAACACGTACGGTTACCTGAGCGAGCACCACAGCTTCGGCGAGGCGGAAGATCAGGCGGGCGAGTACGCCGAGGAACTGGCGGCAGAGATGCTCGCCACTACGCTCAACGTCGAATTCGATCCCGACAAAAGCTGGGATGAGAAAAAAGAAATGTATCGCATCTCCAACAAAATCGTCCGCACCACCAACATTACCCAGTCGGCGATCGGCGACAAGCGGGCACTTTGGACCACGGTCATCGCCGCGGCAATCCTGATATTTGAGTAAGAAAATGGCCCACAAAACAAACTACCGCGTTGGGTTGGTACAGATGTCCTGTTCGCCGGACCCCGACGCCAACCTCGATAAAGCCGCCGACCGGGTGCGCGAAGCCGCGCGCGGCGGGGCCAACATCGTCTGCCTTCCCGAGCTCTTCGGCGCCCAGTATTTCTGCCAGCGAGAAGATGCCGAGCTCTTCGACCTCGCCGAGCCTATCCCGGGGCCTTCCACGGAGCGGCTCTCCGCCGTAGCGCGCGAAGAGAAAGTTGTCGTCGTCGCTTCCCTCTTCGAGAGGCGCGCCGCGGGGCTCTACCACAACACAGTTGCGTTGCTGCAGAGCGACGGCTCGCTGGGTGGTATCTATCGCAAGATGCACATCCCCGACGATCCGCTCTACTACGAGAAGTTCTACTTCACGCCCGGCGACCTGGGCTTTAAGGCCTTCGATACTTCGGTCGGACCAGTGGGCGCGCTGATATGTTGGGACCAGTGGTATCCGGAAGCGGCCCGCATCACCGCCCTGCGGGGCGCGAACCTGCTCTTTTATCCCACCGCCATCGGTTGGCATCCGGCGGAGAAAGAGCGTTTCGGCTCGGCCCAGTATGAGGCGTGGCAAACCATCCAGCGCTCCCACGCCATCGCCAACGGAGTGTACGTCGCCTCCGTCAATCGCGTGGGCCACGAACATGGAGACGTCCGCGGCAATCGCGCTCCCGGGGTTGGACTCGAGTTCTGGGGCGGGTCGTTTATCGCGGATCCCTTTGGCCGCGTCCTGGCCCAGGCTCCCCATCACGAGGAAGCCATCCTCATCGAAGAAGTGGACTTGAAGAACCTCGAAGATACGCGCCGCAACTGGCCCTTTCTGCGTGACCGGCGCATCGACTTCTACCCGCCGATCACAGCTCGCTTTCTCGACCATGACAAATGATCCCGTAACCCCGCGCAGCCTGGGCTATCGCATGCCGGCAGAGTGGGAGCCCCACGCAGCAACCTGGCTGGCCTGGCCCCACAACGCCGCCGACTGGCCGGGCAGGTTCCACCCTATTCCCTGGGTGTATTGCGACATCATCCGCCATCTCTCCCAAGTGGAAGACGTGCACCTGCTGGTCGAGGACGGCGCCGCCGAGCAGCGTGCGCGAAACATGCTGACAAGAACCGGCGTCCGGCTGGATCGCGTGCATTTTCATCAGTGGCCCACGAACCGGATCTGGATGCGCGACTCCGGTCCCATCTTCATCACCCGAAATGGATCGCAGGACCCTGTTGCTATTACCAATTGGCGCTTCAACGCCTGGGCGAAGTACGAGGACTGGCAGCTCGATGACCAGCTTCCTCTGAAGGCCGGCGAACTGCTTCACCTGCCGAGTTGGACGCCGGAATTCTCGGCGCACCGCGTGGTCCTGGAAGGCGGTAGTATCGACGTCAACGGCCAGGGTACTCTGATCACCACCGAGGAGTGCCTGCTGAGCCCGGTGCAGCAGCGTAATCCTGGCCTCAGCCGCGAAGATCTGGAGCGCATCTTCCACAATTACCTCGACATCGACCAGGTGTTGTGGATGGATCGCGGGATCGCCGGCGACGACACCCATGGCCACGTAGATGACATCACCCGCTTCGTGAATCCGGTTACGATCGTCACTGTCATAGAGCCAAATACAGCCGACGACAACCATCTGCCCCTGGCGGAGAATCTGGATCGTTTGCACGCAGCCCGCGATTCTCAGGGCCGGCCTTACACGATCGTTGAGTTGCCTATGCCCTCTCCGGTTGTCTTTCAAGGCCAGAGGTTGCCTGCGAGTTACGCCAATTTCTACATCGCGAACGGACTGGTGCTGGTGCCCACCTTCAACGACGCCAACGACCGCAAGGCTCTGAATGTCCTCGCCGGCGTCTTCCCGGACCGCAAGGTGGTGGGTATTCACAGTGGTGATCTGATCTGGGGCTTGGGGACGCTGCACTGCATGACGCAGCAGCAGCCTGCGAGCGCTTGAGTCATGACGGACGTCGAGGCGCTGGCCCTGGCCCTGGACGAGGCTCGCGCCGCCGCTGCATCGGGTGAGGTCCCGGTTGGCGCCATCGTGGTTGCAAATGGCATTGTCTTGGGCCGAGGCCAGAATCGAGTGCTACGCGACCTCGACCCTACAGCCCACGCAGAAATCGTCGCGCTACGTGAAGCAGCCGCGGCCTTGGGCAACTATCGCCTCCCAGGCTGCGAGCTTTTCGTCACCCTGGAACCCTGTGCCATGTGTGCCGGGGCGATGATCCACGCCAGGCTAAGCCGCTTGATCTACGCGGCCGCAGACCCCAAGGCGGGGGCTGTCAGCTCGGTTCTGGAGGTATTGAATCATCCTCGGTTGAATCATCAGATGGTAGTGACCAGCGGAGAGCTGGCGGAGGAAAGTAGTGAGTTGCTGCGTTCCTTTTTTCGCGAAAGGCGAACGTAACGTCCTCGCGAAAAAACATTTCTAGGGAAGGGTCCGTAGAACTGCAGGTCCCTCGGCTTCGCTCCCTATGTACAAAATGTTAAACCACATAGAATCAACAGCAGATTTGGGCCGCGTTTTGTTCATTGGTTTCATGACCTCGCCGCAGGCGAGGTCACCGGCTCGGGATGACAA
>JBAVQC010000374.1:0-40957 GCA_049693715.1 Acidobacteriaceae bacterium | reverse complement strand
CCCGACGGCCGCGCCGATTCCTCCTGCTCCTCCGGTGACACCGAAGCTGGCCGATAACGCTGAGGATGTAAATGCGATTCGGGGCGTTCTGGACGGCTACAAATCCGCCTACGACAGCAAGGATGTGGCCAGGCTTCAGGAGCTCTGGCCGGATATGAGTCCAAAACAGGTGAGCGGGCTGCGTGAAGCGTTCCGCGCTGCGGGCAAGGTCACGTTGACGTACTCCATCACCAAGGGTCCAGAAGTAGCAGGGAACGTGGCCGTGGTCAGCTTTCAACAGCAGATTGTCACCAATGCGACAGCGAAAGCACTGGTGACGATGACCTTGAAAAAGGACGGGAACAATTCCTGGCGCATTACGTCTGTTCGTTAGCCCGGCTCAGAACACATAGGAAATGCCGATCAACGGTGAGGGCTTGAAGTGCAGCCCGGCATCGTTCAAACGAAACAGCACGTTTCCTGTGATGAGCAGCCTGGCAACCGGCCTCACCTTGGCTCCCAGCGATATATCCGCCTGGTTCACCGTAGAGGTAAACGTGCTCACGTTCGCCCGGGAGGTGCCGGAGTAATCCGTAAAGGTTGAGTTCTCGATACGGGACGCATTCAGCAGCGAGGTCCCGATGAAGTCACCGGAAAGGCCGACCCACCGGCGAATGGAGGCGTCAGCACCCGCGGAGTAGGTAAATACATTCGGAAGCTGAGCCGCGGTGACCGGTTGGGAAGTGACGGTGCCGGCCAGAACGGAATTGCCGTTGCCTTCAAAACCGGCGCTCGCGTGCGGAGAAATTCTGGCGGAATACGAGTAGATCACGAAGGGCCGCACACCCCAGGTCCCCGAGCCCTGAAAATTGTTGGCGTTCCCGGTGGGAAGACGAAGGTCCAACCCGACCGCCACTGCGGACTTTTCCTTTTCATCACGCCACGCAATATATTTTCCACGCAGCCGCAAATCGCCGATACCCAGGGATGAACTGCTGTTGGTGAGGATTGCATTGAACTGGTTGATGTAGGTTTCGCGCGGGTTGTTGGTTATTGGCGCAAACGTGTGGTTCACGGGTGGGGGCTCAAAGTTGAAGATGGTTGCGTTCGATGTCATCGCCACGCGCACATCGACAATCGGTACAGCAATCGATACGTCCAGCTTATCCGACAGGCCATACGTGCCGACCAGCGTGACCTGGTGGACTTTGATATCGATCCGGTTCTGCGTGGCCACGATATCCCGGGTATAGATTGGCTCGCCATCGAGACAAGGTGTGGACGGTATCATTGCGCAGATGGTCGGTTCCAACTCATGCTGGAACACGGCGCCAAACGATTTGAGATTGACACTGTCCGCCTTGTCGAAGTTGAAATATTCGTAGCTCGCGCCCACGAAAATCCGTCGTTTGCCGAGAGTTTCAGCGCGATCTGCGAGCACCGGTCCAAAGCTCGTGGCTTCCTGCATCACTCCGTTGGCAAAGATGAACCCGGAAACGGGCGACGCCAGCGGCACCTGGCTGAGTTGCACGCCGATCTCTGCATTGATGGGACTGAAGCTGTTGATGCTGGAAGCCTGGAAGTGAACCTCGTGAAACTCCGTAGCGGTGAGGGGCCCTCCATTGTCGACACCCACCAGGCCGCCGGGGCCGTACACCTGGGGGACTACGCAGACCAGGTCCGGCGATCGCTTAGCGGCAGCACCCAGGATTTCCTGGGTCGGACAGGGGCTCTGAGCCAAGGCTACTGTGGACAAAGAAACGAACAACATACTACCAAGCACGGTTAAACGCGACATCCCAGTTTTTCTCCAAGTGGATTGAGCCCTGGTTCACAAAAGTAGGTTCCAACGGCCGTCGATCATGATGGTGAAGCGCAAGCGGATCCCGTAACGAAGATTCCGAATTAAAACTCGCCAGGGGGTAGACACGTGCATGATGCAGTCAAAGCGGTTTGACGAACCGCTGTTTAGCAATCCTGGGGATCGTGTTTCTGCGGGGTAGGAACCGTTTTCGACCGGACAAGATTGTTGTCTTAGATGGCCTGGAGCCCGGGGAGAGGTGTTGGGTGAAACCATAGCACAAACACGCACGCTGAACACTTTAAGACAGCCGGAGGCGAGTACGGCGGCTTGGGTACGCGCGGAGGTTCGTGTAAACTACGGCTTGCCCCGAGGGGCGCTTAACTCAGCGGTAGAGTGCCACCTTCACACGGTGGAAGTCGCAGGTTCGAATCCTGCAGCGCCCACCAAATAAGCTCATAAGATTCAATAACTTGTGATTAAGTGGCCGCGTTGATCTGCGGCTTTGCCGAACGGGGCGGGAACACGAGCAGAGTAACGGCAAGCGCCACAACGATCCCCAGTCCAACCTCGAGGAATCTGGCGATCGCGGCTTGAGCGGGTCCGCCATCGATTTTGACTAAAACAATGATGGAAAGGGCGACGGCCGCGAGGCGGCCCGCTTTGTCGAACGCCAACGCGCTGCATAAGAAGATGCAAAGAGCACAGCACAGCGGCCAGACCAGTTTTGAAGGCAACGAGGGCCTGTTTTCGGAAGTTCTTCTCGTTCCACCAGGTTGAAAACCGGCTTCCTCCAGGCACTGAGCTTGTGGACACGTCCATGATCCTTCCAAGGATAGGATACGGCCTCCGGCCCGTGAAAACTCCAATGGAGGTTCGAGACGGATGGAAGTGAGACCGTTTAACTTCCAAGAACATCCAATGACTGCGATCGACGTCCACGAATTTCTTTCCACGAATTTCGCATGCCGGAGCATGACGAGTCAGAAGCTTTGGGAGCAGAATTGTTGCGCGAGACGGCAGGCTTCGGGCAAATACGCGGGGCACGACAGATATCAAGACGAATGTGAGGAGGAGCGATGAAGGCGACCAAGGAACTCCATGATCTCGGGCAAAGCTTATGGCTCGACAACATTACGCGTGACTTGCTGGACACAGGCACACTCAAGCGCTATATCGATGAGTTGTCTGTCACCGGTCTGACTTCGAACCCGACCATCTTTGAGCATGCCATCTCAAAGAGCAATTCCTACGACGCGGAGATTGGCCGCCTTCTGTCCAAAGGTCTCTCAGGTGAAGAGTTGTTCTTTGAACTGGCCGTGCAGGATCTCACACGAGCCGCCGACCTCTTCGCCCCGATTCACGAGCGTACGGCGGGCAATGATGGTTTTGTTTCTCTGGAGGTGTCGCCTCTTCTCGCCAATGACACCAAGGGATCGGTGGCTGCCGCGACTTCATTGCACAAGAAAGCGAATCGTCCGAACCTCTTTATCAAGATTCCCGGGACAAAGGAAGGAAATCAGGCGATTGAGGAGTCGATTGCAGGTGGTGTCGCTATCAACGTCACGCTTCTTTTTTCTCGGGGGCACTATGTGGCGTCGGCTGAGGCGTACATGCGTGGGATCGAGCGGCGTGTTGCCGCGGGACTCAGCCCCGACATTCGATCCGTGGCCTCGGTCTTCCTGAGCCGTTGGGACGGCGCA
Organism: Acidobacteriaceae bacterium; assembly: GCA_049693715.1. GTDB lineage: Bacteria > Acidobacteriota > Terriglobia > Terriglobales > Acidobacteriaceae > PALSA-350. The sequence continues at coordinate 37,474 of JBAVQC010000374.1, read as the reverse complement.
ACGATGGACAAAGTTCCCGACCGGCTACGGGACAAGCTCGGCATCGCCATCGGACAGCAGATATACAAAGCCTATCGCGATATCCTGGCGTCGGACCGCTGGCAGCGTTTGGCCAACTTTGGCGCCCGGCCCCAGAGACTCCTGTTTGCGAGTACCGGCACGAAAGACCCAAAGGCGTCCGACGTTCTTTATATCGGCGCTCTTGCTGCACCAAACACGATCGACACAATCCCTGAGAAAACTCTTCTGGCTTTCGGCGATCATGGCAAAGTGTCTGGAACTCTTCCGCGAGATGGAGGAGACTGCGAGACGGTTTTAGACGATTTTCGAAAGGCGGGAATCGATCTCGAACAACTGGCAGCCGACCTGCAATCGCACGGCGCCCAATCCTTCGATGAATCGTGGCAGAACCTACTCGGTGCGATCGAGTCCAAGGGCAAACAGTTGCAGACCGTTTCCTGATCGGCTGGCTCCGCGAAGACACGGGCTCAAACAGAAGACTGCCAGATCGGGGTTATTTGTGCCGGAAAAGTGTCCATTGGCACCTCAATTTGAGCTGCAGAGGGAACTGGCGCACAGGGTTTCTCGCTCCACGACCTGACCCACAATTCCTGAACCGGGGCCAGGATCACCGGGCCGGGTTGAGCAAGCGCGGCTGCCGGTGCAGCCGTAAAATCAATCCAAGAAGATAGGGACCATCGCTGGGGAGGTCCTCCTTCACGAGCCGGCCTCAAAGAAAGAAAAGCTGATGGAGCAAGCAACGGGATCACTTCTACAACTGGTTTCGCGTGTGGATCGGGCACAGAACGAGCCGGGCCTCTTTTCCAACGATGCCGTACTCGAGGTTCTCAAGTTGATTCTTGCGGGATCTCCGTTGTCTGAAGTGCTCGCGGTCATTGCTCAATTGGTTGAATTGCAAAGCGAAGGCACCTTGTGCACCATCTGGCTTCCGGATGGAGACGAAAGGCAAATTCATTGTGTAGCCGCTCCCAGCCTCCCCGGATTTAGCGCTCACGTAGGTCCGATGTTCGTAAGTCCGAAAGGGGGATCCTGCGGCACCGCTGTCTATCGGCGAGAGCCGGTGTTTGTGACCGACATCCTGAGCGACTCTCTCTGGGATGATTATCGTGACCTGGTTTCACCTTATGGTATCCGTGCCGTGTGGTCGCGACCCTTGTTTTCGGGCGAAGGAAAGGTGCTGGGCACATTTGCAATTCTTTATCGCGAAGTCCGGGGCCCGGCTGCAGCGGATCTGCAGTTGATCGAGAGCGCCAGCCACATTGCAGGAATCGCCATTGAGCGCCACATGAATGAACAAAAGCTTCGGCATGAACGCGATCGGCTGAGCCTGCTTCTCAAAATCACCAACAGCATGACATCCAAGCTGGATCTTGGTCATCTGCTGGAGACCCTCTCCACGGATCTGCTGGGCGTAACCCGATGCGATTTTTGCGCGCTGCTCTTGCCCCATGCGGATGGTAGTCAGTTGCGGATGACTGTTCTGTACAACCCGGAGGGTCGAGGCGCCATTCGCGATGGCACGACCGTTCCGATCAAAGGAACGGCTTGTGGTAAAGCGTTCCTGTGCGGCAAGAATCGGCGTGTCGATCGGCTCGAAGACCTAAGGAACGACCCTGAAAGCTTCGGCAATAGCGAAGGGCGTCACTTCTTTGATCGAGTGCTGGCCGAGGGGTTGACGTCCGGATGTGAACTACCCCTGATCGGTCGAAAGGGCGTGATCGGTGTTTTGGTAGCGTTCAGCCGTTCGGAGAGGGCCTTCAGCGAGGAGGAGTTTTCCTTCCTGGAACAGGTGGCCTTACAGGTAGCCATTGCGGTTGAGAATGCTCTGGACTTTGGTAAGGCGACGGAAGACCGGGTTGGAGAAACCAAGAGGAGACTTTATCTCGAGGAAGAAATTCGTGCTGAGTTCGGGTCCATCGTCGGCGACAGCCCGGCTCTGAACGAGGCCTTGCACCTGGTTTCGGTAGTGGCGCCTACCGATTCGAGCGTGCTGATCCTGGGCGAGACCGGAACGGGCAAGGAATTGATCGCGCGCGCCATCCACAACCTGAGTGGCAGGCGGGAACGGGCTTTCGTTAAATTGAATTGCGCAGCGATCCCGCTCGGGCTGCTGGAGAGCGAGTTATTTGGGCACGAGAGGGGAGCTTTCACGGGAGCCATCGCGCAGAAGACGGGACGTTTCGAGCTCGCCCACAAGGGCACCCTATTTCTCGATGAAGTCGGAGACATTCCTCTGGAACTTCAGGCAAAACTACTAAGGGTACTGCAGGAACAGGAATTCGAGAGATTGGGGAGCAACCGTACGCACAAGGTAGACGTTCGCCTGATCGCGGCCACTCATCGTGATTTAGCCGCGATGGTAAAGCACACGACATTTCGTGAAGATCTGTATTATCGCCTGAAAGTATTTCCGATCAGCGTTCCGCCGTTACGGCAACGTACCGAGGACATTCCTCAACTCGTCCGCCATTTCACAGATTTTTATGCGCGACGAATGAATAAGAAGATCGACGAGATTCCCTCAGAGACCATGGATGCGCTGGTGCGGTATTGCTGGCCTGGGAATGTTCGGGAATTGCAGAATTTTATCGAACGGGCAGTGATTCTTTCTCCTCACACGGTATTACGCGCCCCGACTTCTGAATTGGAGCCCCTCAGTGGGCACAAGGGGTCAGCCATTCCCATCGCCGGGCTCGAGGAAGTGGAACGAGACCATATTGTCCGTGCGCTGGAAGCGAGCAATTGGATAGTGGGCGGCCGCCATGGTGCCGCAGAGCGCCTGGGGATGAAGCGGACATCGTTGCTTTACAAGATGGGGAAGCTTCGCATAAACCGGCCCGTCTCCGCCTGACTCCCCGCCGGCCGCGACAAGGTCGCGACCGTCGTCCGTCAGTGACGGATGACGGTCACAAATCCGTCAGTGACCAGGCAACGCCCGCCAGAACCCCAACGGAGTCTAAAACGCTGCGGTAGAAGCTCTTAGGTCAAATATTTTCCTGGTCCGGCTCAATCTTGTCCGCAATGGCACGTCGCTTGCACTGGTGTTTTGATATGCAGACAAATGGCAGTGAAGCAATTTCTCCAGCCCATATTAACGATGCTCCCGCTCGGGAAGACTACGATCTGGTAATCCTCGGCGGAGGTACAGGATCGACCATTGCCGCCTGGACATTCGCGGGCCAGGGACAGCGGGTTGCGGTGATCGACCGCAAGTATATCGGCGGATCCTGCCCCAACATCGCATGTCTGCCCAGTAAGAACATTATTCACAGCGCGAGAATAGCGGCGTACTTTCGTCGAGGCGAAGAGTTCGGCTTGCCCGCGGAGTGCCACCGCGTGAACATGGCGGGAGTGCGTGCCCGAAAACGCGCGATGGTATCAGGCGTGAACGAGATGTACCTGGAGAACTACAAGCAGACTGGCGCGGAATTAATTTTTGGCTCGGGACGCTTCCTAGGCCCGAAGACGCTGGAAGTCGCTCTCCCCGGGGGCAAGATTCGCCGCCTCCGCGGGACCAACGTCATTGTCAGCACCGGTACACGGGCTGCACTGGATGGAGTGCCTGGCCTGGCCGATGCGCAACCACTCACGCACATCGAGGCGCTTGAATTGGATCAGCTTCCAGAGCATTTTATTGTGATCGGCGGCGGTTACGTCGGCCTCGAGTTTGCGCAGGCAATGCGCCGGTTCGGCAGCAAGGTTACCGTCATCCATCGCCATGACCGTTTGCTGGGCAAGGAAGACGATGATGTGACGGAAGCTCTTGCCGGCTTATGCAAGGACGAGGGCATCGACACGGTCCTGAACGCGCGCGTGCTGCGGGTTTCCGGGAAATCAGGCGATTCCGTGACCGTTACTTTTGAACAAGACGGGCGGGAAAAGACTCTCGCGGGCACCCATTTGCTGGTCGCGACAGGACGACGGCCAAATACAGAGAACATCGGACTGGAATTGGCCGGCATTGAGCTGACCGATCGCGGCTATCTCAAGGTCAACGAGCGCCTGGAGACAACTGCGCCCGGCGTTTGGGCAATCGGCGAAGTAGCGGGAAGCCCCCAGTTCACCCACGTGAGCGTTGACGACTTCCGCGTGGTTCGTGACAACCTCGCCGGCGGCAACCACGTGACCACCGGCAGACTCATCCCGTATACGCTCTTTACCGATCCGGAACTTGCACGCATAGGCCTGAACGAGAAAGAGGCCAAGGCCCGGGGAATCCCGTACCGATTGTTCAAGATCCCGATGACACAGGTGCTGCGAGCCCGTACCCTCTCTGAAACACGTGGATTCCTGAAGGCGCTGGTGGAAGTAGACGGCGATCGCATTCTTGGTTTCACCGCCTTCGCTGTCGATGGTGGAGAGATCATGGCTTCGGTACAGATGGGCATGATCTCTGGATCGCGCTATCTTGCAGTCCGCGACGCCATCTGGGCCCACCCGACTCTGGTCGAAGGTTTAACCCCGTTGTTCTCGTCTACGCCTTCGCTATCGGCAAGTGACGATACAAAATCCTCTGATCTGTCTCAACCTGCAGAAGTAAACAAATAAACACTGAAGTGACAAGGAGTTTTATGAGTCCTGTACTTTCCCCGTCCGCTGTACCTGTGACCTCCGTGCATAAAGTGAAAGCTGATGGAGTCGACGTGTTCTATCGTGCGTCGGGTGACCCAAAAGCGCCGGTGGTGCTGTTGCTGCATGGGTTTCCGGCATCGTCTTTCATGTTCCGCGAACTGATTCCGCGCCTGGCCGATCAGTACCGTGTGATCGCGCCGGATTTGCCTGGTTTTGGATTCACGGAAGTGCCTGAAGAACGAAAATACAGGTACTCGTTCGACGCATTGGCGCACACAGTGGAGGCCTTCACGGATGCGCTCGACCTCAACCGTTATGCGATCTATGTGTTCGACTACGGAGCTCCCACGGGCTTGCGCCTGGCGATGGCTCACCCGGAACGAGTCACGGCGATCGTGTCGCAGAACGGCAACGCCTACGAAGAGGGACTCAGCGATGCCTGGGCGCCGATTCGAGCCTATTGGGCGCAGCCGACCGCAGAAAATCGCGAAGTGATTCGAAAGAACATCCTGAACCTGGAAGGGACGCGCTGGCAATACACGCACGGCGTGGCGCATCCGGAAAGCGTCCCGCCTGAGTCATACACATTGGATGCGGCGCTGCTGGAACGCAAGGGAAACACGGACATTCAGCTGGATTTGTTTTTGGACTACGCGTCGAATGTGAAGCTCTATCCCAGATTTCAGGAATATTTCCGCAAATCAAAGCCGCCTCTTTTGGCGATCTGGGGGAAGCACGATCCCTTTTTTATTCCTGCAGGAGCGGAGGCCTACCGGAAGGACCTGCCGAACGCGAAGGTCCAGTTTCTGGATACAGGGCATTTTGCTACGGAGACGCACGTCATGGAGATCGCCGCCGCCATGAGAGAGTTTCTCGAAACGGCTGGGGCCGGGGGCGGGGCGGATAGGATGGCTCCGCGATGAATTCTTCTTCGGGAAACAGTACGGTGGTGCTGGTGCACGGAGCATGGGCTGATGGATCTTGTTGGAGTAACGTCATTCTGCCGTTGCGGCGCAAGGGGCTCCGGGTCACCACGGCGCCCATCCCTCTCACCTCTCTCACCGAGGATGCAGCCACGCTTCGACGCGTGATGGAGCGGACCACTGGCCCCGTCATCCTGGTAGGACACGCGTATGCGGGCGCGGTGATCGCTGCGGCCCATGATGATCGAGTGAAATCGCTGGTGTGCATTGCGGCGTTAACGCCCGATGTAGGCGAAACGGTTGCCGATGTGTTTTACCGGACGGCCCCGCATCCTAAAGCGCCCAAGCTTGCACCCGATGCGTATGGACTGATTTGGATGCCGGAAGAGGGTTTCGGATGTGCCGTCGCTCACAAGGCATCGCCGGACCAGATCGCCATTATGGCCGCGGTGCAACGGCCCATCGCGGTGCAATGTATCCAGGAAAAGGCGCCCGCGCCCGCATGGAGAATGACCCCGTCGTGGTATTTGGTCGCGGAAGAGGACCGCATGATTAGCCCGGAAACGCAGCGGTTCTTGGCCGGCCGAATGGGGGCCGACGTTCGCTCATACAAGGTCGATCACACTCCCATGTACAGTGAACCGCAACTGGTGGTGGACCTAGTCGTGGAAGCTGCCCAATGAATTGTCGCGATCAAAGCACAATCCCGGTGATGGGGAACGCGTGAAAATCCGTTCTGTTGCTGTAGTCACTGGCGCAAGCCAGGGGATCGGCCGTGCGACTGCCTTGCGATTGGCACGTGACTTCTCCGCTGTCGTTCTTGCCGCGAGAAACCAGGATGAGTTGCAGACGGCGGCGGCTGAAGTAAAAGCCGCGGGCGCCGAGCCACAGACATACGCGCTCGACCTGCGGCAGCCCCATGCGGTTGAAACCCTCGTCCAGGGGACCCTCGATCGTTTTGGGAGAATCGATGCCCTGCTCAACATCGCCGGAGCGGTGCCACAGATTGATCTGTTCGAGATGTCCGATGCGCAGTGGGAGGATGGCATGGCGCTTAAGCTCCATGGGGCCCGCCGGCTGACGATACGAGCCTGGGATGCACTGAAGGCCTCGAACGGATCCGTCGTTCTGATGTCTGGAAGTGCTGCTCTCGATCCAAAACCCGGGTTCGCGGCGGTCGCCGCGGTCAATGCAGCGATCATCGCGCTGGCAAAGGCATTCGCCGAGCAAGGCATCAAGGACGGCGTACAGGTCAATAGCGTGGTGCCAGGCGCTGTGATGACAGGACGCAGGCGGTCGTTCTTTGAAAAATGGGCGCCTGCGCAAAACCTTACCGTGGAAGAGGCGACCAAGAAGTTCCCCGACGAGGTCGGGATCAGTCGTTTCGGTAAAGCAGAAGAGATTGCCGATCTGATGGCTTACCTGGTATCCCCCGCGGCGAAGTGGATGACGGGATCTTCTGTGCGTATGGACGGCGGAGAAATCAAAGGTACCTAACGCAGGCACCGAAAGCCGCACGACATGTCGCTCAGACTCATCGATTGCAAAATGAGTCCCGCAGGGACGGCTGAACCTAGCCCAGGACGCAGTCCAGGGTTTGCATGCACTACAGAAAAGTCCCGCAGGGACGACTGAAAAGCGTATCGAGACATTTCGATATGTCCGGGCAACTTCCAGTCGTCCCTTCGGGACTTTTCGTTTCTTGAATTCTCTACCCAGGACTGCGTCCTGGGCTAAGTTCAACCGTCCCTGCGGGACTCGACCTCGTCATGGTAGTTCTCACGCAGACTCTCCACCTTGCTTGTCAGGCAATTAGGGCACAGGCATCCGCTGGTTCCTTGGCCAGGGACCGGGAGTGCGGGGGGAAGGCCGGCGCACCAGCAGTCAGGCCCCGGAGTGCAGGTCATGGGATAGTTGCATTGTGAGCAGAATTCGTTCATGGTCGGTGCTTTTTAGTTTAGTCCATGGTCGAAGAGACGTCGGGCCCAACTTTATCTGTTCGGCGCTTTCACTGGGGGAAAGAGGAGCAGGATCTTTCGCTTTGCGAGTGGCGGGATGGGCCCGGGGATCCTAATCGCCGAAACAACCGTGAACGGAGCCGGCTTCTCATTACTTCTCAGAATCGCTTCGACGTGAGCCAGGATTTCATCGGCGGCTTTGACCGGCCCTCCCGCCAGCATTTCGTTGTATGCAATTCTCAGATAGTCGAGTGCGCTCAGAAGGCTGTCCTTGGTCTCCAGGATGCGAAGATTCCAGTCGTGGGCGGGTGACCCAGGGGCCAGAGTAGGCGCAGGAAACGATAAGAGCTTGCCCGCATTGTTTGGGTGGATCATGGATACTCCTCAAGACTTCATCGGCAGTGGTCATCGAGGAGAGCATGGTCGAGCGTTCCCGACAGGATGAGTTATCAGCAGGAGGTAACCACGGAAGCAAGACCTATCCGCGCTCAGCAGTTGTCGCAGGTTTGTACATCAGTCTCCAGAAGACTCTGAGCGCTCGGGGTGGCGCAGGAAATTACCCTCTAAAGGATGTTTCTTTTTGACCGATAACATTCCTGTATCACCGCCTGCATTGGGCACGTTCGGAAACCTCGACTCAGCTGGAGCAGATACGTAGCTGCCATCATTTAAGGCAATTCCGCTTTGCTGGAGCTGGCAATCTCATCATGGCGCAGATCCACAAAGTGAGTAGCGGCCGAATGACCAGCAACCATCCACAACGCGACACTCCACCATTCGCTGAAATGGATGTGCTTTGGATCACGGCGGGTCTTGGCTGCGATGGCGATACGATCTCGATGACGGCAGCAACCCAGCCGAGCCTCGAGGATATTCTGCTGGGAGGCATACCCTGGATTCCCAAAGTAAATCTCCACAATCCGTGTCTCGCTTATGAAAATGGCGAAGCCTTCCTGAAGCCGTTTCACCGGGCGGCCGCAGGCGATCTGGCACCGTTCATCCTGGTGATCGAAGGATCGATTCCTAACGAAAAGAATAAAGCGGAAGGATACTGGGCGTCGTTTGGGACGGACCAGAAAACTGGCCAGCCTATCCTTACCTGCGATTGGATCGATCGCCTGGCCCCCAAGGCCTGGGCTGTCATTGCCGCCGGCACGTGCGCCACCTATGGGGGCATTCATGCGATGGAGGGAAATCCGACCGGATGCATGGGCCTTCCCGATTATTTGGGCTGGCAATGGAAATCGAAGGCAGGTATTCCGGTGGTGTGCGTTCCCGGATGTCCGGTGCAACCGGATAATTTCATGGAGACCTTGCTGTACCTGCTGCACATGGCTACAGGCAAAGCGCCCATGATCCCACTCGACGAACGCCTTCGACCCACCTGGTTGTTTGGTCAAACGGTCCATGAAGGGTGTGACCGTGGCGGCTACTACGAGCAAGCTCAATTCGCCTCTCAGTACGGTGAAGTGCAATGCATTGTGAAGTTGGGCTGCTGGGGACCGGTTGTTCAGTGCAACGTGGGCAAACGCGGTTGGATGGCAGGCGTGGGCGGGTGCCCGAATGTCGGTGGCATCTGTATCGGTTGCACCATGCCCGGCTTTCCCGATAAATTTATGCCCTTCATGAACCAACCGCCCGGCTCATTGCTTTCTGCGAGCGCGGTAGCCACCTATGGAAGAGCGATTCACGCTCTGCGCAAGTTTACCCAGGGCTCGCTCAATGAAGAGCCGAGCTGGCGTCATAAATGAGTGGCCAAACAAACATAAAGTAGTATCCTGGCGAGTTTTTAGCTGGGAACCTGCGGTGCGTGAAACTCCACGAGGGCTTGGCTTGCAGCAGGAACTGAATCCCCTCTCGCAATCGGATCCGTCGACTCTCGACCTGGCGAGTATCGAGGCTACACTCAAGGCGCTGGCCGCGGTGTCGTGTCCGAGCGATTGCTCCAATCCGGCCTCCTCCGTTGGACAATCTCACTTCGCTGATCCGCTTAGCGAGGAATTCAGGTATCGCTCACTCGTAGACCGCCTGCCCGCCGTTGTTTTCATGGCTTCTCTCGATGGCGGCATCGGTGACGCCTACGTGAGCCCTCAGGTCGAAGCGACGCTCGGATACTCGCAAGATGAATGGCTTGCAGACCCGATTCGCTGGTACCGGCACATCCATCCAGACGACAAGGAGAGATGGAGCGTCGAAGCAGCCGAAATGCTTGTTTTGGGGACGCCGTTGAAGTCCGTTTACCGTGTGATTGCACGTGACGGCAGGGTGGTGTGGTTTCAATGCCAAGCCGACTTGTTCAGGAACGAAAACGGCCAGCCTTATGCGATTCAAGGAGTGGGTTTTGACATCACCAGTTTGAAGGAAAGCGAACGGGCCTTATCGCAGAAAAATAAGCAGCTCGAGTTACTGAAAGACATCGCCACAACAGCCAACCAGGCGTCCACCATATCAGAGGCCATGCAATTCGCAGTAGACCGGGTATGTGAGTTCACGGGCTGGCCTCTTGGGCATGCCTGTATAGGTTCCAGCGGCCTGAAGCACCTGGTCTCTTCTCCTATTTGGAGTGGGCTGCAAGGGGGGCGGTTTGATGCCTTCCGCGCCGTTTCTGAGGCAAGCGGATTCTCGATCGAAGCGGACCTCCTCGGTAAAGTGATTGCAGACGCCCGGCCGATTTGGGTCAAGGACGTGGCGAACGACCCGGATTTCACTCGCCGGTCAGCAGCGCGACAAACGGGGATCAGGTCCGCATTCGCGTTTCCCGTGCTGGGCGGAGGAGAGGTCATCGCGCTTCTTGAGTTTTTTGCGGTCGACTTTTCAGATCAGGATGACGCGCTTTTAGAAATGATGGCGCTGGTCGGAAATCAGCTCGGCCAAGTTGCGGACCGGACCCAAAGGCAGGCAACGGAAGGCAAGTTCCGAAAACTGCTGGAAGCGGCGCCGGACGCGATGCTGGTAACGAATAGAGAAGGAAAGATTGTTTTGGTCAATGCCCAGGTGAAGAGCCTGTTTGGGTACGCGCCAGAAGAACTGATAGGCGAAAGAATGGAGATGCTGGTGCCGGAACGTTTCCGGGCCGAACATCCAGGGCACCGGACGCGCTTTTTTGCTGATCCGCGGGTGCGCCCCATGGGCGCCGGGGCAGAACTCTATGGGCTGCACAAGGACGGCTTTGAGTTTCCCATTGAGATAAGCCTTAGCCCGCTGGAGACCGAGGAGGGAAACCTGGTGGTATCCGCGGTGCGCGACATTACGGAACGCAAGCGGTTTGATCGGCAGCTTGAAGCCGTGGCGAAGGAATCTGAAGCGGCCAGCCGGGCTAAGAGTATGTTTCTATCGACCATATCCCATGAGATACGTACGCCGATGAACGCCATTCTTGGCTGTGCGCAGTTGATGTCGCGGGATCCTGAATTGGGAGCCAACGCGAAAGCCAATCTCAAGACTATTTGCCAAAGCGGCGAACACCTGATCGCCCTCATTACCGACATCCTGGACATGTCCAGGATCGAGGCCGGCCGCGCCGAACTGAATCCGTCGACTTTCAAGCTTACCGAGTTGGTAGAAGGCCTGGCGTCGATGTTTCAATTCGAGGCCCGTGCGAAAGCACTACGATTTGAGGTCTTAGTCGATGGTGAATATGTAGCATATGTTGTGGCGGATGTAGGAAAGATACGCCAGGTGCTCATCAATCTCCTGGGCAATGCAATCAAATTTACCGCCGGGGGCCAGGTACAGCTGCATATTACTCTCGAGCGCAAGGGCGGCGATCAGCTTTGGTTAATAGCCCAGGTTCAGGACACCGGTCCGGGCATCTCGGATGAGGAACACGGGAAGCTATTTCAGCCGTTCAGTCACGTAAAGCGCGGCATGAGAAAGCAGGAGGGATCCGGCTTAGGCCTGGCGATCGGGCGCAGTTATGCGCGACTGATGGGAGGGGATATTACGGTTACCAGCAGCCTTGGTCAGGGCTCAATATTCCGCTTCGAAATTCCTATAGAGCCCGATGAGATCCGGGGGCAAGATCATCCCAGCGAACCCATGGGAGTCAGGGTTCTGGTGGCCGAGAATGGATACCTCTCAGAGGAACCGCGTCCGGTGGTTGCCCCACTTTCCGGCATGAGCCCGGAACAGCTTGGGGAGCTGCCTTTGGGGTTGATCAATCAATTGCAGGATGCCGTGCAAAAAGGCGAGAAGGACCGTTTGGATCAACTGATTCAGAGTGTCGAGGCGTATGACAAACATGCGGCCGGTGCGCTCAAGCACCTCGCGGAAAACTACGAGTACGATGACCTGACTATTTTGTTCACGGCGACACACCGAAAATTAGCGGCAACGAAGCACAACCAATGACAACTGCTGAAACGGCAAGCATCATCGTGGTGGACGATCAACCTGCCAATCTGAGGCTGCTGGAAGACATGCTGAAGGTGAGTGGCTATAAGATACGGTCGTTTCCCCGAGGCCGTCTGGCGCTGGCGGCCGCGAGTCTGAATCCTCCGGATTTGTTTCTGCTGGATATCAACATGCCGGAGATGAATGGTTACGAGGTGTGCGCGCGATTGAAATCCGATCCGGAACTTTCGGCCGTACCGGTTATTTTTCTCAGCGCGCTGAACGCAAATGAAGACAAGATCAAGGCTTTTCAGACTGGCGGTGCGGATTACATCACCAAGCCGTTTCAGATAGAAGAGGTTCAGGCCCGTATCCAGACGCATCTCAGACTCCATGAACTGCAGCAAACATTGAGACGGCAGAACGATCGGTTGGAAGAGCTGGTGAACCAGAGGACGAAGCAGTTGCAGGTTGCCGTCCGGCGAATTAAGTTGATGTACGATCAAACCCTGCGCGCGCTAGGCGGAGCGCTCGATTTGCGAGATAACGAAACTGCTGGACATTCCCAGCGCGTGACTCGTTATTCCCTGGAAATAGGCCAGGCCATGAATTGCAACGAGGAAGAACTCGGGGAAATTGCTCTGGGTGCCTCTCTCCACGATATCGGCAAGATTGGTATCCCGGATGCGATTCTGCTGAAGCCAGGGAAGCTTGATTCCGAGGAAACCGAGATCATGCGCCGCCACGTGAACATCAGCTACGACCTCGTGAGCCAGCACCAGTTTCTGTCGCACTCCGCTCAGATTGTGCTGACTCATCACGAGTTCTACGATGGCAGCGGTTATCCTCAGGGCCTGATCGGAACGCAGATCCCGGTGGGAGCGAGGATCTTCGCGGTTGCGGATACCCTGGATGCCATGACATCGGATCGGCCGTATCGTGCCGCGCTCCCCTTTCGCATCGCTCGGGAGGAAATCAGGCGTTGTTCCGGATCTCAGTTTGACCCTGATGTGGTTCAGGCGTTTCTCGGCGTTCCCGAGGAAGTGTGGAGCCGCATTCGCGCAGAGTCGGATTTGGAAACGTATTCACATCGAATCAAATCCTGCTTCACCACGCCCTAGCAGGACACGGGAGGCGCAGGGCGCGGGCTTGGTCGTTCCCTAAAGGCCTAAGAAAAATGGGGGCTTTGGAGTTTGCGTTAAAAATCGACAGGTTCTCACGCAAACACGTTAGCTCCTGTTTCTTTACCATGCTTGGTCACAGGTTACTTATTGAAACGTAACAGTATCTGCCGTAACCATTGTGCCCCGTTTCGGTGAGGCGCCCCAGGACCCTGTTCCGGTAGGATAGAAGCGCATTCGTTACAAAAGTTACCGGCCTCGGAGGCAGCTCTGCACAACCATAGGCTCGTTTGTGATCCTTGCGTGGGGGCTGCCGATTTCCGTCCTGAGCAATCCTTCAGGGCGAAGCTTCGCCAACGGATCGCTGTCGCCACCCTGCTGGCGGTGTGCGCGTTTTCCCCGCTCAGCCGGGGGCAGCGCGCTTCCATGCAGAGTTTTCAAATCCCGAGTCATGGTGGGTTACTGAACGCCTTCGTATATGTGGCTGCGGGTCCGGGCCCACATCCGGCGGTGGTGTTGCTGCACGGCTTTCCCGGGAACGAGCGCAATCTGGATCTGGCCCAGGATATTCGCAGCGCCGGATGGGATGTTCTCTATTTCGACTACCGAGGCTCCTGGGGTTCTTCCGGGGACTTCTCGTTTTCTCATGGCATTGAAGACACGACAGCAGCTATCAACTATGTGCGTTCCGGCCAAATGGCGAGAATCCTGCGCCTTGATCCGGCGCGCATCGTGCTTCTCGGTCACAGCATGGGCGGCTTCATGGCGGTGCAAAGCGCGGCTGCCGACGCAAGTATCCTGGGGATTGCTCTTATCTCCGCTGCCGATTTTGGCGGACGCATCTCCCAACCCTTGTCCAGAGACGGCGAACAGGCAGAGATCAGGGCATTGAGCGCGGCCTATGATCGAGACGGAATGGAACCTTTGGCGGGGTGTACAGGCGAGGGCCTGGCGCGGGAAATGCTGGCCAACGCCATGCAATGGAGCTTCGTGGGCAAGGTAGATGCGCTCAAGACGCGCCCCTTGCTCATCGTTTCTTCAGAGGATGCGTACAGCCGAGGAAACGAGGCATTCGCAGGTGCATTGCGGCACGCGGGAAACACCCGCGTCTCTACACTGCACCTGCCCACCGATCACGTGTACTCAGATCAGCGCGGCCCCCTCTCGGGGGCCGTTCTTCGCTGGCTGGCGACGATCGACCCGCAGGCCGCAACGTACTGATCTTTCCGATCTCTACCGGGTGTGCGAATGATGATGGTGGTGATGACGATGGTGATGGTGTGTCTGCGCGAACGCCGACCCGGTGATGAGCAGAACCATGGTGAACAGCAGAATCTTCTTCATGGCCATCATGATAGCAACATCTGTCCGAGCCAAGAGAGCGCGTCAGTCACTCTTTCGGGTTACACACGCTCCGCGATGAACCAATCCGGTTACGAGAGATCGCCCATCCCGTTGACCGCGGCACCGCGCTTCTGCCGGGTGCGAAAGAAGAAGACCAGCGTAATGAGCAGGTAAACAAAGTAGAGGTAGGGCAGCCATGAGTAAGGTGCGGCCGGAACGGGATAAAGAGTTCCCGCCAGAGCCATCACCATCGAGATGCCGGCCAGAATCGCGGTCACCAACAGCGCCAGCGACAGAGCACTCTGTCTCTTTAATTGCAACGGCAGGGCGATGCAGGTAAGCCCGTAGATGGTCAGGAACCCGTAGACCGCAAAGGAGCCCATCCAACCGTAGATATCGGCTCCCGAATAGCCCAGCAAGGTGAGCATCACCGGGGGAAGCAAGACCACGACGGCGGTGAGCACCACCCCGACGTGCGGAGTTTCGTTGCGATGGTGCGTCTTGCAGAACCGGATCGGGACCAGTCCGTTGTGGGCCATGAGCAGCAGAATGCGCGCGCCCGCTGTAATACAGGCTAGGCCGCAAGCGAACATGCTGACCATGGCGCCGGCGTCGATGAGGATGCCCAGCACCGGCACCGAGGCCTGGTTGGCGAGCACGTGCATGGGCGCATCGGCCTTATCCAGGGCCAAGCCTGTGCCGCGAAAGCCGAGGACTTCGGTGTAAGCGGCCAGGATAAAAAAAACGCCCGCGCCCAGGGCACACTGCAAGACCGCGCGGGGTATGGTCCGGAGTGGTTCTTTGGCCTCGTGACCGAGGGCGGTGGCACTCTCAAAACCAACGAAGCTGAAGATGGCGAGCACCAGTCCCAGGCGTATACCTGAAATGGAACTGCCTTTCAGTTGCAATTGAGGCCAATCGAGGTGGAGTCCGTTCTTCCATAAAACCAGCAGCAGCACCATCACGATGCAGGCGACCGACGCGCCTTCGAGCCAGAGCATCGCTCGCGCGGAGAGCTTTACGTCGCGGTACGCCATGGTCGCGGCTCCGATCACCGCCACCAGGACTAGCAGGACAGGGGGCACCACGTGGCCTGTGGAGGCCTTGAGCAGCACGTCGGCGTATAACGCGAAGCCTGCGGCGATCGAAGAGCCGGTGGCGACATAGCCGAGAAGCAAGGCCCAGGCCGCGATGCTGGCACATACCGGCGGCAGCGAATCTGTGGCATAGCTATAGAGGGAGCCCGGGGAGGCGGAACGGCGGGCGAGTGCGGCGATGAGCAGCGCGATCAACGTAACCTGCACGGTGGCCAAGGCATACGCGATCCAGGTTCCATTGCCGGCCAAGGCAAACACCAGGGGAATGGTGAGCACCGGGGAGGTGGTGGGCGCGATGGCGGCGACCGACTGGGCCAGGGTTTCCCAAGGGGTCAGGATGTTGTGGCGCAGGCCATACTGCGTCTGGCTCGCGGCAGAGTCCGATGCAAGTACAGCTGTGGTCTCGGGCGGCAGTGGTGCGTCTCCAGAAAACTGGTTCAAAATGACTGAATTTGCGAGCGACGATGAATCCGGGAGGGGCCTGAAGAACGATGTCCTTAGTTTGCGGGGAAGTTTGAGGGGAAGTCAAAGGATTTTATCGACCGTGTAGAGTGAGCAAGGAGAGGGCACAGTGGTAGCAACTCAGCTAGCCGAGCAGGCGCTCGGCCTCTACGATCTTCCCCGGTACGCGAGCGTCCACTTGGTCAGCATTTCCGAGAATGAAATTTACCGGGTGGAAGCACCCTCCGGAAGACGATGGGCATTGCGGGTCCAGCGGCCGGGATACCAGTCGAAGAGTTCGCTGGCTTCTGAGATGGCGTGGTTATCCGCTCTGCGCCGGGATGGCGTGGTCGCCACTCAGATTCCCGTAGCGGGGCTTGACGGGGAGTGGGTCCAGGCAGCGCGTGACGTGGCGCGTGATCCGGACGGCAGTGAAGCGCGGAACGTTGTTCTTTTTGAATGGGTAAATGGCAGCCATCCGCAGATGGATATGGATCTTCGCCCGTGTTTTCGGAGCCTGGGAGCGATTACGGCGAAGTTGCATGTCCACAGTAGAAGCTGGCAGCGGCCGGAGGGCTTTGTCCGCTTCACGTGGGACTTCGAGACGGCTTTAGGCGAGACTCCGCGTTGGGGCCGGTGGCGCGATGCGCTGGGGATGAACGCGGGCCGGCTCGATTTATTTGGCCGCACGGCGGAGTTGATTGACGAGAGGCTGAGCCTCTATGGCAAAGGGTCCGATCGATTTGGCCTGGCTCATTGTGACTTGCGCCTGGACAATTTGCTGATCGACCAAGGGGAAATCAAGGTGCTTGATTTCGACGACTGCGGGTTCAGCTGGTACATGTACGACGCGGCTGCCGCAGTGTCGTTTTACGAGCACTTGCCCCAGGCGCCAGGCCTGATTGAGTGCTGGCTCGAAGGGTACCGGACGGTCTCTGCAGTGAGCCGGGCGGAAGAAAAAGAGATTCCGACGTTCATGATGCTGCGGCGGTTGCTGCTGCTCGCCTGGGTCGGTTCCCACGCGGAAACGGCCCAGGCCAGATCGTTAGGGGCTTCCTACACCGATCAGACAGTCGCGCTTTGCTCGGCTTACCTCAGGCGTTTCGGGTAGCTAGTCGAAACGAATCATGATCTTGGAATAGTCGTTAGGATGCTCGCTCCAGGCTTTGATCATGGCTGGAGCCTCTTCCAGTGGCACAATGGCGCTCACGGTTTCATCTACCGGAAAGCGGTGCTCTTCGAGCATGCGAATCACTTCACGAAAGTTTTCGGGCAGGGCATTGCGTGAGCCCAGGATGTCGAGCTCTTTCTGGACAAAGAGCTTGGTTTCGTAGGCCACGGGCTCCTTGGCGTAGCCGATGTAAACGACGCGCCCGGTGAAGGCTACTTCCTCTACGGCGCTGCGAAAGGTCTGCGGCAGGCCGATGGCTTCAATGACCACGTCGGGCCCTCGGCCTTCCGTGAGCTCGCGCAGCCGTTGGTGCAGCGATTCCCTGCTGGTGTTGATGCTGTGGGTTGCGCCGGCGCGCAGGGCGAGCGAGAGTTTGGCGTCATCGAGATCGATGGCGATGGTCTTTGCTCCGCGAAAGCCGGAGGCGGCGATGGCTCCCAGCCCGACTCCGCCACAGCCGAAGATGGCGACTGCGTCCTGTGCTGTGACGCGTCCACGGTCTACCGCGTGGAAGCCGACGGTTAACGGTTCCACCAGGCAGAGTTCCTTGATGGTCAGGCGGGCGGGGTAGAGTTTTGCGGCCGGGATGGCGATGTATTCCGTCATGGCCCCGTTTCGTTGTACGCCCAGCGTTTCGTTGAATTGGCAGGCGTTCGGCCTGTTCCTCAGGCATGCGGGGCAACGGCCGCAGCCGAAGTAAGGAGATAGGGTTACGTCCATGCCGGCAGGAAGTTCCGGGTGCGCTTTGCTGGGTTCGGCGATGGTGGCTGCCACTTCGTGACCCGGGATGCGGGGAAAGCTGATCAGCGGATTTTTGCCGCGGTAGGAACTCAGGTCGGTTCCGCAAAGGCCGATCATGCGTACCTTGAGCAAGACGTCGTCATTGGCCGCGATTGCATCTGCCACGGTTTCGATTGCAACGCTGCCGGGTTCTTTCATTACGAAGGCTTTCATGGGTTGATACCATTCTGAAACACGCCTGTCACTTGGAGGGCTTCAGCCGTTCCGTTGAAGGGGACGGCCTTTAAGGCCGTACACTTAAGAGTTCAAGATGAACCGGCTTCAGCCGCTGAGGGCTGCTCACACACCGTCTAAAGCCCGTGCCCTTCAAAAGAGTAACGCCGCTACGCCTGATTTTCCGGGCGGCCGGAAGGCCAAACGTAGTTGAACACCGGCGCCAAAATAGCTTCGACCTGGGCCAGCAGTTCCTTGTCAGTCGAGCTCTGCAGCAGTTCCAGGCTTTTCTCCACTTCGCGAGTAGAGGACATACCGATGAGCGTACTGGAGACAAAGGGATGATCGAGGCAGAAGCGCAGGGCCAGTTTTGATATATCCGCTCCGTGGGCGCGGCAAAACTCGGCCGCTTTTTTGCCGGCATCCCGCACCTGCTGAGGAGCGGGGTGCCAGTCCGGCGGCCCATGCTCGGTGAGAAGACCCATGCACAACCCGGACGCATTGATGAGCCCGATTCCGCGCTCACGGGCGAAGTTGGTCAACACTCCGTCCATATCTGTACTGATCAGGTTGTAGTGGCAATAGGTGAGAATGCTGTCGACCGGAGTGGCCTCGGCCATGCGCCGCAGAAGCTTGGGCGGATATCCCGTGATGCCGATGTAGCGCGCCTTGCCTTGCTTCTGCAGCTGCCGTAAGGCCGGCAGGGTCTCATGGAGAATCTGTTCCACGTCGCCGAACTCGACATCGTGCACCTGGAACAGGTCGATGTAGTCGGTCTGCAACCGTCGCAGTGACTCATCGATGCTGGCAGTCACGCGTTTGGCGGAAAAGTCGAACCGGTCGACTCCATAGCGTCCGCACTTGGTGGCCAGCACGACGCGCTCGCGCCGGCCCGCCAGGGCTTCCCCCAGCCGTGTTTCTGAAACCGTAATTCCGTAATAGGGAGACGAGTCGAAGAAGTTGATGCCGCTGTCCACGGCCAGGTGAACAGCCCGGATCGCGTCGGCGGGGTCGATGCGGCCGAACACGCCTCCGAGGGTAGCGCCGCCAAAGCCAACTAACGAGAGATTAAGGTCCGTCTGGGCGAGCTTCCTGTATTCCATCGTTATTGGTTGACTCCGCTGGCCAGAAAACCGCCATCGACGACGAGTATCTCGCCCGATACATACGAGGCCGCATCCGAAGCCAGGTATACCGCTGCACCTACAAGTTCTTCTGTCTTGCCAAAACGGCCGATGGGGGTACGCAACTTGAATTCCTTTCCGCGCTCTGTGCTATCCAGCAGGTTTGCATTTAAATCGGTGCGGAACACTCCGGGGGCGATGGCGTTGACCAGCACTCCCTGCCGCGACCACTCCACCGCCAGCACCTTGGTCAGCGCACCGACCGCGGCCTTGCTGGCGCTGTAGGCAGCCACCTCAAAAAGCCCCACGTAGGTGGAGAGCGAGGCAATATTGATGATGCGTCCGTAACCGCGGCTGAGCATTGGTTTGCCGAAAACCTGGCAACCCCTCAGTGTGCCGTTCAGATTGGTGTCGATGATCTGGTTCCAATCCGCTTCTGGAAAGTCGATGGTGGGTGCACGCTTGGTGATGCCGGCGCAGTTGATCAGAATGTCCACTTTGCCGAATGCGCCCAGGACTGCATCGCGCAGCGATTCTAACGTAGTCCGGTCGTGGACATCTGAGGTGTGGCGGAGTGTCTTACGCCCTTTGGCTTCGATCTGGGCAGCGGTTTGCTCCACCTGTTCCGGCCTTCTGGAAGAGGCGACCACATCCGCGCCCGCGTCTGCCAAACCAAGACTCAGAGCGTGGCCTATGCCGGTGGTGCCGCCGATAACCACGGCGGTCTTTCCCTGCAAATCGAAAATGGAAGAACTCATGCGGGAGCTGTTTTCTTTCAGGATCGACCGGCGGCCATTTGTTTGACCGTCGATCCATTACGCGCTACATTGAGTCTATATCTACGGCAGAGTGCCGGCAAAAAGAAATGGCTGCCGAAAAAATCCTCCGGATCGATCCCCAAGACAATGTCCTTGTAGCACTGACGGACCTTCCAGCCGGGGAAGCCATCACGTTCGCCGGAGAGCAGTATATTCCGCCCTCCGAGGTGCCTGCCAAGCAAAAGTTTGCCATCCGTGATCTCGCCATCGGCGACGAGATCATCATGTATGGCGGAATTGTCGGTGTCGTTCGCCAGGCAATCCCTCGCGGTGGCCTTCTCAGCACGCGCAACGTGCAGCACGACGCCTCGGGCTTCGGCCCCAAGATTGGGGAATATTCGTGGACGGCGCCCGACGTCTCCGCCTGGGCTTCGCGTACCTTTGACGGTTACCATCGTGCGGACGGCCAGGTGGGCACGCGCAATTACTGGCTGGTGATTCCGCTGGTATTTTGCGAGAACCGTAATGTTGAAGCCTTGCGCGATGCGTTTGAGGAAGAACTTGGCTACGGGCGGCCGAAACTTTACCGGCAGCAAGTGCGGCAACTGATCGAGCACCACTATCAGGGTTCGCGGGCCACGGAGCGTAAGGATCTGGCGGCGACAGAACGGGTGTTTCCGAATGTCGACGGAGTCAGGTTCCTGGTGCATGAGGGCGGCTGCGGTGGCACCCGGCAGGACGCGAAGGCGCTCTGCGGGCTGCTTGCCGGCTATATTCATCATCCCAATGTTGCCGGCGCCACGGTGTTGAGTCTCGGTTGCCAGAACGCCCAGCCTTCCATCCTGATGGAAGCGCTGCGCCAAAGGGACTCGGCTTTGCGTAAGCCGGTGCTGATGTATGAGCAGCAGCAGTCTGGTCTCGAATCGGACATGCTTTCTGAGGCTATTCGCGCGACGTTCGAAGGCCTGGTGGAAGCCAACCGTATTACGCGCAAGCCCGCTCCGCTCAGCAAGCTTACTGTCGGCTTGAAGTGTGGCGGATCCGATGGATTTTCCGGGATTTCGGCGAATCCAGCCTTGGGGCACGCCTCGGATATGTTGGCCGCTTTGGGCGCGAAGTCGATTCTGGCGGAGTTTCCCGAGTTGTGCGGCATGGAGCAGAATCTGATCAATCGCTGCGTGGACGCGAGCCAGGGCGATCGTTTCATCCAGCTCATGCGCGATTATGCTGCCCGGGCAAAGGCGGTCCATTCCGGTTTTGAGATGAATCCCTCTCCCGGGAATATCAAGGATGGCCTAATCACGGACGCGATGAAGTCTGCCGGGGCGGCCAGGAAGGGCGGTACTTCGCCTGTCTGTGCAGTGCTTGATTATCCCGAGTATGACGAGACGCCCGGCCTTGCTCTGCTTTGTACTCCGGGGAATGATGTTGAGTGCGTGACTGCGCAGGTAGGCGCGGGCTGCAATGTCGTGGTCTTTACTACTGGCCTGGGTACCCCGACTGGTAATCCCATTACGCCGGTGGTCAAGGTGGCTACCAATACCCGGCTTGCGGAACGCATGTCCGACATCATTGATCTCGACACTGGCGCGGTCATTCGCGGAGAAACGACCATTCAGCGCGTGGGTGAGTCCATGCTCAACTTGATTGTGAACGTGGCGAGCGGCAAGGTGCGCACGAAAGCGGAGAAGCTGGATCAGAACGACTTCATCCCCTGGAAGCGTGGCGTCTCGCTTTAGCCGCAGTTACTAAAGTAAGGTTCCCGTGCTTAAGACAGGCATTCTCAATCCCGCCGTCAACTCTCTTCTCTGCCGGATACGGCACACGAATACCCTGGTCATTTCTGACCGGGGATTTCCTTATTGGCCGAATATTGAGACGGTGGATATTTCTTTAGTCGACGACATTCCTACCGTGTTGGACGTTCTGCGGGCATTGACAAAGAACTTCGTCATTGCGCAGGCGTTCATGGCTGAAGAGTTTCTTGCGGAGAACCAGCCAAAGACCAAGGATGCGTTTACCGCAGCGCTGCACGGCACGCCGATTCTCTACGAGCCTCACTTGGTCTTCAAGAGAAAAGTGCCGCAAGCGATCGGCCTAATCCGCACGGGCGACACGACCCAGTACGCGAACATAATTCTAGAGTCAGGCTGAGACTGCAAACTCCGTCCTCACCCAGGATCCGTGGTCAGTCTAAAGTCTTAGGATCCGCTGACGGTCGGGATTTGTCAGGCGGGCTTTTTTGCCAGCGCCCTGCGTAGCACCAGTTCCAACGCCTGCTTCTGTTGCTCGTACTCTGAGTCGGTAAGCCGTCCTTGAAGACGGTCCGTCTCGAGCGAGAAGAGCTCGTCCTTGAGCGCTGCAAGCAAGCCCCCACCAGATAGGTTGGGCACGCTCGTTGCAGCGGCAGCAACCTCCGGGGCCGAAGCATCGCCGGGACGGCGCAGCAGAAATCCCGCTCCCACGGCAAACACCAGCGTGATGGCCCCTAAGATCCACCACTTGAATTTGTCCAGGGGATCCGGCGTATCGATGGGCACGCCAAGGCCGCCCCCGGGACGAGTATCGTTCGCCGCCGCACTACCTCCCTGACTCGCCAGTCCCGGGCCTGCGTTGTCACCGCTTTGGCTCTCGGCTTGCGTGTCGCGGGGCATCGCGCCGGAACCGGAGACGGTGAAGGCAAACGGATGCGAGGGAGTACCGTTGCGCGCCAGATAGGTGAGCGCGCCCGGGGTCTCGTTCAGCTGTTCGAACGAAACGCCGCCGCCTGCCTTGAAGCTCATGCTCTTGGGCATCATCACGACAAAGCTGTCGGTCGGGTTGGCGAAGTGCTGGTCAAACGCGAGGCTGCCGGAATAGGGCAGATGATAGCTGAGCTGAAACTGGGTCACCCCGGGGCGCAAAGGAAAGAGAAATGCGTAGTGCCCCTTTTCCCCCAAGGGCACGGGCGACGATTGCACCGGCATGCCCCCCGGAGCCATAGCAGCCGAGCCTTCCATCACCGCATCGGGCGGCAAAAAGAAATCGTAAGAGCGCTTGCTGAATTGAGTGCGCGGCGGGTTGGAATCGTTCTTGATAAAGAAGCTCTGGGTAACGCGAAGGCCCTGCTGGTCGGTTTCGACCCGGATCACGTTGGCCACTGTGCTCACGCCGGCAACGGTAGCCGCGACGTCATAGACCTGGGCATTCACGTTTGGCGTATTCGGCGGAGCGGGCTGGAAATATGCGGCGCCCTGGTGATCGATGCGTATCAGGTGCATCCCTGGATTGGGGGTATCGATCGAAAAGCGGCCCTGGGCGTCGGTGGTCGTATGTGTGATCTCGCGCATGCTCTGGTCCAGCGCGATCAGCGTGACCGTGTCTCCGGCAGCAGGAGCCTTCGTCGTACCGTTGGTGACGGTACCGGTGATGGTAGCCGCGGATGCTGCAGCGGCAAACAGGGCGCAGAGCGCACTCACAATCGCAAGTCTTCTGCGTGTATTCGGTCTCATTCTCTTCTTTCTATGGGCGCGGCTCAGGACACCGTGACATGCAGTTCCAGCTGGTCAATCTCCGCTAACACCGCGGCGGTTTCGTTCTCCAGAGCAGCGCGCTGGGCGGTGTAATCTTCCGCCGTATACTTGCCCGCACTGTATTCGAAGTTCAAGTCGCGGAGATTTTCGTACAGCACGTCTTTCTGTTCACGCAGGAAGTCGAGGCGTGTTTTCGGAATCTGCTTCGCGGTATGCCGCTGGGGATAAAAGACGAAGGTAAAGATGGTGAGCAGAAGAACGCCACAGGCAATGGTGCTCATATCTGCGTCTCGTGGCGAATACGGTCGCGGGTGGCGGCAAAGCCGGGCGTAGTCGGTTCTGGCGGAGTGGGTACGGTGCGCATCTTCCAGTTGCGGACAATGACGAAAACGCCAGCGATCCCGAGAAACAATACCAGCGGCGGCATGACCCACGCGAAGTGGTTGAAGGGAGTGAACATGGGCGAGGCGAGAATCACCGGCCCATACTGCTCCTGGAACTGGTGAAAGATAGCGTCGTCGCTATCGCCCCTGGCAATGCTTGCCGACAGCTGTGAGAGCATCCCCGGCGAAGCCGGGCAGCCGACATGGTTGCATTCGCCCAGGAGCTGATTGCAGCCGCAGGCGCACATCATCTCGTGGCTGTCTTTGTTAAATCGAGCGGTGGAGTCGGTGGCTCCCGCGGTCACCGCGATCAGTACGCACGCCAAAGCGAGCTGGGAGATACGGACGAGCATGCTGCGCTTGATCAATCGTGACCTCTGCCGGCGACGGCAACTTCCTGTTCATCCAGCAATCGCGGTGCAGGCGGCTTCGCGGTCTCGGCAATACCGCTGCGGGTGCGGCTCGAGACCAGGGCGGCGCTCAGATTGGGGGCCAGCGCGACCAGGGTGCCAATGGCTACGATGATGACGCCAATCCAGATCCAGGCCATGAGTGGATTGAGGAAGACTTTGATAATCGGCAAGCCGCTGTCCGGGTTCTTGCCGGCGTAAATCACGTACAAATCCCACGCGAGCGTGGAGTGATTCGCGACCCGGGTTTCGGGCTGTTGCGAGGAGGCGTAGAAGCGCTTCTCCGGGGCAAGCTGGGTAATCCTCTTGTTGCCGCGATAGACATCGAGCAGGGCGAACTCGGTGTCGTAATTAGGGTTTGAATCCTGGGTGAAGCTCGCCTCTACGATCTTGTAAGGCCCAATGGTCATGCTTTGGCCACTGTTCATTTCCTGCTCGCGGCTTTGCTTGAAAGCCCCGCCGGCAATACCGATAAAGATCACCACCACACCGAAGTGCACCAGGTAACCGCCATAGCGACGTGTGTTGCGGCGGGTGAGCTGGACCATGGAGGCGAACAGGTTTTGCCCGGTGTGCTTGCGAATGACGGAAGCGCCACGGAGAAATTCAGACGAGATGGCCGTGACGACGCCGGCGCCGAGAGAAAAGGCGACGAGTGAATAAAACGTGGCCTGATCGTTCCAGGGGCGAAGTCCGGCGGCCATGAGGACGATGGCGGTGACCACGATCGCCGCAGTGGGCAGGATGAAGTTGCGCCGGACGCTCTTGAAGGACGCGCTCCGCCAAGCCAACAGCGGGCCGATGCCGGTGAGGAAAAGAAGAAAGAGCCCGATGGGCAGCGCGACGCGATTAAAGAAGGGCGCGCCGACGGTGACTTTGTTGCCCTGCACGTACTCCGAGATGATAGGAAACAGCGTGCCCCACAGGATCGTGAAGCAGGCCGCCAGCAGGACCAGGTTGTTGAAGAGGAAACTCGACTCGCGGGAAACCAGCGATTCAAGTTTGTGCTCTGACTTGAGATGATTTCGCTGCAACAGGAAAGTGAACAGGCAGATGGAGAGCACGACCACCAGGAAGGTTGTAAACCAGGTGCCGATGGAGGACTGCGCGAAGGCATGAACGGAACTCACCAGGCCCGAACGGGTCAGGTCGGTTCCCAGGATGCATAGCATGAAGGTGCTGAAGATGAGCCATACGTTCCAGTTCTTCATCATGCCGCGCTTTTCCTGCATCATGACCGAGTGCAGAAAGGCGGTACCCGTAAGCCAAGGCATGAGCGAGGCGTTTTCCACCGGGTCCCAGCCCCAGTATCCGCCCCAGCCAAGCACGGAATAAGCCCAGTGCGCGCCCAGGAAAATGCCGCAGGTGAGGAAGAGCCACGTGACCATGGTCCAGCGGCGAGTGATGTGAATCCACTTCTCGCCGGGATAGCGCATCATGAGTGCGCCGAGGGCAAAGGCGAACGGTACGCTGAATCCCACATAGCCCAGGTAAAGCATCGGGGGATGGATCACCATCTCCGGATATTGCAGCAGGGGATTGAGGCCGAAGCCGTCCGCTGGTTGCTGGCCTTGCACCAGCGCAAATGGAGGTGCGGCAAAGTTGAGCAGGAGCAGGAAGAATATCTGGATACCAGCCAGGATGGTGGAGGCATAAGCGGTGAGGGTAACGTCGACCTTATGCCGCATGCGGAGCACAAATCCGTAGGCGGTGAGCAACCACGCCCAGAGAAGGAGCGAGCCCTCCTGGCCGGACCATAGAGCGGCGAACTTGTAGGGGCCGGGCAGGGCGCGGTTGGAATGATGCAGGATGTAGGAAACAGAAAAGTCGTTGGTAAAGGCGGTGTAGACCAGGGCGAATGCCGCGCAGGTGACGGCCAGGAAGCTGCCGATGCCGGCTCTCCGGGCAGTTTCCGCTAGCCTGTCGGCGGAGATCGGGCCGCGATATCCGGAGGCTAGTTGCCGCAACGCAACTCCGCCCGCCATCAAGGTGTAGCCGCTCAGGACTAGGGCGAGGAGAAGAGAAAAGCTTCCAAATTCCGGCATGAGAGGGTCACAAATCCTTCTCAATTGTCGCAGAGGCAGGCGGCTAACGGCAAACAGCAGCATCCGTTACTCAGTGGTCCTCATAGTGGAGGCCCATTGCGTCCAGCAGAGCTCCAGAACAGCCTTGTGAGAAACCTGCCGGTTCTCCTGATTGTTTATGCGGAGCGGCGCATGCGTTCGCCGAGCAGGTCCTGAACGAGCCGTATGAGGTCGTCGGGGTCGAAGGGCTTGAGGCGGAAAACCACATTCAGGCCTTGATAGGCGGCCTCGGCATCGGGCAAGCCGCTCAGCACGATCACCGGTAGCGTATCGCCGCGCCGCCTCAACTCAGTCACAAATTCAGGCCCAGCCATGACCGGCATTAGATGATCTGTAATCACTAAGCCGAGGGGCGACCCAGTCTCCGGTTCACTGAGTAGTTCCAGTGCCTGCCGACCCTGATGCGCTACGCAGACTTCCCGGCCCGCTCCCTCCAGAATCGCCCGGCGGGTGGCCGACTGGATATGGTTATCATCCACCAGAAGTATGCGCGCACTCATCCTCAAAGGCCCAGTTACCCTCTCGATGTATCTAATGGACAAATGGATGAACAGGCGGTCAAAACGGTTGCTTCCGCTACTGTGCTTTTTTACGGGGGTTTACTCAGGATGTACTGCTAGACCGGGCCAAAATGAAAGTGCAACTCCTGAACGCTGGCGATGGGATTGCCGTCCCTGGTCGCGGGGCGGAAGGTCCAGGTCTTCAACGTGCCGATCACGCTGGATTCAATGCCGTATCCAAGTGAATGGAGAACAGCCAGTTCGGCGACCTTTCCTGTCGGATCGATGGTGACGTCGACGACCACGTCGCCCTGGACCCCATGGGGAAGCGCCGACAGGTTGGGGGCCGGGCTGGGGGAGTAGGTTGTTAGGGCAATCTGTATCGAACCTGAGCCAAACGAGTCGGAGCCGCGACTGGAATCCGGAATCTCGGATGCCGGCGAGGAAACATTGGAGGAGGGGGCAGCCTCAGTCACCGTAAGGTGCGGCACCGGTGGCAGATGGAGGGTATCCGGCGAAGCCTTTGCCACTGTGGGTACCGGGGTAATGGGTGGCCCGGAAACAGCCTTCGGCTTCACCTTACGTTGCGGCTGAAGCGCCGGGGCAGGTGCGCGGCCAGGCATATAGGTAAGTTCGACCCGGGTCCCCAGATCGGTGCCGGGCAGACTAAAAACCTGTACCGGGTGCATGCGCAGGCTCAATACCACCAACCCGGCCGCGACCGCGTGTGCGGCGACTGATAGTAAGGTTGAGTTCACCGACCTGCGCCGGGTTGAAAGCGGAGAAAACATATCTGTCCTGCCCTCTATTTTAGCTTGACCGCGCTTTTCCCCCGGCTAGTCGTGGGTGGGCAGCGTATCGGGCATAGCAACAATGGTGACCCCACCCGCAGCATCGCGTTCCAGCACCGGGGCGTATACCCCCAACAGCTTTCGCGTCCACCAATCGCCCGTGGTGCGCTTTTGCTCCATGGAAGTAAACCAATATTGCCAAAGCACGGCGCGCACCTGGCGGGGAGGAGAGCCGGCGAAGGGATTGGCGGCAAAGAGTTCCAGGACATCAGGGTCGCTGGTCAGGAGTCGCTCTTCGGTCCGGGGAACCAAGGGGTTCTGCTGCCAGGAGCCGAGCGAAGCGAACCATAGATTCCACTCAAAACGAGGCTGATAGGGGGCGTAGATGCCGGGAGCATCATGGAGCGCCTGCGGCTTGAAGCGGAAGGGATAGGAGACCCACTCCTGGCCGTCGCGGGAGCCTTGAAACTCGATCTCGTAACGGCCTCTGGTCATCACTGCGAACAGGCCATATTGATTGGCGATGCGGAGTGGCTCGAGCATGGTCACCGGTTGCATGGGCAACGGCAGCCGGCCGAAGACCATGGAGATGAGTTCTACGGTGGTTACATAAGCTACCAGGCTGAGCAGCACGGCGCTGACCGCGACCCCGAAATTCTCGAGCGTTTGGCGCGCTGGCTTCGTCCTCTCCGCTTTCATTTTTATCCAGCGGCGGAAGAAGCCGTCGTCCAGCAAAAGAAATCCGAGCGCCAGAACCAGGTAGTTCAGAAAGGTGTAGTTGGCGGTGAAGATCACGCCGATTTCCCACGGGGTGACGATGAAGAAGCAGACGATGCGCCAGCGGCGGGGAAGCAGGATCATCCAGACGATGGCCAGTTCCATCACCAGGGTGGCCAGAGCCGTCGTCCAATGGAACCAGTGAGGCAAATGCTGGATGTACCAGCCGATCCAGGTGGGCAGGGGACCGTTCTGGTAGTACTCGTCCATCGCGGTCAGATGGCGCCACTCTGTGTCGCCGCTGAGCAGCTTCACCAGGCCCGATTCGAAGTAGATGCGGAACCATTCCCACTGCAGCAGAAACAAGCTGGCCCGCGAAGGTGGATGATCATAGCCCAGCCCCGGCCTTAGGCCCGGCGGAGCGAAGAACAGGGCGAGAAATCCTGCTTCGAGCAGCATGCCGTCCGATTGATAGCCGGAAAAGTCCTGGGCTGCGCTGACGAAGGAAAGGAAGCACACAAAGCAGATCAGGAGCATGGCTCGCGGCCAGATATTGACCGTGAGAAGCAGGGAAGCGGCGAGGCCCAGCCAGCATATCGCCATCACCATGTGTAAGCCGCTGGAAAGCCACAGCACTGTGGGCGCGAACCAAACCCGCACCACCGGTCCGAACGATTGGGCAACTGCTGCCAGGTACCGGTTCGCGGGCAGGATGCCGAGAGGCCCGATCAATCCGCGGATCTGAAACAGGAGAGAGACGAATGCCGAGCAGTAGATCAGCCCCAGCGCACGCAGCACAATCCAGCGTGGTATCAACCGGTCCGCCGCGCCCTCATCCGAGCTGAACAGGGACATGACTTTCGCCATGTCTCACTATAAATAGGAAGGCGCACCTTAGATGGGTGCGCCTGCCGTCCAGGTGCACTTTCCAGCACCTTTCCCCAGAGGGGAGAACGTCGATGAAGTAAGACTAATTGATTAGCTGCCCTCGTGCACTACCACCTTTTTGTGCTGGACTTTAGGCTTAGGCGCCGGAGGTGCCGTCGGGGCCGCCGGGGTGGTGCTGGCCACCATCGCCGGAGCGCTGGTCGGAGCCGGGATTACCGGGACCGGGGGGGGAGCGATGGCTTGGATAGGGGTTGCGACGTCAGCGCTGTTTGGCGTCTGTGCAACCGCTGCAGACGGAGCCGGTGCCGGGGTCTGAGCAACGGTTGCCTCTGGAACAGGGGTCACAGCAACTGCTGTCTCTGGAACAGGGGTCGCAGCAACTGCTGCCGGTGGAACAGGAGTCACGGCAACTGCTGCCGGTGGAGCAGGAGTCACAACCGGTGGAACAGGAGCCGCGGCAATTGCCGGAGCGGGAGTAGAAGCCGGAGCTTCTACAGGTGGCACCACTGGAGCGCTTGCTAGGGTCTGCACCGCGGCAACCGCCGGCGCACTGCTCGGCTGTGGCGCGGGCGCCGGGGTAGAAGCCAGGTTCTGCGGAGCTCCGGCTTTCTTACGCCGCAGCTTGGTCTTGAGGGTTGCCGGCGGCTGTGGCGCTCCCGTGGTGGTGCTTGCCACCAGCCACACCTGTGCCGCCACCAACACCTGGTCGTTGTTCTCGAGCGGCATGCTGCCACCGTTGAAGGAAATGACCTGGTCGGGGGTAAAGCCATCGGGGTAGGCTTTGCCGCTTCGATCGGCGTCGATCGCCGTGGTGAGGTAGAGTTCCGCACCGTCATCCAGCTTGAAGGGCTGCACGGCAGTCGACTTGCCCGCCGTACGGCTTCCAAAAGAACGGGTCGAGGGCCGGCCGTGGAAGGCGATGGTGATCGCTTCGGCAGAACTTGCGGTGCTGTTGTCCACCAGAACGGCGACCGGGGCCACCGATGGGGTCTGGAGCACGGGCTCCTCCTGCAGTGTCAGGGAAACTGTTTCCAGGCCGGCGGGATTGCGCGTGCCGGTCTTGCCATCCTGATAGAACCAGCTTACGTTTCCGTCATTGGCCACGAACGAGCCCACGCTGCCGTCGCCTAGAATCGGTCCAATGCCGGCCAACATCGGCCACATGTTGCCGCCGGTGTTGCCGCGGAGGTCAACGATCCAGCCTTTGGGGCTTTGGGCGCTGAGATCCGTCAGGATGCGGCGCACGTCGGCCGCATACAGTAGCAGGCCGTCGTTATCCTTGGCCGAACAACGGGGAAGTACGACGTAGCCCAAATTTCTACCTTGCACCGTTACGATATGCCCTTCGGGCAGACGGCGGCTGGTAAAGGGCGTGGGAATGGAGGTTTGCTCCCGCGACGCGGCCGGTGCATTGTTCAGCGCGTCGTGCTCCGCCTGTTGCAGCAGTGCGATCTGGTCAGGGTAAAGACCGGGGGGCAAGCGAAGGTGGGCACCCGGATCACCGAGTTGTACCAGCGCCCAGTAGATGGCCGGGTACGTGTCGATGGGATTGAAGGCGCCGCCAGCGCGTTTGAAGGCTTCTGTCCGCACCGCAGTCCAATCAACGCTTTGTCCATGCAGGGCGTGTTGCCGCATGGTATCGAGAGCATTGTCCAGGAAGGCCGCTGCGTCCGCTGTGATCTTCGTCGGACTGACCTGCGGTTGGGGAGCAGGCTTCTTGCCAGCCAGGCTGACGGCCGGGCTGAGGAGGAGCATTGAGCATGCGATAAGGCGAATTTGTTGCTTCATGGCAGAGCAAGGCTAGCATCTGCGGAAGCTCAATATGATCGCACAAAGGTTGCAGATTAAGACAGTTTGCGTACTTACGAAAGTTGTAGAAAGACACAACAGCAGCTACGTATCTGTTTCGG
Organism: Acidobacteriaceae bacterium; assembly: GCA_049693715.1. Lineage (GTDB taxonomy): Bacteria > Acidobacteriota > Terriglobia > Terriglobales > Acidobacteriaceae > PALSA-350. The sequence continues at coordinate 6,463 of JBAVQC010000374.1, read as the reverse complement.
GGAGGTTAACGGCTGGTGGGCAGCGCGAAATCGACCCCGGCCGCACGGTTAATTTCAACCGTCGCCTGTACGTTGAGCAGCGAGAGCGGAATCTCCTGGCGCGAATCACCGTCCTGGGCATACAGCGTGTTGGCGGTAAGTGCATAGTTGTGAATCTCAACCGGCGGGCGGCCATCCTTGAAAATCAACCTGGTGGCGGGCTGAGGATTGACGGGTGCATCGACCGCTTCCCCTTGGTACGCGGGGCGAAAGGCCGGAGGGGCGTTGTCAGCCACTTGCGGGCCCGGAGGCTCCGTCGCGTGATCTGTCGGCGGCTGGTCAACATTGCTGGATTCCTGCGGGCCGGGTTGTGGGCCGCCGCCGGCGTCATCCTGCCCCGCGTACGGAAGTCCACCGTATGCCACTGGGGAACCATAGCCAAGCGGATTCAACCAGGTGTGTCCCGTGTAAATGTAAGGGGTGTGGTTACGATAGTCGCCGCCACGCCGGCCGTCATCAGTCCGATGGGACGGGCCTGCGGCCGCGGCGGGTGGGTGTGGTCCTTCATGAATCGGCAAGGTGGGATAGCGTACCCCCGGGCGCAGAGCTATCGGGCTTGACGGGAGACCGGTGCGCGAGGGATTTGGGTATGACGGGCCGAGGCCGACACGACCCTGCCCGCTGAGGCCGACGTGCTGGGCCAGCAAAAGATGGGATACCAGGAGACCGAACGCGACTTGAACGAAAGGAGTTAGCCTGCGCCGCATAGCTTTATTTTACCTGGTTAATTAGACGCATTTGACCGTAGGACGGCGCAATTTGTGGCTCGACTTCACAGGCTCACGAAGTCCAGACGAAAGACACGGCGTCAGCCGTATAGCCAGACCCGCAGGGACGGCTGACTGCTCATCGCGAACGGCTGAAGCCGTGCCCTTCGTCAAGAGTCTTTCTGCGCCTACTCCAGAACCGGGAACGGACCAATGACCGTCGCCGGGGCGCGGGCCGCCCAGACCGGCATGGCCAGATCGGGCATGGGTTCGGAGGTGAAAAATTTCCGCGTGTACCGCGACAACCAGCGGGCGCCGGAGTTTGCCTTCTTCCGCCGCGCGCTGTCGGTGCTGATCCCGGTGCCCGCATACATTTTGCGGTAAAGCTTGGAAAGGAACACAAAGGCAATCCGGGAGCGAAAGGTTGGCGTGCATTCGGACCGCTTCCAGACAGAAGCAAAGCTGTAGAAACGATCCCACACACCCTGGGTCCGGTTGCTGATCTCCTGTGAACTCATGAGGGGATGGGGCATGAACATCTTGGGACGGATCGCGGCCGGAATCAGCCAGAATCGCGTCACCGGAATGCCCTCGACGTAGACCGGAGTCTTCTCCTGCTCTTTTTCCCAACGCAAAAAATCTACGGTCCCGGGAAACGGCGTCAACATCACGAACTGGGCAAAGGCGAGCCCAGCGCGGGAAGCGAGATCAGCCGTGGCTTTGAAGGTGTCCGGCTTATCCGAAGGCAGCCCGAAGATGAACGACCCCAACATGTGCAGCCCATGCGTGCGGAAGGTCTGGAGCTGCTTGACCAGGCCTTCGCCCGACAGGTTGAACTCCTTGAACACTGACTTCAGGCCTTCCGGAGTCACGGCCTCGACCCCGACTAATGCGCCCTTGATGTTGGCCTTCCGCATGGCATCGAGATAATCCGGATCTTCCGCGGATTCCATAGTGATCTGGGTGAAAAAGACCATGTTTTTCGGCAGCTTGGCCAGCTCCGCCATCAGCGCGAATTTGTCGCTGCGGATCTGCTCCAGTTCGGCCAGCTTGGCGTAGTTTTTCTGTTCACGGGCGAGCCGCAGATCGGTTAACGTCACGGGATAGAAGTTGTCGTCCGCCAGGGCGATATAGCGGAAGCCCTTACGCCGCAACTGGACAATCTCTTCAATGACGCTCTCAAAACCCCGCTGCCTCGGACGTTGGCCGTCGGTGCGCCAGACGGAGCAGAAAGAGCAATGCTTGGGGCAGCCGCGAACCGTCTGCACCGATGCCCACATGTATTTATCGGGGGGTAACAGGTCCCAGCGGGCAGGAACGAACTGATCCGCATCGATTCTGCCACCTTCGTAAATCTGGTCTGGCGCGCCCTGCATGCAGGCCCGCAACACTTTGGACCAGATCACATCGCCATCGCCCTTGACCACGGAGTGAGCGTGGCCACGCTCGAGTGCTTCCTCGGGATACAACGTCGCGTGAATGCCGCCATATACCACCCAGGCGCCGCGCTCCCGCGCCAGGCGGCCAACCTCGTAGCCGCGCAATGCGTTCCCGGTGTGAATACCGATGCCGACAAAGTCTCCACTCTGGATGGTCGAAGGCACCAGCGCTTCCAGCGTCTCGTCGACGATGACCGGATCGCCATACGAGAGCGGCGTAGCCGCAGCCAGAACATACAGCCAGCGCGGCGTGATCACCGCAGTACCAAAAGAATGATCGCTGGGATTGATCAGGAATACGGCCATACGGACACTTCCTTTCGAGAAAGCAAGCACTCCCGAGTTAACTCGCCATCGGTGCGAAGTAACGAAAAAAGAGCAAGTTACGATGACAATGGGGTCGCTAGAGCTTCCTGGAAGGAGCAGAAGAGATCACGTTTGGCAACGTGCTAAGAGTATGCTCAAAAACTGGACTTGTGTATAAAAAATGGCGTTAAATGACGCAGGTGGACCCTTAAGTCTTAACGGATACGGACATCGGCCTCGGCTTTCCCAAAATGGACGTGGCAATCGTCCGTGAGCGGTAGTACCTCGTTGCACTTCACTTCCATCGTCGAACCGCTCTGGTTTCGCGTCCTCCAGCGGTCTGAGGAGAGATTTCTCAATCCCAACGGTTTGCTGATCACCTCGGCCAAGGGCGTACTGAAGTTATACGTGTCCCCTTCCAGATGATGAGGAAAGAGTTGCGCGCCGTGACTTAGCATGACCAGGTGCGAGCCGTGCTCTGGGCCCATGCGCATGCGGGGAGGGTTGCTGAGCAGCGATTGGCAACCCCAGCAGGGATCGAGCGCTTTTCTTTGCCGCAACTGCTCGAGATCGAAGAAGTTCTCCGCGCCACAATGCGGGCAATGAAAGATGGCATCGCGTAACGCGCACATCTCTTTGCGCCACTCATTCTCCATCACCCTGGCGTCCGGGTCGCGCAGGCCCACAGTGAAGGCACGGATGAAAAGCTTGCGCAGCGAGCCGGGGTAGATGGGCCAAAAGCTCAGCGGATTGTCATGTACCCCAGGTTGCGGGCGGTTGGAATCGTTATCGGGATCGAAGATGAACACCGGATCGAGCGCGCAGAGCCGGTGCGATTGATCCGGGTCGGATGCTTCGTAGGGCAACGCCAGCTCCCGCTTGCCCTTCAAGGGATGACCAATCACAAAAATGAAGAAGAGCAAAACCGCAAGCGAAAAGCGATCGCTGGCCGCGTTCGGTTCCACCAGGTCGGTGGCCACTTCCGGAGCCATGAAACCAGGCGTCCCCTTGATGCTGCCCGGCTTCAGGTTCACATCCACATTGTCGGTGTCCGCAATGCGAATGTCTCCCGTGTCGGGGTTGAAGAATATGTTGCCGAAGTTGATGTCGCGATAGCACAGGCCGGCAGCGTGGAGCTTGAGAAAGCTGTGTGCGAGGCGGAAGCCCACAATGGTGAGCGCCCGGAACGAGGGCTCCGCCTGGCGGCGCATCAGGTCGACCATGCTAACGAAGTCGGGGGTCTTGATGGGCATCAGATATCCGCCGTAAGCCTGGGTGCGGGGATAGGAAACCAGGTCGAAGGGCCACAAGAACTGCTCTGTGGGAGATCCGCTGTTGATGGCTACCTTCAGGCGCTCCCACAGTCTCCGGTCTCCGGCCAGGTACTCCGGCCGATACCACTTGAGGGCATAGTGTGCGTCGCCGATGCGCGCGCGGTACACCTCAGCCTGGGCGCCTTCCCCCAGGGTATCTTCGATCACGGCGGCGGATTGCATATTACGGGCGATGAGCACCTGGCCCCGCTTCAACATTGCGTCCATGGTTATGGGCGCTTCACGGCTGGGGAACCGATCCCGCTGCGGCCTCGACGGCGGGCCCCAACGTTCCCTTGATCTTGGGGGTGAAGAGAATGGTGAAAGGCTTCTGGCCAAGCTTGATTTCTTCGTTGACCTTGGCCTTTTGTCCGTTGCTCGCGCTCCACTTATCCTTGGAACCGTTGATCAGCACCATGGCATGCTTGTCGGGATCCCATGCCACCTGGGCATAATCTTTGGGATATTCACCCGCTTTTGCTTCCGGATGAACGAGGTTGGCAGGAATGTTCGATCCCTTGCTGAGCGGGATTTCCTGGCCATTCAACTGCAAGGTCCATTCCTCGTTCAGCTGTTTGTGGGCCGGAGCAGCCACGGGCTTCTTGCTTGCGGGCGCCGGATCCGTTACCGGGGGCAAAGGCGGCCGCGCTGGGGAAGGAGGAAAAATTCTGCTGTGAAAGACCGCGACCACGATCGCGAGCACACCAACCACCAGCAAGAGCACGGTATTACGCAGGCGCCGGTTGTCCCTGCGCGTTTGTTCCACGCTGACCGCTAATTCCTGCAACTTATGCTGCTGGCTGCTGTGACGTGCCTTGAGTTGTTCGATCAACGCTGATTTTGAGGCGGGGGTCATCAGGGGCCGCGGCGCTTTGGTGGCTCCTGCAGCGCTCAGGTCGTCCTGCAGAATGGCCAGAGTGATGTCGTCACCGCTCCCTTGCTGCGTAGCCTCGGTCAGGATGGCAGGCAGTTCTTCGGCCAGGGAGGAGATGCCCTGCTCGCGAATAATCTCCAGGTAGTCCTGCCCGATCTTCAAAAAATCCTCGTCGGAGCGGAAGGAATTGGCATAGCCATCGGTGGAGAGCAGGACGAGCGAAGGCAGCGCCCCGTTGGTGACCCAGGCAGAACGAAAGTCCTTCCAGGCTTCCGGTTGGCACAAAGAGGTCGTCTGGTTGGCAATCAGCCGATCGTCCGGGGGTAAAGGACGCGTGGTCGTTCCCTGCGCAGTGACGCTCAAGATCTCGCCGTCGCCGAGTTGGAGATAGAGCAATACTCTGTCGGTTGCAGCGGCGGCGAGAAGAGTCGCTCCATAGGCCAGCTCCGGCGAGGCCACGACCGCCGCCCGGCCTTCTGCTCCTTCCTGGCTTTCCAGAGCGGTTAGCTCAGCTTCGGTAAAAGGATTGTTGTTGAGATCAGACTGGACGGCGGCCAGCCATCCACTCACAATCTTTCGTTCCAGCTCATGCACTTGTTCGGGGACAAAGGGCACCTGGCCATTGAGAGCCACGGAGTCGCGAAGGAATCCTTGCAGGGTAGCGGCCACGGTGCTCACGGCGAGCGAGGAGCCAATCTGGCTGCGGAAGTGCTGCGGGCTTCCGTGGCCGTCGGATACAACTGCCACCGCCACGGTTCCTTGCGCAGCTGGAGTGACGATGGACTGCACGGCATCCTGGTTGGGGAGTCCGGAGCGCTGATGGGAGCTGCCTCGTACGCACGCGTGGGCTACTTTCCAGCTCATTGTTTCACCTCAGCCACGACAACGTATTTGTGTTCGCGGCCGACAAAATATTCACCAGGCATCGTCGTCGGTGGGCGGCGCCGCCACTGCGGGAACCGCCGCCGGGTCTTTGCCCGGGGGTGTTGCAGTTACCGAAGTGGACACATAGCGGAAGTACCGTACCAACTGCTCCGCGTTATCCACCCGCAGCACCGGCTTTTCCGGATTGTCGACGAATTTGCGGAGCGTTTCCTGGTCGGCATCCTGACCGATGGCTATGGCCTGCCGAACTGCCCGGCGGCCCCAGGGGAGGTTGAGCAGGGCCTGCAGTGCGCCCTTCCAGTCATCCGTAGGTTTGCCGTCGGAGATGAGCACGATCTGCGGCGGCAGCATGCGTGCTTCCGGCGGCATCTTGTTCAGTTCTTCCGCCAGCAGGGCAAATGCCTGTCCCAGGTCGGTCTCTCCTTCCGCATGTAGATCGACCCATTTGAAGTCCGAGAGCAAGGTGGGTTCGGCGATATGCCAGCTGGCTCCGCTGGAGAAGCGAATCACGCGCACGTAGAACTGAACCTCGGGATTACCTTCCGCTGCCTTGCGCATGGCGGGGACAACCTCGCGAATCGCATTGTTCAGGGCCTCGATCTTCCCGCTGATGGCCATGGATCCAGAACAATCAAGCAGCCAGATGACATGGAGTGGTCTGCCAGCATATTCTCCACCGGGTCGCACCGCCATATTTTTTATTCTCCCGTTAGTCTCGCAGGAAATAAAGCCTATGGCTTTCCGCCTACCCAAAAGAGACGGCGAAAGGCATGGCTTTAGTAACCGACACCCATACAAAAACAGCCTTTTATACGAAACCTTTCAGGCCCGGCTCTCTGCTAAGACCCTGTCGGAATGCCCTTCGTCAGGCGAAACTGGAGCACGGTTTCGGCACTGACC
>JBAVQC010000373.1:0-5343 GCA_049693715.1 Acidobacteriaceae bacterium | reverse complement strand
CAAACGTCAGCCCAGCCCGGGAGGGCAGGGCTGATGATTTCCGAATGCCCTCCGAGCGCCGGAGGCGCGGCACCGGCGGATGAATGGAGTGCCGCACCTCCGGCGCTCCAAAATCTTGGGTATCTGTCTCCCAGCCCTTCCGGGCAGGGCTGATGTTTGGCCCCGGCCCTACGGGCCTGTTTCAGTTCTGCGATTCGTTTTCGCGCTCTCACACACGCTATCAAGCCACAGAGGGAGCAAGTCTCGATGGGCTTTAGCCCCTGAGGTACGCCTTTTGATCGTTCCACGCGCTCAGTTGCTTGGAAACGCCGACAAGACCCGCACCCAGACCGGCCGTCCAGCGTTCTCCACAGCCGTTTGTTCGGCTTTGGAACCAAGATAGGGGGATATGCATATAAACTACTAGATATAGTGGTTCTGGCTTGACACACGCCATGGAGAGCGGTACTTTCGCATCTCACGGCTTTACTTTGATCTGACGGTTCGCCGTTGTTTGGATGTTTTGTCCGCCACAGCCTGGGTTGATCAGTAATTCCAGGAAGGCCGGTTTCACCTCCTGTTGCAAGACGCCGCTACGAGCGCCCCGGGAACGGCTTTTCTGACAAATTTTAAAAATCGTGAGGAGAATTATGGCTGAGGCCACCAATTCCGCAACTTCCGCCGCCGCAAACGGCTGGGCCGCCCACTATAGCCACTCCGTGCCAAAGCCCGAGCCCACAACCGGCGTGCACTGCACCCGCATGTTCTCGAAGCCCGGCGTTTCCCCCTACAACGAGGTTACCTGGGAGCGCCGCACCGCTTCCATCACCGACGCCTCCGGGGGCACGATCTTCGAGCAAAAAGACGTTGAGGTTCCCGCAGATTGGTCAATGACCGCGACCAACATCGTCGCCTCCAAGTACCTGCACGGTCACGTAGGCACTCCACAAGGTGAGTTTGGTGCACGCGAAACTGGTGTGCGCCAATTAGTCGCCCGGGTGGCAGAAACCATCCGCGATTGGGGGATCGCGGGAGGTTACTTTGCCACCCCGGAGGACGCGGCCGTCTTCCATGACGAGCTGGTCCACCTGCTGTTGACCCAGAAGGTAGCCTTCAACTCGCCCGTATGGTTCAACGTCGGCTGCGACCGCCTGGAGCCAAAATCCGATGCCCAGAGCTGGCATTGGAATGCCCACACCTGCGCGGTCGAGTTCTCCGCCACCGGCTACCGCAGTCCGCAGTGCTCGGCATGCTTCATCAACTCGGTAGACGATTCGCTCGATTCCATCCTGACCCTGGCCAAGACCGAGGGCATGCTCTTCAAGTGGGGATCCGGTACCGGGACCAACCTTTCCAGCATCCGCGGATCGACGGAAACCCTTTCCGGCGGCGGCACCGCCAGCGGCCCGCTCAGCTTCATGCGCGGCTTCGACGCCTTTGCCGGTGTCATCAAGTCCGGCGGCAAGACCCGCCGTGCGGCCAAGATGGTCATTCTCAACGTCGATCATCCGGATATCGAAGACTTCATCGAGTGCAAAGCCAAGGAAGAGCTCAAGGCCTGGACCCTCATGCAGGCCGGCTATGACGGCTCCGGTCCGGACTCAGAAGCTTACAGCTCCATCTTTTTCCAGAACGCCAACAACTCCGTGCGCGTGAACGACGAATTCATGCGCGCCGTCGAGCGGGATCAGGATTTCACCACCCGCAAGGTCAAGAGTGGCGAACCAGCCAAAGTCTTCAAGGCTCGCGAGCTCATGCGCAAGATCGCCGAAGCTACCTGGCAATGCGGCGACCCCGGCATGCAGTACGACACCACCATCAACAAGTGGCATACCTCCAAGAATTCGGGCCGCATCAATGCCTCGAACCCCTGCTCTGAGTACATGTTCCTCGATGACTCGGCGTGCAACCTGGCCAGTTTCAACCTGCTCAAGTTCATCACCCCGGCGGCTGCCTTTGACGTGGAAGCCTACCGCCATGCCATCGACATCCTGATCACCGCCATGGACATCCTGGTGGACAACGCCGGCTACCCGACCGAATCGATCGTGCGCAATTCCCACGACTACCGGCCGTTGGGCCTCGGTTATGCCAACCTCGGCGCCCTGCTCATGGCGATGGGCCTGCCCTATGACAGCGACGCGGGCAGAGATTTCGCTGCAGCCCTGACTGCCATCATGTGCGGTCAGTCCTACCTGCAGTCCTCTGTGCTCGCCGAGAAGGCGCCGGCGTTGGTGTCCGCTACCGCGCTTTGCCAGCAGGCTCAGTACGCTGACGGCGGCCTGGCGCAACGCGGAGGTGCGTGCCCTGGCTTCTACGTCAACCGGGAGCCGTTCCTCGACGTCATCCGCATGCATCGTGCCGAGGTAAACAAGATCGGCCATGCCAACTCGTCCGAGCCCTTCACCACTCCTCAGCTTGCCTCGCTCATCGCGGCCAGCAAGGATTGCTGGGATCAGGCCCTGGCTCACGGCGAGCAGCACGGCTACCGCAACTCGCAGGTGACCGTGCTGGCTCCCACCGGCACCATCGGCTTCATGATGGACTGCGACACCACCGGCATCGAGCCCGATCTTGCCCTGGTTAAGTACAAGAAGCTGGTGGGCGGCGGAATGATCAAAATCGTCAACAACACCGTCCCTGTGGCGCTGTTCAAGCTCGGCTACACCAATCCCCAGGTCGATTCGATTGTCAGCTACATCGACTCCACCGGGACCATCGAAGGGGCGCCCGGCATCAAGCCCGAGCACCTCGCGGTGTTTGATTGCAGCTTCAAGCCCAGCAAAGGCACGCGCTCTATCCAATCTTCCGGCCACATCAAGATGATGGCTGCGGCCCAGCCATTCCTCTCTGGAGCCATATCGAAAACCGTCAACCTGCCCCACGACGCGACCCTGGACGACATTACTCAGGCCTACATTGAGGCCTGGCGTCTCGGCCTCAAAGCCGTGGCCATCTACCGCGACGGCTCCAAGGGCGCCCAGCCGCTCAACGTCTCCGATGGCAACAAGGCCAAGGTCATTAAAAACGCACTAGGTGGGGAAACCGGCGCCGATGTAGCCGTCAGCGCCGCCGCCAACCGCGTTCTCACCGCCATGGCGCAAGGGGACACCAGCTCCATCGCCGATGACCTGCGGGTGCTGGAAGACAAGGTCTCGGCCCGGCTCGAGGTCACTGCCAACGCAGTGGCCACGGCTGCCAATGCTTTCTCTGCGTCCATCGCCAACGCTGTCACCCTGGGCCAGGCCGCCGCGGCGCAGCGCGAAGAAGCGGAAGCAACGCAGGGTCCGCCCCGCGCTGTCCGTCATCGCCTGCCGGAGGAGCGTCCTTCGCTCACCCATAAATTCTCCATTGCCGGCCACGAAGGCTACATCACCGTCGGCCTTTACCCCAATGGTCAACCGGGTGAGATCTTCATCAAGATGGCCAAGGAAGGGTCCACCGTCTCCGGGTTGATGGACTCCTTTGCGACGGCAGTCTCGCTCTCGCTCCAGCACGGTGTTCCGTTAAAGGTTCTGTGCGAGAAATTCGCACACACCCGCTTTGAGCCCTCCGGCTGGACCGGCAACGAGCAGATCGGCTTTGCCAAGTCGATCATGGATTACATCTTCCGCTGGCTCCAATTGCGGTTCCTTTCCGGACATCAATTGAGCTTGTTCTCCGGCCTCACCGCGGGTACGCAACTGTCCCCCGCCGAGGAACCACCGAGCGAAGCCGGAAGATATGAAGTGAGGTATGAAACCAGGCCGCCAAGCAGCGGCATCCTACCCGAAGCCGGCGCCCCTGCGCAGGGCGGGGCCAGTGGAAGCGTGGAGGACCGCGGCATCTACGGATTGCCCGAAACCCGCAAAACCCCCATCTTTCATGCCGCCGACGCCATGAAGGAGTACCTCGACATGGGTGACGCACCCAGTTGCCACACCTGCGGGGCCATCATGGTCCGCAACGGCAGCTGTTACCGGTGCATGAGCTGCGGCTCCACCAGCGGCTGCAGCTAGAACAACAGAACGACAGGCGCCCTATCCTACGCAGACCAACGCGAAGGATAGGGCAGTGGATCACGACCGCAAAAAAAACAAGTTAGAGCGTTGCCGCGTACAACTCTTTCAAATCGCGCATACGGCTGCGCGTGATCGTGATCAGGCAGCGCGTCTGCGTGCTGGGCTCGCTCGATCCAGGATGCTTGATCGTGCCCAGGTCGTAGACCTTCACCATTGCGTCGCACGCCGTCACCCGGTATTTCTCCCACACCAATTCCGTCCGGTCCAGCGCCAGGGCGTTGTCGTCGTTGGGGGAGCTTTGGATCAGAGCCTCGCGCAACGCTCCGAAAAACTGTTTGTAGTTTTTGTAGGTCTCGTCTCGAGCATCGTTCAGGCATACGTTGCGGTCCGACACGTCAAGCGCTTCAGGACACGCGCCCACTTGGTGGGACATTTCTGCCTCGAAAGCCAGATCGGCTATGCGCTGCTGCTTTCCATCCTGCGCGGCTCCGCGCAGGATGGAAACAAGGGCCAACAATAGAAGTAAGACCGCCGCCGGCGGGCGTAGGTTCATCGCTCCATACCTCCGCCACCCATACTAGAGTGTGGCGACGAAATTGGGTGCTTTCAGAACAGGAGAGGAGCCCGGGGAAATGCAGTTGTCTACATTTCCCCGGCGGGGGAGAACGTCTGTCTGGCTGAATTTCGCCCGCTGGGGGAGCAGGACCGATACCAGAACTTAATAGCCGAGAAACTTGCCCATAGTGCCGTAGGTGGGTTCGCGGCGCTCCGGCATTTCGATCGGTACCGCGGTGTCTTGCCACCGGCTTGATACTTCCGATTGCACCGGTTTTTTTGCCGGCATCGGCTGTCCTTTTTGCGCCCAGTTCCCAATTGCAGTCACGATCCGGGCCGCGGCCAACCGCCTCGAAGCGGCATCACTTTTCGTCCCACCTTGAAATTCTCCCAGGGAACTGGGGGACCGCCCGTCTTCCAGAGCGTTCAGGGTCCAATGACCCTCCGCCTCAGGTGACAGCACGAAAATTGCCCGTAGGCTGCGTACGATAAATTCAACGGTAGGTTTGCCGTCTTGAATATCCAACCGGGGATCGAGTTCCAGCTTTTCCTTGCTGGTGAAGTCAAACGCCGCCTCGATCTGGGTCGAAAGTTCCAGGAGCTTTGCTTCGCGTTCCCTTTCCCGGATTCGATCGTTTTCTTCCGCCAGCTTCCGATCGGTGTCCACGACCAGCTTCCGCGCCTGCTCGAACATCTCCAACAGAATCTGCTCCATGCCTATTACCCTCGGGAGCAGTATGCTGGCTAATGGATGTACGCGGCCATACAACTACTTGGTTACATTTGTAAGCCCCAGCAGCTCTAGTGG
>JBAVQC010000372.1:0-17324 GCA_049693715.1 Acidobacteriaceae bacterium | reverse complement strand
ACAGGCTCATTGAGTAGCAGTTGCGGCACACGATTTAGCGGCGCAACCGCCGCTAAATCTGCAAAACAGGCAAAAAAGATCAAATTTTATTGAATTTTATAAAAAAGCCCAATCGCCATCGCTCCGTTAGCGGGCCAGGCGGGGCGTGCTCCTTATGTATACAGCGGTCCATGACCACCAGAATGCCGCCGGCTTCCGCCCACTGGACGGGCTTCTCGTGGCAAGCCCCCTCCTGCAACCACAGCTTGGTGATTTGAGGTCACATCACGTCTGACAATCTCCGGAACGCATTGGGAAAGCGCGAAATACGTCCACCAAGTCAATTGGTCCCTCCGCGGCACAGGCGGCGCCGAGCGTCGGGTAGGCCTTCTCCCCAAGCACCTCGTTGGCCCCCCTCGGCTGTGCGCGGCCACTTTTACTTTAGAGGAAAAGGCTCTGCCTTCAAAGACCCGTCGCGCTGCTTGAGCAATATCTGTACTTTGCTCTCCGCACTATCCAACTCTTGCTTGCACTGCGCCGAGAGGCGCATGCCCTCCTCGAACATCTTGATCGAGTCTTCCAGCGGCAGATCTCCGCGCTCGAGCTGGGCGACGATCCCTTCCAGCTGTTTCAGCGATTCCTCAAACGTTGCCAACGCCGGCTCCCACCACCTCAAGAATCTCTACTGCGTTCGCATAGCGCCCGGATGGCACGCTGACTTGCACCCCCTGGATCATCGGCCGGGCCGCGCTCAGCATCTCACGCGCGATTCGTATTCCTTCCGTGCGCGCGCGGTCGGGAGTGTCGGCCTTTTGCATCCTCGCCATGATCTCGTCGGGCAAGGAGACGCGCAGGTCATTCTTCATGAATTCGGCTTGGCGCAGGCTGGTCAGCGGCCAGATACCGGCAATCACGGGAATGCGAAACTCCTCGATGCGTTTAAGAAAAGCCTCCAGCAGCTTCAGGTCGAACACCGGTTGGGTAATCGCATATTCGGCGCCCGCTTCCACCTTGTACGCGAAACGGCGAATCTCCGTGTCCATGTCCGGCAACCCGGGATTGGCAGCCACCCCGATCGTCAATCCGCTCGAAACCCCGACCGGATTACTCCCAAGATCCAACCCGTGATTCAAGCGCCGGACAATATTCACCAGGCCAATGGCATCGACATCGAACACCGCGGTGGCATCGGGATAATTACCCAACTTGGGCGGATCGCCAGTCAGGCAAAGAATATTCTTCAAACCGATGGAAGACGCCCCCAACAAATCGGACTGGATGCTCAGCAAATTGCGGTCCCGGCACGTGTAGTGCAGCAGCGTTTCCATCCCTGTCTGCTGAATCTGGATACACAGACTCTGCGCACTCATGCGCGGCGCGGCGCGAGACAGGTCCGGAACATTGATGATGTGGACGCCATTTTGCACCAGCATCCGCGCACCCTCAAGCTCCTTCTCGCAAGTGATGCCCTTGGGTGGAACCATCTCCACCATGGTGACAAACGTGCCGCCGGCGATCAGCGAACCGAGCCGCGAACGCTCGCGCAGCGGAGCCGGCGCGATCTCGGAAATCGCTGGGCTCTGCTTCACCTGGGTATGAGCCACCTCCTGCGCACCCATCGCACGCAGAGACGACTTCATGGATCGAATATGACTGGGTGTCGTGCCGCAGCAACCGCCGACAAACTGCACCCCGGCCTTAACCAACTTGCGCGCAAAGCTGGCCATGTACTCGGGCGAGCAGAGATAGATGTTGCGCCCTTCCACGGCCCGTGGCATACCCGCATTGGGCATGGCAATCAAGGGCAAGTCGGTGGCCCCGGCCATGCATTCAATCGCGGTCAGTACGGTGGCCGGGCCTACGCTGCAGTTGCAACCGATCGCATCGGCGCCCCACTCGGTCAACCGCGCCGCTGCCGTTTCCGCACTGGAGCCGTCCAGGCAGTTGGCATCCTCATCGACCGTCACCATCACCAGCACCGGCAGGGAAGGGGCCACCGATCTCGCCGCAAGGATGGCTTGCTCCGCCTCGTTCAACGCAGAAACGGTTTCGATCAGCAGCATGTCGACCCCGCCCTCGACCAGGCCGCGAATCTGTTCCGCGAATGCTTCCCGCGCCTCGCTTAAGCTGGTCTTGCCTAAGGGTTCCAGGCGCACGCCGAGGGGGCCGACAGCGCCCGCAACCCAGGCCTTTCCGCTTTGCTTGTCGGCCCGCTGATTCACTGCCTTGCGTGCAATCTGGGCCCCGGCCCGATTGATCTCGACGACCCGGTCGGCAAAGCCATAGCGCTGCAAACGCAGGGCATTGGCGCCAAAGGTATTGGTCTCGATGATCTCCGCGCCCGCCTGCAGGTATTCCTCGTGGACGTTCCGCACCAGTTCCGGTTGGGAGACGTTGAGCTCGTCGTAGCAGCGATTGATGAAAATGCCGCGAGCGTACAAACTGGTGCCCATCGCCCCGTCGCACAGTACGTTCCGTGTCCCGAAGATCTCAGTGAGCCGATTCGTCATAAGGCAAGTCTAATTATGCTAAGCCACCCGAGGCGCGATTGCCAGCCGCCGCTTTGTTATACTTGGCCTTTCCCGCATGTCCGCCGCGTGGTGAATTCTGGTGAGGTCTTAGTTGAAGAAAAGAAGTCTCCGGTCTTTGTATGCCCTTTCTGCGCTAGCCTGTTTCGTTTTCATTCTTCTGGCCGGATGCGGCAAGAGCTTTTATTTTGGCGGCCGGCCTTTGCCCCCCAGTGGGATCCTCAACCGTGTTCTGATTGCCGTCCAGAATCCGGGCGCGTTGACCAAGGGTACCCTCCAGATCGTCGACGCCTTTTACGATATCCGCCATAGCTTTAACAACAGTGTTCCCTCTTTCAGCCTGGCTGGATACTCGGGAGCTGACCCGATCACGATCCAGAACATGCCGGAAGAGGAGGCGGGCGCCGTCTATGGCGCCGGCGACGGCAGTTATGCTCTGCTGAACTACGCCACCGAGAGGGAAAGCACCACCGTTTCCTTGCCCGGCCAGTCCTCCTCCGTGTATATCTCGCGCGACCAAAGGTATGTCTTCGCGGCCAACCAGACGGCGCACACGCTCACCGTGCAGGATCGCGTGCTGGGTACCAGCTACGGGTTGAACTTGCCCAACGTCTACCGCGTCTCCACCAACCCCAGCGGATCGGCTGCGTTAGCCTTCGTGCAGGATAGCAACCTGGTTTATAGCGTTTTCAAGCTGCAGACGAATCAGAAAGCGCCTTCGAATGCGGTCGATTGTGAACCGCAGAATATCCCTGTGTATTGTGTTCTCCCCGTGCCCGGCACCTTTGACCGGCCGACCAAGGCGGTCTTCTCCGCCGATGGCACCACCGCTTTTGTGCTGAACTGCGGGCGGGAGTGCGGCGGTACCCAGGCCAGCATCAGCTTTCTGCCCGTGGCTGGGATCATCATCCAGAGCGGTGCACCGGTGCCTCCGGGCGCGCCCTCCGCGGTGACGGCCACCATCCCCGTTCCCACCGGGGTCACCAACGCCCTGCAAAACGGAAATCTCCTCTACCTTGCCGGCCAGCAACTGCAATCCGACGGTTTCTTTGCCGGCTTCCTTTCCATCCTTGATCTCGGCGCCCAGAAGATCACCGGCAACTACTCCATCGCCGATGGGACCCATACCAGGATGAATTTCGGGGACGACAACACGCTTTGGATCGGATCCCAGCTCTGCACTCAGGGCGAACGCTACCATCTGGGCGCCACCACCAACCTTGGTTGCCTGACCATGTTCAACACCGCGAACAACTCGGTGACCATGATTGATTCCTACAAAGGGGACGCCACGGGCGTCGCTTCGGTGCTGAGCCTGCACAAGGTCTACACCGCCGAGGGCGGGCAAGTGTACATCTACAGTACTGTTGACGGCTCGTCGCTCGACAACTCGCAGGTGACGGTGGTGGGTACGGCTTACGATGTGGCCTACATGGACTCGCCCAGCGATGCCAACAACACCACCTATTGACGTTCTCGCCATTGCCGCCCATCGGGACGACGTGGAGCAAACCTGCGGTGGCACCCTGTTGCGCATGCGCTCGCTCCAGTTGCGCACGGCCATTCTGGACCTGACCCAGGGGGAGGCCGGCACGCGCGGTTCCGCCGGGGAGCGGGCTCAGGAAGCCGAAGACGCCGCCCGCATTCTTGGTGTCGCGTGGCGGGAAGCCCTCGACATTCCCGACGGCCGGGTAGAGAACACCTGGGACAACCGCATCAAGATTGTTCGTAAGCTACGCCAGTTGCGGCCCAGGGTAGTGATTTTGCCTTACTGGCAGGGGCGCCATCCGGACCACTACAACACCTCGGGGCTTGGCTACGAGGCCTGCTTTTTGTCCGGCTTGGACAAAATTGATACCGGCGACCCGCCTTTCCGGCCCTTCAAGATCCTCTACGCCAGCCTTTACGCGGATGCGCGGCCCAGTTTCGTAGTCGACATCACGCCCTTCATCGAGCAGCGTTTGCGCGCTTTGCTTGCCTACCGCTCGCAATACGCCGATCAGCCGTCCGGCGGAGCCCTTTTTGTGCCCCACGACGAAATTCGCGAGCGAACCTTCTCTCTGGCCCGGCACTACGGCCTGCTGGGCGGCGTTCGCTATGCCGAGCCCTTTGTGCAGAAGGAAGTCGGCCTGGTGGACGATCTGACGCTGGTTCCAGTTGCGTCCATCTAAGTCGTCACCCTGCTCAAACCAGCTCTTTGTGACCGCGAGGGTCATTGGACCGCTGACTACGTGCGTCTCCGTTTTCTGGCAAGACGTCCGTAGGGTGGTGATTGCCCACGGTCGTCGGCCGCGGAGCCATGACCGAGGCCGGCCCAAGCGCTGGAAGACAGACCCGCACCGCCGCTCCGGGAAACGCCGGATCTGTGCTGTTGGTCAGTTCGATCGTTCCCCCATGCTTTTCCACGATCCCCCGGCTGACCCAGAGGCCCAGGCCAGTGCCCAGTTCGCCCTTGGTGGTAAAGAAGGGCTTGAAAATCTTGTTCAGATGGCTCTCCAGAATACCTCGGCCGCTGTCCGTAATCGTCACCGTAGCGCCCGGCCGGCTGTCGGCAAGGTGCGAGTCTTCGAGTAGAACCTGCACCCGGCCACCCGGTCCTGCTGCTTCCGCTCCATTCGTAATCAGGTTGGTGAATACCTGTCGCAATTCCCCGGGGAAGCCCTGAATGGAGGCGTCTTCATTCAGCTTCCGTTCCACCGTGACCGACTGGTCCTTCAGTTGCCGGTCAAGCAGTAGCAGCACGCTTTGCAACAAATCACGAAGATTCACTTCCACCGGGGCCTTTGGCTCGCGATAGAGTCCCAGCATGGCGCGGCTGATCTGCAGCGTGCGGTTCAGCTCCTGCTGAGCCATGGCAAGGTACCTCTGCGTCAGAGCAGGATCGGACTCTTTCTCCATCAGGTAATGCAAATTGGCAACGGAATCCAGTGGATTATGAATTTCATGGGCAATGCTGGCCGAAAGGCGCCCGGCCACCGCCAGCTTCTCGGTCGCCATCAGGGCTAATTCTCTCTTGCGTAGATCCGTGACATCCCGGAATACCAGCACCACACCGGCGACCGCGCCCTTTGCGTCGCGAATCGGGGCGGCGCTTTGATCGATCAAGTACTCCGCGCCGTCTTTTGCCAATAACAGGGAGTGACCTTTCGCTGTGATGCCATCTTGCTCGTCGACCGGCTCCCGCGTCTCCTCATCCACCGTTTGGAATACAGTTCCGAGACGCCGTCCTTTTGCGTCCTCGAGCGACCAGCCCGTCAGCCGCCGGGCCACCGGATTCATCAGCTCCACCCGCCGCTCCTGGTTACACGCAATCAGAGCGTCACCGACCGAATCCAGTGTCGTCTGCAGCCATTGCCGGTTTTCAATCAGCTCGTCCGCACGCTGGTGCGCTTCCTCCAGTGAAGTTCGAAACGCAGCCGAGACTTCCTTCATATTTCTTTGCGTGAAAATGCCCAGGACAATCCCCACCCCAATCGACGAGACCAGCAGAAACGTCATCAGGGTGCGAACCTGTGAATTCGTCGACTGAACCTCCTGGTCTCGGCGTTTCACTTCGATCAGGGTCATGGTGCCAATCTGTGTACGCAAGGCTGCCATCAGTTGAGCCCCGTTCAGATCGAGCCCCGTGTCGCCGAATATTTTCCCTGCCCGCAAATTGTCCAGCGCCCTCCCTGCGAATCCCATCCAAAGCTCATGGCTGTCGCGTATCTGGCGCAATCGCCGCAATTGGTCCGGATCTTCCCTCACCAGCAGCAGCAGGCGGTCTAACGTCCCGTGCAGTGCCCCTTCCGCATTCTGGTAGGGCTCCAGGGCATTCGCATCACGGGTGAGCTGGTAACCGCGGAGACCGGTCTCCTGATCGACCACCAGCCGCTCCAACTCGTTCAGCTGCGCGGTGATGCGATCGGTATGATCAATGCGGCGCTGTTCCCGCAGGGTGCGCTGAATCTGCCAGGCCAGCACCAGGGCCAGCAGCAGCAGCAGGATCAGGGGAAGCAGCACAGTGATAACCAGAATTTGCCGGAACTGGTGTAAATTCAACGGCCACCGCCTCGTCCGTCCGGGGCGTCTGCCTGCAGCAGCCCCTTTAATTTGTCCACCAGGGTGAACGCCCCGTCGCCTTTCGTGGCCGAAACGCTCACCACCCGCATGACCTCGTCGGGAAGGGCGACATAAGCGGAAAGCATCAAAATGGGTATACCCGGCTTGCGCTGGCGCAGGATGGCCGCCACCTGGCCTCCATCCATGCCCGGCATGGCATAGTCGAGAACCACCGCATCCACCTGCTCGGAATCGAAGACCGAAATGCCGCTCATCCCGTCGCGCGCCGTCAAGACGGTGAATCCCTCGCGTTCCAGCACCATTTTCCGGATCTCAAGACCGAGATCTTCATCGTCGATGCACAATATGACTGGACGTGACACGGGTACCGTCCTTGATCGCGGCCGCAGGCAACTACGGGGCAAAGTTCTACTTTACAACTGCCTCAACGTAGCTGGTGAGTGGCATCTTCGGAACTTGCTCTTACGGGGGATGCCGGAATTCCGGGAAACGGCTAAGGATTTACCGTAGTTTTGCATTCCCTTTGCCCACATTAGGTTACGCTTATCGCATCCGCGCAGTGCTGATCGGCCCCCCACTGAGCGTGGCCGTGTCTG
Organism: Acidobacteriaceae bacterium; assembly: GCA_049693715.1. Classification (GTDB taxonomy): domain Bacteria; phylum Acidobacteriota; class Terriglobia; order Terriglobales; family Acidobacteriaceae; genus PALSA-350. The sequence continues at coordinate 10,159 of JBAVQC010000372.1, read as the reverse complement.
CAAGCGGCTTGAACGTGAGGGAGAACCTAGTTGAGTCAGACCATTTGCGTCCTGGAAGATGATCCGGATATATCCCGCCTGGTACAACATCATCTGGAAGCCGCCGGTTTTGGCGTCCGCGTCTACGGCACTCCGGCCAACCTGGTTCCGGACGCTGAGCGCCAGGCGCCCGTGCTTTTTCTGCTGGATATCATGGTACCCGGCGGAGACGGCCTGGATGTATGCCGCCGCCTGCGCAGCAACCCCGCGCTGAGCACCATCCCGATTATCTTTCTCACCGCCCGGGCGGGCGAAAATGACCGTGTTCTCGGCCTCGAGCTGGGTGCGGACGACTACATCACCAAGCCTTTCGCTACCCGCGAGCTGGTGGCCAGGGTCAAGGCAGTGCTGCGCCGCTTCGAGCGGCCTACCGCGCCCTCGATCATTGCCTTCGAAGAGGTCGTCATCGATGCCAGCGCCATGCAATTGAAGGTGCGCGGAGAACTGACCACTACCACCGCAACCGAGTTCCGCCTGCTGGATTACCTTGCCCGCCATCCCGGCCGCGTCTTCAGCCGCGACCACCTGCTCGACGCGGTGTGGGGAGATGCCCGTTTCGTCACCCCGCGCTCGGTCGATGTCTATGTGCGCCGCATCCGTGAGAAGATTGAGACCGATCCCGAGAGCCCCCGGTATCTCAAGACCGTCCGTGGCGCAGGCTATCGTTTCGAAGTTCCCCGGGTGGTGGAGGAACCGCGCAAAACGGGTTCCTAGCCTCTTATGACAGAGAATAGTCTTGTGACGGGCCGAGTCTTCACCAAGCTATTCTTCTCCTTCGTAGTCGTCCTCTTCCTGGGGATGACGGTACTCGACTTTTCCTTGCGCCAGGTGATGGAGCAGTCCCTGCGTACCCAGGTAGAGGAATCCCTGGGCAGCGAAGCCCGGCTTCTGGCAACGCATATCCCTGCTGCCACCTCCCTCGCCGATTTGCAGCAGATAGCCCGTACCGATGCGGCCGCGGCTGAGGTCGAAGTGGGCATCTTCGATGCCCAGGGGCGGATGGTGGCCAATTCGGGGAATGCGGCAGGAACCAATTCAGTGCCTCCCGAGGTAGCGGCCGTTTTGTTTCAGCACCAGGCCCTCGGACATGACCGCCGCGCAGGCACGGACTATGTTGCGGTCCCCGCCGGGCCCCTGGTTGTCCGCCTGGCATCCTATTCCCCCCCAGAAACTGCGGCCCCGGTGCACGTGCTGCGCCGCGGCATCGTGATGGCATCCCTGTTCTCGCTCATCATCGCGACCCTGCTGGCGGCTGTGCTGGCACAGCGGGTTGCGAAGCGCCTGAGCCGCATTGTGGTGTTCGCCAATCGCATCGCTTCCGGTGATCTCACCGCTCGGGTCGAAGAGGGCAACCTGGATGAAATTTCTGCCGTTGCTCACGCGCTCGACGTGACGGCGAGCCGCTTGGAGCAGAGCTTCCACGCGCTTGAAAGCAGCCGTAGCGAATTGACCGCGTTGCTCGACAGCATGCAGGAGGCAGTTATTGCCATCAATGCCCAGGGACAGGTGAGCTGGTGCAATGCCGTCATGCAGCGGATCGCCATCAGCCCGGTGCAGGAGGGACGAGCGCTGGTGCATTCCGTGCGCGATCCCGAAGTGCTCTCTTCGGTGGCCACGGCGCTTACCCAGCGCCAGGCCAGCCGGGGACGCGCCATCTCCCTTGCCCCGGGAAAAATCTTTGAGGTGAACGCGGCTCCCATGCCCGGCGGGGGCGCCGTGGCGGTGTTGCATGACATTTCTGAAAAAGAACGCTCTGAGACCACCCGGCGGGACTTCGTGGCCAATGTTTCCCACGAACTGCGCACCCCGCTCACCTGCATTACGGGATACGTCGAGACTCTGCTGGACGACCATACCCTCAGCAGCGAGGCGCGCGAGTTCCTGATGATCATTCTCAAGAACGCATCGCGCATGAACCGGTTGACCGAAGACCTGCTGGCCCTGGCGAGCGTGGAATCGGGGGACTACAAGCTGCGCTTGCAAAAGATTCAGGCCTCCACGCTGGTCGAAGAATCCGTGGCGTCGTTGGCTGGGCTGGTGCTGGATTCGGCCTTGACCCTGGAAGTAGGCGATACCACGGACGAAGCGGTGATGGCGGACCTCGACGCGCTTAGCCAGGTGTTTGGAAACCTGGTGGAGAACGCAATGAAATATGGCAAAGCGGGAGGTCGTGTGCGGGTGGGAGCTCGCGAGCAGGAGGCGATGATCGAATTTTACGTACAGGACTTTGGCCCCGGCATCGCCTACGAACACCTGCCACGGATCTTCGAGCGCTTCTACCGGGTCGATAAGGCGCGCTCGCGAGAATCGGGGGGTACCGGCCTGGGCCTGGCAATCGCCAAGCACATTGTCCATGCCCACGGTGGGACCATTCGCTGCGAGAGCGAACTCGGGTTTGGCGCGACCTTTCTCTTTCGCCTGCCCAGGGTGATCGTCCCGCCCCTCTCTCCGGCTTCTGTGGCTGTTCCGCTCGCCTCACCGCAAGCTGTTGAAAAGTAAAAGGCTTGTGGCCCACCCGAGATAGCTTTTCTTGCCTTATTCATCGTCCTGTAAAGACTCGTTCACGGGCGGCCCGGAGAATCAGGGTAATTTTTCCGAGGTGGAACGTGAGAAAGACAATCTGCTTGTTAGCCGTTGCCATGGGCGCAACGGTATGCGCGGGGCATGCGCAGAAGCTCAATGGAGCGGGCGCTACTTTCCCCTATCCGATTTATTCCAAGTGGTTTACTGAATACAGCGCCTCCCATCCGGGGGTCCAGATCAACTATCAGTCGATCGGCAGTGGTGGGGGCATTCGCCAGGTTACCGCCGGTACGGTTGACTTCGGAGCCAGCGACGGGCCGATGACCGACGAGCAACTTGCCTCCTCTAAAGTGAAGATTCAGCACATCCCCACCGTCATTGGCGCAGTCGTGCCGATTTTTAACTTGCAGGGCGTAAGTGACTTGCGCATCGGGCCCGACGTTCTGGCTGACATCTATCTGGGCAAGATATCCAAGTGGGACGACGCACGCATTGCCAAAGACAATCCGGGAGTCAAGTTGCCCTCGGTCGACATCTTTGTCGTGCACCGTTCTGACGGCAGCGGCACCACGTATATCTTCACCGACTATCTATCCAAGGTCAGCAAAGACTGGGCAGGCGGTCCCGGGAAGGGTGCGGCGCCGAGCTGGCCCAGGGGGATCGGGGCTAAAGGGAACGAAGGCGTTGCCGGCTTCGTTCGTCAGTCGCCCGGAGCCATCGGATACGTCGAACTGATCTACGCCATGCAAAACAAGATCCCGTTCGCCTACGTGAAAACCGCCGGCGGAAGCTGGGTCAAAGCATCGATCGAAGGGGTGTCGGAGGCGGCTGCGAGCGTCAAGAATATGCCCGCTGATTATCGCGTCTCCATTACCAACGCACCCGGAAACTCCTATCCCATCTCCAGCTTCACCTGGCTTCTGATCCCCACCCCTGCAAAGGATCCCACCAACGGGAAAGTCATCATCGATTTTCTCAAGTGGATGCTGCAGCACGAAAATGAGGCGAGTGCGCTGTACTATTCGCCCCTGCCCCCTTCGGTTGCGCAGAAGGTCAGCGCGACGATCAATACCCTTAAGTAGCTGTGACGCGGGTCTGGCACACGCGCCCGCCGTGTGCCCCCAAACTGCCTGTAGAAGTTGGTGGCGTTGGCGAACACCACGCGCCTTTCCTTAAAGAAAGGCGCACACGCGGCTCTGGCCAACGCAGCGGAGCAGGAAATCCGGGTGCTGATGTTATTCTTACCGGCAGAGATTTCCCGTGAAGCCGATTCCATGGCCCAAATCTTTTTCATTTTAAAAGAGTTTGGGCCGTATCCCGTTTAACCTCAAATTCACTGAAGCTCGCTACGGTATGAGTGGTGAAATCAGATACTCAGGTACCGCGAGTGACTGGCCAGGCTGACGTGACCCAGCGGACAGATAGTGGTGCCTCTCCGGGGGCCGAGCCATCGCTCTCTCCCGTCCGTGCGTACCTCCTCAACTGCGGCAACTCCTCGCTTGCTGATCGCGCTTTCGGCGCCCTCGTCCTGGTTTGTGCCCTCAGCATTTTCGCCATTGTTCTGTTAATCCTCGTCGAGCTCATTTCGGGCTCGAAGCTCAGTATTCAGAAATTTGGCATCTCGTTCTTCTTCGGGTCTGCCTGGGATCCGGTGAATGGCAACTTCGGCGCGCTGCCGTTTATCTATGGGACGGTGGTGTCGTCGATCTTATCGCTGATTATCGCCGTACCTCTGGCAGTCGGCGTCGCCATTTTCCTCACCGAGATGTGCCCCGCCTGGCTGCGTGGATTCCTGGCGTTCTTTACCGAATTACTGGCCGCCATTCCCAGCGTGGTCTACGGCCTGTGGGCGATTTTTGTTCTCATTCCCCTGCTACGCCAATACGTGAACCCATTCCTCATCAAAATCCTGGGTTGGACAGGGATTTTCGCCCCTCCCAATTACGGCATTGGGATGTTTGCAGCCGGTGTGATCCTCTCCATCATGATTCTGCCTATCATCTCCTCGCTGACCCGCGAGGTCATGTCGGCGGTTCCCCATGCCCAGCGGGAAGCGGTGTTGGCCCTGGGAGCCACGCGTTGGGAGATGATTCGCATGGGGGTACTGCGCAACGCGCGCATCGGTATAGTCGGCGCTGTGATTCTTGGTCTGGGCCGCGCCTTGGGCGAAACCATGGCGGTCACTATGGTGATTGGCAACCGCCCGGACATCGTGCGCTCTTTGCTGGCGCCGGCTTACAGCATGGCAAGTGTCATCGCCAATGAGTTCAGCGAAGCCTCTGACGAGCTTTACCTCAGCGCCTTGATCGAAATCGGGCTGGCGCTCTTTATAGTCACCATCATTGTGAACGCGTTGGCCCGGGTACTGGTTTGGGCGGTTACCCGCGGTGCGCCGGTCAGAGGGACTTAGCCATGGCTTCCACCACTGCCATGCCGCCTCCCTTGCGCGCGGGGGCGGCGAATCGGTATTTACGCATCTTCATGAACCACCTCGCGACGGTCGCTGCCGTGGGCAGCACCATCCTGGTCATGGCGCCATTGATCGCCATCTTCGCCTATCTCCTCTTCATGGGCGCCAGTTCGCTCAATGTTGCCTTCTTCACCCAGGTACCAAAACCGGTGGGCGAGGTTGGTGGGGGCATGGCGAATTCCATCCTGGGGTCCGGCATCCTGTTGGCGATTTCCAGTCTCATGGGCGTGCCCATCGGTATTGCCGGCGGCATTTACATCGCGGAGTATGGCCGCAACAAACGTTTGGCCAACATGGTTCGTTTTACTGCCGATGTGCTCAATGGTGTGCCGTCGATTGTCATGGGCATCGCCGTCTACACCCTGATCGTGGTCCCGCAAAAGCATTTCTCCGCGCTTTCCGGGGGAGTTGCCCTGGGCATCATGATGATTCCCACTATCACCCGCACCACCGAAGAGATGCTTTTGATGGTGCCCCTCAATGTGCGTGAGGCAGCACTCGGACTTGGAGTGCCAAACTGGCGTTCGGTTCTTTCCATCACCTTGCGCACCGCCTCGCCCGGCGTCATCACCGGTTGCATGCTGGCTTTTGCCCGGGTGGCAGGAGAAACTGCGCCTCTGCTCTTTACCGCGTTTGGAAACCAGTTCTGGAGTACCAGCGTAAATCAACCGATCGCGGCACTTCCGCTGCAGATTTTTGTGTATGCGCTTTCTCCTTACGACGAATGGCACCGTCTGGCCTGGGCGGGCGCGCTGGTGCTGATCGTGCTGATTGTCGTGTCTGTCGCACTCGTCAGGTATGTGGCGGGTCGCGGAACTCTGAAAGGGGCAAGCTAGTGGGTGTAGGCATCGAAGTATCCGATCTGAACGCGTGGTATGGCACTAACCACACCCTTCAGAGCATCAGCCTTAAAATTCCGGCAAACCACGCGACTGCTCTGATCGGTCCCTCCGGTTGCGGCAAGTCCACATTTGTTCGTTGTTTGAATCGCATGCACGAGACCAACCCCATCGGCCGGGTCACCGGCACCGTGCGCGTGGGCCCGACGGATATCTACGCCCAAACCTCGGCGGTCGAGGTTCGCCGCCGCATCGGTATGGTCTTTCAACGGCCGAATCCCTTCCCGACCATGTCGATCTACGACAACGTGGCGTCGGGTCTCCGCCTCAACGGGTTTCGCAATCGAAAGGTGCTCGACGAAGTAGTTGAGCGTTCGCTGCAGCAGGCCGCTCTTTGGGAGGAAGTGAAGAGCGATCTCAAGAAGAAGTCGGGCGCCAGCCTCTCCGGCGGTCAGCAGCAGCGCCTCTGCATCGCGCGTGCACTCGCTGTGGACCCGGAAGTGATGCTGATGGATGAGCCGGCCTCCGCGCTTGATCCGGTTTCCACTGCCAAGATTGAAGATTTGATCTTTCAGCTTAAGTCGCAATACACGATTGTGATCGTGACGCACAACATGCAGCAAGCGGCGCGCGTTGCCGAAAATACAGGCTTTTTTCTGAGTGGGAAACTGGTGGAATTCGACGCCACGCACAAGATCTTCACCAACCCGACCGATAAACGGACTGAGGACTACATCACAGGCAGGTTTGGATGACACGGATTCGTTTCCATCGCAAGCTTGATGATCTGAAAGAGCGCCTACTGGTCATGGCCGGCATGGCGGAACAGGCGATCCAGCGAGCTGTGGAGGCCTACCGCGTCCGCGACATCTCCCTCTGCGACCTGGTAGTTCGCAGCGAGATCTCGATTAACAGCTTCGAGCGTGAGATCGACCAGATGGCGCTTGATTTGCTGGCCATGGAGCAGCCTATGGCGATCGACTTGCGCTTCATCCTGGCGGTGATCAAGATCAATGCCGATCTGGAACGTGTCGGCGATCAGGCTGTCAGCATCGCCGACCGGGTGCGCGATTTACAGGCGTTTCCGGTTATAGATCTGCCCGTGGATATACCCCGCATGGCGTCCCTGGCCTCGGCCATGGTGCGTAAAGCCTTGCAGGGCTTTATCGAGGCCGATGCCGAGATGGCCACCTCTGTGCTGACCATGGACGACAACGTAGACAAGCTCAACGACGCTGCTTTTTTCGCTCTTTCCAACCTGATCAAGGAGCAGCCGCACTCCACTCCACAAGCGTTGCACGCGCTGATGATCGCCCGCAACCTGGAGCGCGTTGGCGACCACGCGACGAACATCGCGGAAGATGTAATTTTCTGGGTGCGCGGAGCCGACGTTCGCCACCACATCACTACTTAGGCTTGGTTGCCCCGCGACCGCTCAGACCCTATGCCAGGAAGACATCAGTCGGAAGCTTGAACCGGGCACTCAGCCTCCGTACCTGATCGAGGGTGAGCTTGCGCTGCCCAGCCAAAAACATCGAGACCGCGCTTTCCGATCCGAACTGTGGCACCAGATCGCGCTGTGCCAGGCCCTGCTTCTCGATCAGAAAGCGAACAACAGAAATCGCATCCGCGGCTGGGATAGGGAAGTGCGTTCGCTCATAGTTGTCGACGAGGAGCGTCAGCAGTTTGATGGCCTCCACTTGTGAGCGAGAGGGGTTGTCCAGGGCGGTGAGCTCGAACAGGGCCTCTGTGTAAGCTGCAAGCTCTTGATCGTTGTGTATGAGGCGCGGAGCACCGTGGGCGATCATCTCTGCCGGGTTTGCAAGAAGTCTTCTCATTTCGTTCCAAACCTCCTATCCCAATTCTTCCGGTCGTCGTACTCCTTGTGCGTCAGGAATGACCGGATATAGACATGCCCTTCCGTTTGCCTCTTATCCCTTGTCCTGGAGAAATGAATGATAGTGATAAGCCGATATCGATTCTTCCGGAAGTTGAAGACCACATACCCATCGACATAATCGGCATCCGTGAACATGCTCCGAACCTCAGAAAAGTTGTGCCATCTGACAGCTTCGACGACCGTTGCCCAGGCTCTGATTTCGTTTGCCGCATCCGCATAGCGTTGAGCGGCTTCGTTCAGATGCCGTCGTGTGACGATGTACACAAGTCCGATATTACTTCACGAATCGTGAAGTAGCAAGAGCGACGCTGTCAGGTGACGGTAAGCGGCGGAGGCTGATATCCAAAAGCCGCTTCTACCGCAGCGGCAATACCCAGAACCCTCTCATCTTCGAAAGGGCGTCCTGCAATCTGTACCCCGATCGGTAAACCTTCGGGAGATCGCCCCACCGGCACCACCGCCGCCGGTGCGCCCAGCAGGTTAAACCACTGCGTATAGCGCATAGCGTCCAGGTACTCGAGCCTACGCCCATCCACCTCCCAACTACGTTCCCCATGGCGAAACGCGGGGATCGCGCAGACCGGGCAAAGAAGAATGGGAAAGCTCTCCATCTCTGCCAGCAGTTTGCGGCGCACATGATCCAAATCCATCCACGCCGAGAGCAACTCCTCCGCCGAGAGAGGCGGCTCGCGGTGGGCGATGGAAAGAAAATCCAGGAATGTCGGGCTCAGCTCTGCATGCCGTGCCTTCACCAGCGGATCGAGAAGCATCGCCCCGCCGCGAACAAAAAACTTCCACCACAATTGGCGTGCTTCTTCGAGCGCGTGAGGCTTGAAAGGACGCACGTTGAAACCTTGGCCCTCGAGCATCCGCGCCGCCTCGCGCACCGCCTCGCGAGTCTCCGCGGTCACCGGTCCATCCTCTTTGAAGAAAGCAATGGGAACTCGCTTGAGATCTTCCAGTGATTCATTTCTGAGTTCAATCGGTGGGCTCACAGGATCCCGTGCATCCTGTCCGGAAAGGGTGATGAAGAGCAGTGTGACATCGCGGACCGTGCGCGCCATAGGCCCAATGGCGCCCAGGATGGAGAAAGGCCCGTCGCACGCCGGCAGATGACCGCGGCTGGGAACGCGGCCCGGTGTCGGTTTGAGTGAGCAGATGCCGGTAAAGTGAGCCGGCACACGCACCGAGCCGCCGCTGTCGCTACCCAATCCTGCAGCGGAGAGCCCGGCAGCGATAGCCGCCGATTCGCCGCCGCTGGAACCCCCTGACGTTCGCTCCGTATCCCACGGATTGGCGGTGCGGCCAAAAACTCGATTGTCGCTCTCATAAGCCATCAGGAACTCCGGACAGTTGGTAGTTCCCAAAATCAGCGCGCCGGCCTTTTTTGCCCGCTCCACCACCACGGCGTCTTCATGGGGTACATTTCCCCGATGCAACAGGCTGCCAATCTCGCACCGATGCCCTGCAGTGGCAATCGATCCCTTGATGGTCATGGGCAACCCGAAAAGCGGACCCCGGGTGCCGCCGGCATTCTGCAATGCAAGCGCCTGTGCGCGCACCCGCTCCGCATCGAAGTCGACCAGCGCATGCAATTGCGGATTCAAACGCTCGATCTGCCGGATGTATTCATCAGCCAGTTCGAGTGGAGAAATTTGTTTCCGTCTAAGCATGGCCAGCAGTTCAACCGCGGGCAGAACTGTGAGTCCGTTCATTGTCCTTTTTTAAGCGCAGGCGGAACCATCACGCGCGGTTCGTAGTGGAATCCATATTGCTGCACGCCGCGGCCGGAGTCGAAGCGATCATTCCACTCCAGCTCATAGCGCATCCGCCGTTCGTCTTGCGGATAATGCTCGCTTGCCGGGTATGGATACGTGCTCATACTGTGGAACGGCATATCAGCAACCGTGAAAGGGCTCGCCTCGTAGAAGTCCATATCCTTGACAAAGCCATTGGCAGAAAAGAAATAATCACGCTTCCATCCGCGCGGTAACGCGGGCAGGGAAGCGGTGCCGAATTCCACATCGATATCTTCCCCGCTGCCGAAAATCACGAACGACTCGTCAACGGATTTAAGCAACGGCGCGACCTCTCCATAGCGCGTATAGCTGCCGCGAGACCGTGTAAACGGCCCCGTCTGGCTGATGTGCTGATAGTTGTACGTCAAGTCGCCAGGCGTCTTGCCATCGACCTGTTCCGGGTATCCGCGAAACGCAAGCTGTGCGGACGCGAGAGGCAGATCCGTCTGGTGCACCAACTGGGGCGCCTCGGGCCCGTTGTCGATCAAGGCCTGATCCCAATAGATCTGCAGATTCGTGGTAAGTCGAATGCGACGCGTGCCCGGGGGAAGTTTGCCCGTGAGATCGACGACGATGGTGCGCGGCAGGC